>JAUQYZ010000105.1 GCA_030587475.1 Candidatus Sigynarchaeum calidifontis
GTGCTGTTCGACTTGAATTCCTCCAAGAATTCCAGGTCCTCGATCTTTTGCATGATGGACTTCCTCGCCACCTCGGACCAGTTTATCTCGCTGAAATGCTCCATCCGTTTCTTTAACTCGGGCGGGATTGATAGCGTTAGACTTGCCATTATATTATCATCAATTCTGTGCGTTATGTATATACACGAGTTCCAATAATATAAGGTAAGGTGTCCTATCATTATCGCGTTCCCCACCACGGAGTTCTTCGCCACGGAATCGAGGGAGATTTCGAAGAATTTGGATCATGTCGACGAGTTCTTGGATCAATTCGAATGATTTGGTCTACAGAAAGGCGCCCGGCACAAGATTTCCTTTTGCATTACCATGAATGCTGGCGAGGCGGGCAAGGGCGGACTGCAGGCACGCGGAACCGTGTATTCGCCCGGTGTTGAGAGAAAACCTTGATCAAATGGCGCCGCGCAATACTAAATGAGGTGAACCGGGAATGGGACGATAACCACGTCGCCTTTTACAATTTCGACCATGCGCGATCTTCCTCTGGTCGCTCCCAATCTTTCTTCAAGGCCGGCTCGCTAAGGAGGGCAGTCTCCAGGGATACCGATTTCAACTTGAATTTCATGAACCGGACGAAATCCAAGACCTCATCAAGGCTAGAATCGGGGAGCCCTTCGATTTCGTCCAGCAAATGTCGCTTCTTTTCTATCATTTGTATCCGGTCATGCATCGAAATCCAATAAAATAAAATTGTCGGTGGATGGCATGAGGCAGGTTGTTATGATGCTTATAATTGCTGCATCTGATCACAAATTTTCTTGATCTCCGAAACGACAAAGAGCATTCCGACCTGGTCTTGTGCGATGCGAAAGAGCAAATTCTCCGCGATCTCGAAGCGCTTGTCGAGCTGCACCTGCCAAGCCCCGAATCGCTTGTCGAGTTGTTCTTGTAAGGTCTCAAAGCGCTTGTCGAGTTGTTCTTGCATCGTCATGAAACGCTTGTCCATTTCTGCGATCAATGCTGTAATGTCGTCCCTCGTCGTCATAACCCCAGCCAAGGCCGTGATAATCGAGCCCTTGACCGCGTCGTTCTCACGAATGAGCTTGGGGAGCATGGTGATAAATTGATTCAAGTCACTAATTACCATAGAATTGGCCTTAATCTGTTGATTCTTTCCCAAAGAATTAGAAGTGTGCATTTAAACCCGCCGGTATTATGTCTTCGAAGGACCGAGGAGTGTCGACGTGGCGTTCGTCTGGGAGCTCGTGTTCGGGTGGGCCGACTACTTCGGCTTCAAGGTCGCCGACGGGCGGGTCATCTTCAAGGGCGCCGACATCGAGGGGCTGGCCGCCGAGCTCGACCGGTATTTCAAGGAATGGGAATCGAAGGAGAAGAGCGGCGATCGTTTCCGGTTGCCAACATGGCGTTATTGATACCAAGAAAATAACGCGATAGTATAAATATGCTGAGTTGGAAAAAAAAACAGCAATTTCATCACCCGCAATGGAATTTCACGTGAAACATGCGCTTCGACGAAATTCGTCGAATGCCGATGCTCGATCTCGCATGAAAACGTTCCATTCAAAATAGTTAATCGCGTGGATGACGGCCATGTCACACCTTAAGGCTTCGGATTTTTGCGCATCTAGCAAGGATAAGATAATGCTCAACTGGTATTGCTACGAGATGGCTCTTAGTCTCGAAATGGCCTTGGAACAGCACAGGGAAATACCTGCTATCAAAAAATGGCTGAAAAAATCGATGATCACGCCGATGATTCTCGATATCTCTGCACGACTCAAGCACGTGATCGTGACCAAGGACCTGTCTTCAGCCATGTCACTTGCCGTGGCGCCTTCGTGGATCGAAAAACACGTGCGAGATATGCCAAGGGAAAAAGTCAACGTGATTGCAACGAGCCTTACTCAAGTGATCCGTTCCCAAGCCAAGGAGTGCCAACGCTGCCAAGCGAATTGCTTGCGATTAAAAAACCATCCTTGTTCGTTATTCGATGATCCTGCATATCACATCCCACCCAGGACACGCGGCCGTGGTGGATCCAAGAGGGGAGAACGCAAGATAAACGAATCCAGAATTAACAACCTTGTAAAAAGCAATTTCGATGGCCAAGAAAAAAAAGTGCCTTCCCTCTTGGTCAACAAAGCAAAAAACCTCGTTACGGGATACCTCGAGAATTTGAAAGCCAGCGTGAAGGGACCGACACTGCGTGTTCACGAGCGAGTCTTGCAAACCTGGATAGACTTCATCCGCGATCACAAAAGGTATACAGATAGGGACGATGCTCGTTCATTTGCGGCAGCGATCCGTGATTTCATCGATTCTTTCGAGTTCTTGGTGGAGGAATTCGCAACATCAACAACTGCCCTCAAGCAAGTTCCTGCCGTTCTTAAAAAGTTCATCAATCACGTGGCAAGCGAATGCAAATTTGACACCAAGATCGTTGACGATTTGTTCGACCACCTCGGTACGTTGCGAGCCGAGATCAACGGGATGGTCAATTCGGACGAGATGGATGAAAAGGCTTCAAGGAATTATCAGAACACTCAAAGATCATTTAGTGAGGAGCTTGCGAGCATCCTTGAAACCCCTGAATTCTTCGACACCCTCCAGGCATATGCTGACGGATCGATCTCCAGGGAAAAATTCGCAGCCAGGTTATCCAGCGTCTCGGGGTTTCCGATGGATCCGGCCTCGCAGAGCGCGTTTAATAGATTCGTAATGCCGCACGCTGACAACTTTGTAAAAATGATTAGGTCGACGGGCAAGAGGATCGATAAATTACTTGACGAAGATGACTCCCAACCAACGAATTTCGATGCGGCAATGTCTGCGATAGCGAAAATTCCCCGTGATGATCTTTCGAAGTTGATGGCGGTCACAACATCCATTTACGACCTCGCGCCGTGGAAATACCTCAAGGATACGCAGATCATCGCCGTCAAGGACCCGGCAACTGGAACGGTGTGGTATTGCAGCATCATGGGAATGCTCGGCCAACACATCGGAATAATGGCCTATCCTGGTGACGAGGGACTAGCCAGCTTCATTGCATTGGCGGCACGTGGTAATCTTCCGGTGAAAGATCTGTTTTTGCGGCAAGCTGGATTGTATCTTGCCTTCGAGAGCAGGGATTATATCGAAGCCCCCGACAAATTCATGCTCGATGCAGCGGGGTCCTCTGCCAAGGATTCCCGCTGCTGTCCTCAATTCAGGGATTTCACGCCAGGTTATTATCCGTGGATATTGACCGCCGATCAAGTGCGGCTGTTCACGCTGATATTATCACAAGTACTCGATGTCTCACGTCGTGGCAAGAATGCTTTGCGCCGACTTCCTGATATCCAGTTTGATCACGCCGTGCTGGTACGCGAGCGTGTTGACGTGGCTGGCCTACCCGAGGGATGGCGAGAAACCATCACGCCCGTGGCGCAAACGAGCCGGGTTGAAAAGAAATATTCATTTCTCATTGCAAGCCGGCCCGAGATGCGGCTTGACAAGGTTCCCGAGAAAATATCCGCCAAGGCTGCTAAAATTCAACAATCCGGGAAATTTCAAGCCCGCGAAAGTCCAAATATCGTGGATTTCGAGTTCATCCACACGTTCATGAATTGCCAAGACGACGCGGAGCGGCCGTATTATCCAGACATGATGATCACCGTCGATCATCAATCCGGATATGTTTACAGGTCGGAGCTCGTCAAACCAGGGACCCCCTGGACAGAGATGATGGATACGTTTCTCGAGGTCCTAGAGTCTTGTGAATGCGTGCCGGCTATCATCAACGTGCTCTCCAGCAATACGGCCTCGATTATTGAACCGGTCACGAACTTGCTCGGGATCAAAGTCGTGCGAAAAGACCACCTGCCCCAGCTCGAAGATGCGATCACCTCTTTAAAGGCTAATCTCGAAGAGGAAGTGATTTGAAGTGGAGATTGTATCATGGGTAAAAAACAGACGCAGACGCCTGCTATACGCATGACCTTGAACGATATCGAGGACATGGCACTAGTAATGGACGGCGAATTTGATGAGATGGGCATTGATTTTTTCCTGGATGTCATGACGGGGGAGATAATCCGGGATTTCGTTGGCGGAAGATCCCTCGACTATGATTCTGATGAAGAATTGCTTGATGCATTGGTCAATGAGGGGCACGATGTGGATATGAACGATATCCAGGTCCACGACATGATCGAGAAGGATGGCGCGAAGCGGTATCTGCGGATACCACGCGTCGAACCGTGGGCGGGGTACCAAGACATGAAGGACTTCGTGGATGCTGTGACCGATCTCCCGCTGAAAGCACGGCTGGAAAGCGCGATCAATGGGAAAGGGGCATTCCGTAGGTTCAAGGATGTGCTTGCTCGTCATCAAGCATGGGAGAAAAGATGGCACGCGTTCAAGCGATCCAAGCAAGAATTTAGAGTTCGAGAATGGCTCGAAAAAGAGGGATATGAATTACTCGTAAAATCAGGCAATTGACGTACATTTATTATTACAAAAACTGGAATTAACACGAGCCGTCATTCTATTTCATATTTCAAGGCCTGTCTCGTTGTTGATTATTGTTGCCGATTCTCTTTCTCTTTACGAAGCGAACAGAAGCGTGGAGAATAAATAGCGAAGTACCAATCAAGCATAAGAACATGAAATTGCGCTCTCCTAGCAGAAGAACAATTACTGGTGACGCACGCATGGTCTCGAAAATGAAGGATATCGAAAAACAAGCCCTTCAACTTTCAATTACCGAGAGAGCGCAATTGATAGAACGTTTAATGAGGAGCTTGGACGGGGAGGAAGACCCGGATGCAGAGCGGGCATGGATCGAGGAATCGAAACGCCGGCATCGCGAGATCCAAGAAGGAAAGATGACCGGGAAGCCCGCGGATCAGGTCTTCACCGAGGCACGATCGAGACCGTGAAGCTAGAGGCGATATTCCATCCAGAAGCGGAAAAGGAAATGAATGAGCCATCGAGTTTTATGATTCCAAAGCGAAGAACCTGGGAAGCAATTTTTTGCTCGGGGTTGAAAAGAAAATTAAAAATATCGAGGAAAACCTTGTTAAATGGCCGATAATCGAAGAGGATGTTAGACGCTGCCTTCTTCAACGATTTCCATTTGGTATAATGTATACCATCGAGCAAGTTCTTCACGATCTCGAGTTGCTCCTGCATCGTCATAAAACGCTTATCAATCTCTGCGATCGAATCGCTTGTCGAGTTGCTCCTGCATCGTCATAAAACGCTTATCAATCTCTGCGATCGATGCCGTGAATTTGATTCACGTTACTAATTACCATGGAATTGTCCTTAATCTGTCGATTCTTTCCCACAGAACGAGAAGTATACATGCGAACTCGCCGGTATCAGGTCTTGTAAGGATCGAGGAGCGTCGTCTTCTCCCTGTTTCCCGGCGGATCCGTGATGTCCTTGTCCAATCCATCCCCCATGCGTTCCCAGGCCTTTACTTCCTCCACCATGGTCGCAGTCGGGGGATTGACCGAGAGCAGCAATTCCTTGGCCACGTTCACCGCGACCGACAGGATGCGTTTGCTCAAGTGCGGCTTGATTTTCTTCACCTTCCGAACCAGCGAATCGTGGGAATAATCGTTCTCGTTAACGAAGAAAAAAACGACGGTCGAAAGGGTTTCGAGAAATTCAGCGGGATGGGATCGCATCAAGCCATTCGAAAAAACCACGTCCTTCAACAGCCGCAAGGCATCCCGCTCCCCGCCCGAAAAGGCATGGTCCCTGCTGGAATCACCCTGGTCGATGGCGACGGCCGCGGCGTGCGTCGTGTAATCAATTGCCAGGGCTCGCGAATACGGGCCATGCAAGTAGATGCTGAAATCGTAACTGGTCAACGGGATACCCATCGCCTTGCACAGGTATGCGATCTTTTGGATGTTGAAGCGGTAAACGTAATCGCTGCGTGGCTCCCACCCCGAAAAACCCAGGAACTTGAGCGCTGCTGCGACCGTTTTCAAGTCATCGAGCATTCACTTGCACCCTCCTCGTATTTTCTGGCACGCGTCGAAAAATGCCTTGCATCTCTCGACTTCCGCGATGCCGTGCTCGTCGATCGTGTAGATGTCCAGCGACTTGTTATCCCAAAGCTCCGTCCTTTTTTGAACGAGCGCCTCCTTCACCAGCGCGGTCAAATCGGCGATCAACTTGCCATCCGAGATTTCCAGCATGTTTTTTAATTCACGGTATTGCAGTCCATCGCTACAACAGTATAAGAGAACAAGGATGATACATCGATCGATCGTGAATGCTTTCTTGTTCAACAAGCGTGCAGCATTCAACATTTCCTGGATCGCGTCATCAAGAACGGATTTCATGCCTAGCGTATGGATCGATTCAACGAATTTAAAGATCGCTTTTTACTTTGAAAACCAAAGTAAATCTTGTTTTTAACATCGATAAGCCATTCGTCCTTGATGCGTCATTTTTTCTCATCAACGACGAGATCGAGGTATTGCACCAAGAAATCGTTGATCTGGCGCTTTTCCTTCGCAGATATGTTCCCGACTGGTTGCCTTAACTTTTCGTTATCGATCACCCGCAATTGGAAAACGAGCGCGACGGAATCTTGTTTCAACGAATTGCCTGGGCCCTTCTTGATCTCGAGCGTGTATGGATACCTGGTGCTTTCCAAATTGGTCGTGAGTGGAATGATCATGGAGCACGGGGGCGAGGTCATGTGCCGCCACACGATGCACGGCCGGGTGTTCCGGATCACGTTGCCCTCGGTGTAAGCCGTGTCGATTTCAACGTACACGATTGACCCCTTTTGTGGTTTTTGCGCTACTTTCATCGCGCTTCCCGATATTCTCCGTTGCATGAATCATCTTATCGCATTAACACATTTAATGTGCTCCTGAATCGAGGATTTCAGGGCACTATTTGAATAATTGAACTCACCTCCTTTTTTTTCATGTCTTACACACGTTTCGCACGATTCCATCAATGTTGGAATAATGCTCGTCGTTGCTGATGATCTGGTCGTAACCACGGGATAACATTATCGCCGCGATCATGATGTCGATGATCTTGATCATTTTTCCCTTGATTTTCAAATCTGCCCAAATCTCGCTCGCTTTTTTCGCCGCACTCGTGTCAAAGTCAAAAACACGTAACTTTTCCAGGAGTTGTAACGACCGTATTTCCTTGTCGATCAACCCTCGCTTCCGGTAATATTGAATACCACAATGTATCTCGTAAAGAGCGGGAGTCGTGGTTGCAAGTGGGTTGCAAGTGGGTTGGTGACCTTTTCAAGCAATTCCTTGATTCCAGCCTTTCCTTTTAGCATTGCGATGCAAGCCTCGGCGTCTAGGAACCACGGAGTGGCAGGTTTGTCGACGGTCATTGATCCAGCCCCGCGTGCATGAATTCCCGGTCGATATCCTCGCGAATGTCATGGAATGACGAGAGAAGGCTGTCGGGAATGTCCTCCTTGCCTGAGCCGAATACCTCTTTCATTATCGTTTCATGATTGTTCTCTCGGGTCTCCATTATCTCGACTAAACGCAGCGAAGCTAGGGCTAGTTTTATGAATGAATGATGAATTGGCCAACGGGATTAAACGGGCGTATTTGATGTTCTTTTTCTTCCAGTTCACGCTTTTGGTTCGACGGGATGCGTGCTTCTTGCGACGGGTCATTCACGGGCACAGATTATTTTGTCAATGACCGTGATCGATAACTGGTTCGAGAAAGGGCAACTCCTTTTTGGATAAAAAAGGAGACCGGCATTTTCACCCGTTGTTAAGAGCCCAGTATTGCATTAACGGATTGATAAGGATGTAGAAATATCCGGCCCTTTTCGTATAATTTATGGTTCAGATCGGTGGATCTTAGCATGAAGGCCACTTATTCCCCGATTTTTGCACGATGATGAGGTGAATGCATCGCGGTCGATCTTTCCATCAAAGAATTGAAACACTA
>JAUQYZ010000175.1 GCA_030587475.1 Candidatus Sigynarchaeum calidifontis
AGACAACGCGGCATGGCAGGGGCACATCCAGGCAATTGAGCATTTATAGGAGAGGACGTGGTACTATCCTCACTTGATGCCTTTTGTCGAGACTTTCTCTTTCCCTTCCTCACGATAAGGGTGAAAACAAGAGTGAATATCATCGCGACAAGAAATAAGACCACGGGATGCACGTGATCCTTTCACGGCGGGACGGATATAAACTTCATGACCGAACCTAGTAAATTTATTGGATCGAAGGACTTAGTTCATACAATATTTTAAATCTAAATAACCTTCAATAATCATTAGATGCATTCCCACTGCTTTGACAACGTTTTACATGAAGAAGTGGGGGGTTTGTAGGCTTGGTTGCGTCGATAGGAGGGTCTCAAAGGATCTCGGGTTGACACGCGTGATGGGCGACAGCACTCGCGACAAGCAGGTAAGGAGCCGTATAACAGAGAAGGAACAGTTCGCGAAGGAGCGGCTGCTCCTGGACAAGGAGCGGGAGCTCATCAAGCGCCAGGCATCCGAGATCCGGAACGAGTGCCAGCAGCTGCAAGACCAGTACGAGCGACAAGGTAAAAAGCCGCACGTCCCATCCATCAAGACCCGGGAGTACTTGGTGAATGAGTTCGTCGATTTAAAGGACGGTGACGGGTATTCCGCGCTGCTGCGAAACGCGATCACCTATTGCGAGACCCATAACGGCTGTCCATTCTACAGCGATCACCAGGCGGAGAAAGACCCGAAAAATGACTGCTACGGCGTCTGGATCAAGATGGGTGCCACTTGCCAGAGGTTCGCTGACCGTATGAAGCAACTCATCAAGAAATAGTTTCACAGCAAGAACGGTCAGGCGGTGCCGAGTTGAAAGAAGAGGGGGAAGAACCGCGGGGGAAACACGCCCCGTGTCCCGTTGCTAGAGCTTTTCGAGGATGAGCAATTTCTGCAAGAACAGGAGCTTCTTGATATTCTTGAGCACCTTTCCCGATGTCTTCAGCGCCCCGCTGAACATCGCCTTGACGGCGGATGCATCGCCCGTTGCCACGTTGAAGAAAATTTCGAATGACGCCGCGAGCTCGAAATCTGCATCGTCGAGCTTGCCCGGCGCGACCGATAAAGTCCCCTTGTCGGCTATTATATGCAAATAAATCTTGTCCTCCTTCGCCCCGGCACCAGCCGCCTCGTCAGGAGGACACACGACGGCGAGGTTCACGCGGGCGGTGAAGTTCTCCAGCTTCTTGCGCCACTTCTCTTGCTCGAGTTTTTCCTTGAAGATCGAATCGAGCGATGCCTTGAAAGTTTCCGTGATGTTGTTCTTCTCGTTCTCGTTCATACTGGCCAACCTCCCTCCCTTTTTCGCGAGGGGATTCGTACCAAAAGTGTAATTTCGGTAACAGCGTAAATTTAATTCGTTCTTTTACATATAAAACCAGATCACGATTCAAAGGGCATACGACCATGTCGGATACCGACGAGATGTTTATCCAAGTGAAGAAATGGTGCATCGAGGACCGGGTATTCAAGCTCAAGCTGCCCGGCAAGGAGGGCTTTACCTGGGCTATCGAAATATCCTACCCCTTTAAACACCCGATGCCCGTGTCCATCATCATTCTCAATCCCACCGACACCGATTTCATTATATTACAGATCAACATGGCAATGAGCCCACAACATCTCGAGGCATTGACGAAGAAGGGTCCCCCGGCGCTCCCGATCTTCTACAACAGGATGCAGATGATGTTCCTGGAGAAGGACGTGACATTCAACATAGACAGGAACCAGCACAAGTGGATCATCTCGGACCAGATCCACTTCGATGGCTTGTCCAAGAACGAGCTGTTCAGGGCGATCCGCCGCATCCACAACGCCATGATCCTGGGGAACATGATCATCGATGAAGTGCTCCAGGCGACGTTCTTGCCCGTCGGGAAGAAGGGCGGCGGCCCAGGAGGAAAGGAATCAAGCGGCGCAAGCGGTGGCTTCTACCAGTGAAAGCCCCGTCGCGAGCCCGTTAACCATCATGCCGATCGATGATCCCTATGGCCGCGGTAACCATCCAACAACTCAAGGACGAGATCCAGGCACTGAAACGGGAGACAAGCACGATCGTCCTCGCTCACTACTACCAGATCACCGACGTGCAAGATATAGGCGATTTCCTCGGCGATAGCCTGGGCTTGTCCCGAATAGCAGCGAGTGTTACCGCTGCGAAAAACATTGTATTCGCCGCCGTGGACTTTATGGCCGAGGTCGCAAAGATTCTCAACCCGTCCAAGCACGTGTATATGCCCGACCGTGCAGCATCGTGCCCTATGGCAAACCAGCTCCGGGCCGTGGACATCTTGAAAATTAGAAATCGTTTCCCTGGCGTACCCGCTGTCCTTTACGTAAACACGCTCGCCGAGGCAAAGGCCGAATGCGATGTCATCTGCACGTCATCGAATGCGGTCGAGGTCTGCAGCAAGGTGGCGAAGGCGATGCACGATGACACGATCATCATGGGGCCAGACAAGAACCTTTCCTACCACGTCGAAAGGAAGGCGGGCATCAAGGTCATTACCGTGCCCGACAAGGGTTGCTGCTATGTGCACGACCAGTTCACCATCGAGGACGCCAACCTCCAGCGAGAGCGATTCCCCGGCGCCAAGCTCGTCGTCCATCCCGAGTGCAAGCCCGAGGTCCAGGATGCGGCCGACTTCGTCGGCTCCACGACCCAGATGCTCCGGTATATCGAGGAAGGGATGGGTACGTGCAAGGAATACGTCGTCGGCACCGAGCAAGGCTTGCTCGACCACCTCGCGAAAAAGCACCCGGCGCTCCAGCTGCATTCCCTCGCGCCCGTGCCGCAAGGCATCACGTGCAAGAACATGAAGAAGACCACGCTCGCGAAGGTACGCGACGTGCTGCTCGCGATCAAGGCAGGAACCGCGAGCGATCGCGAAATAATCGTCGACGACCGGATCGCCGCCCGCGCGAAGAAAGCGATCGACGCGATGTTCACGTATTCCACCGGATCGGGGTGAGCACGTGGAATGGAAAAGGTCGTGCACTTGCTCTCCGCCGGCATCGATTCCCCCGTCGCGGGTTACTTGCTCGTCAAGTCGGGCTTCGAGCCCATCTTCCTCACGGGCAACGCCGTGCCTTTCTCCACGGACATCACAAGGAACACAGCCATCGCGCACGCGCGCAAGATCGCAAGCCATACCGGGCACCCGCTCAAGATGCTCGTCGCCCCGACAGGCCCGATCTACAAGGCCGTGCAAGCGGCATGGAACGAGTCCGAACGCAAGTATACGTGCATATTTTGCAAGCGCATGCTCTACCGCGTCGCCAGGGAGGTCGCGACCCGGGAGCATGCCCAGGCCATCTCGACGGGCGAGATCATCGGCGAGCAAGCATCGCAGACCATCGACAACCTGGCCCTCATCCAGCAGGCCGTTGGCAGCCTCCTGGTCGTGCGGCCGCTGCTGACCTGGGACAAGGTAGACGTGATCAAGCTCGCCCGCGAGATCGGCACGCTCGACATCTCGAACAGCGCCAAGGACCCGTGCAAGGCAGTGCCGCGGTATCCCATCACCCACGGCAAGATCGAGACCTACGCGCCCATCGAGGCGAAGGTGGACGTCCCGGGGCTGCTCGATGCGATCATGGCAGGCCTCCAATCCATAGACATCGCCCCCGAGAAGTGATGATCACACGACACCCACCGCGAACCTGGCCGTGCTCGGCGACCGCTCCGCGTTCCCGCCATCGCTGTTCGGGAAGATCCAGGCAGTCAAGGCAGCCCTCGCCGGCAAGAAGGTCCTCGTCGCGTTCTCCGGCGGGGTCGACTCGTCGACCTTGCTGGCGCTCACGATCGCCTTCGCCAAGGGAGTCCACGCGGTGCACTTCGACTCGGTGTTCAACACGCCCGGGGAGAAGCAAACTGCAGTGGAGGTCGCCAGGTTCTTGAAGGTCAAGATGGAAGTAATCAAGATAAATCCCCTCGCGTGCGATGGCGTGCGGACGAACCCGCCGGAGCGGTGTTATTTCTGCAAGAAAGAAAATTTCACGAAAGTGGTGGAATACGCGAGGAAAATCGGATACGATGCCGTCGCGGAAGGTTCCAATGCCGACGACGCGGGGGACTACCGGCCAGGATTGAAAGCCGTGGCAGAGCTCGGGCTCCTTTCCCCGCTGCTCGCGGCAGGTCTCGGCAAGGAGGAGATCCGCCAGATCGCCCGTGCCGTGCACCTCCCGAACGCGGAGAAGCCGTCGAGCCCGTGCCTGGCGACGCGGGTCGCCTACGGGATCGAGCTGACGGGCGACGCGATCGCGGCGATCGGCCTTGCGGAAGCGGAGATCAAGGCAGCCCTCCCTGACGTTTCCACCGTTCGCGCCCGCCTCCACGAGGACGGCGTGCTCCGCATTGAGATCGACCAGCCGTCGCTGGCACGCATCTTGTCTGCCGATGCCAGGATGTTGCTCGATCTCGCCGCAAGGATCAAGAAGCTTGGCTTCAAGAAAGTGAGCCTCGACCTGGAAGGGTACAAGTCGGGCTCCCTCAACGACTTAATCGAGAGAAAGTGAAGTTTGCCGCTAATATCACGGGATGTTGATGGGATAATTCCGGTACTTCTGGTAAGTCTCCATCATAGTGATGGCGTTCTCGACCGTGCAAGAATCGGTCAGGTCGGTGCAAGGCGAGAACATGTAACCGCCGTCCGGTGCGCCGTCCCGCAAGCATTTCTTCACCTCGGCGGCGACCTCGTCGGCGGTGCCGTACGGCAGGAGCCGGCTCGAGTCGATGTTCCCGACCAGCGATAGCTTGTCGCCGTAGCGATCCTTGCAGTGCTTGAGGTCCATGCCCGCGACGGGCTCCAGCGACTCGTGGGCGTCCAGCCCGATCTCGATGAAGAGCGGGTAGTACGGCTCGATGAAGCCGTCGGAGTGCATAATGACGAGCTTGCCCTTCTTGTGTGCTTTCTCGATCATCTTCGCCAGGTGGGGGATGATGAATTCCTTGTACATGGTCGGGGAAAGTATCGGCCTGCCCTTGTACGCGCAATCGTCGGGGATGATGATGACCGGCGCCTCGCTCTTGCAAAGGAAGTCCATTTTCTTGTACTGTGGAACCATGATGGACGCGCAGACCTCGTGCAAGAAGGCCGGATCTTTCCGGGCGAATTTGCCGATGCTGTCGATGCCGATCGTGCCGATCAACGGTTCCATGAGCAAGCCAACGCTGGGAATCTCGAGGAAATCATGCTCGATGCCCTTGCGGATCGCCTCGTCCAGCTCGTCGACGTGGTGGTCAGCGATGTCGCCGACGACGAGGCCCTCGTGCCACTGTTCCCAGAGCGCGCGCGTTTTGAGCAGCCCGTCGACCTGATAACTGTGGACGATGACATCACCGTACGCGTGATTTTTCACGAGCGAGCCGCTCGCGGTGACTTGATAATCCGGGTTGATCTTCTGGTATTTTTCATTCATTGCTTGTACCAGGGCGGGATGCTGATCGCCATATACGACAGAAGGCCCCGCGCTGCCGCACCATGACGAGTCAAAACCCAAGGCCTTGTGTATCGTGATGTCCTTGTTGGAAAGGATTATGACGTCTTCCTCGCGGAACGAGTCCCCGAGCTTCTCGTCGAAGTTGCGAGCGAAAAGTTCCATGATCCCCTGGACGAATGAATACACCCGATCCGGCTCTCGCTCGCGTTTTAACGAGGTGATGATGCCGTCGACGACGTTCATGCGTTAGATCAAGCCTTGAGTGGTTAAATATTTGGCGCCGCTCACGATGCGAGGACGCTGGGTTTCAACTCCTCCGGCCTCGGCTCCCGGAAAAAGACGCGGGCACGGATAACTACGCGAGTCCACGAGGGCGAGAGCCTGGCGATCAAGCCGATTCCGAAGGCCTGGTCCCTCACGAAACTGGGCTGCACCTGGTTGAATGCCGCTCCATCCTGCGACGCTTCGAGCTGTTCGATGACGAGGTGCGTGATCTTGATCGTGGGCTCTGGGTGCCGGACCTTGATGAATAAGGCCTTGAGCCGGGGGGTGAAGCGTGGTCTGGCGCCGCGATCGATCGAAACGTTGATATCGATCCGGCCGTCGTCCACCTTCGAGACCGAGTCGATGTCGACCCGTCCGAACCACGTGGGCAGACCGCTCGCGTGGATCTCCTTCCCGTTCGCGAGCCATTCGCGTGGCACGTGATGAAGCACGCGGAGACCGTCCATGCGATCCCACGCGCCGAGCGCGGGGAGCGCTCCCATGACATCGCCATTCGGGTGCTGCTCGGGGTTCCCTTCCCAGCCCTGGAGGATCTCGTCGACACTCGCGATGGTTTCTTGCACGATCATGTCTCGCAAGCAGCCGCAAAAGTTCGCCTCGTCCGATGTCTTGAAAAAATCGCCTCGCACGTCGAGCAATCCTGGCAGCGGGTGCTCGCAGAACGTGCGAGTGTCGGCCCGGTAATCCACCGAGAACGCGTTGAGCACCGCCCGGAGATAGTGTTTCGTGTTCCCGCGGATACTGTAAGGCCACTGGTTGCAGAGCAAGAATGGCTGCTGGCTAAATCCGCCCGTGCCAAACCACCGTTTCTCGAACTCGTCGCCGACGATCGGATATCCATATTGTTCGGATAAAAACAAGTTATCCTCGTAATCCTTCATGATGGACGCGGCCTCGCTGGAGAACGGGTTCACGATCCAGGTGCGGAGCAGGTGGACGGCGCCCTCGAGTGTTTCCTGGATCCAGCCGAAGCCGCGTCCCCGGCTGGGCAGCCTGCATGGATAGTGGGGAACGAACGTGCCGTCGCGCAATGGTATAACGGGAGATGCTCGCATCGCCGCATCAAATGCCTTTTTTACCGATGCGACGTAGTTGGCCGCTTCGGCCACCACCCTCGGCGAGTCGGGGTGCGCGATGGCCTCCAGCAAGCTCGCGGCTTGCGCCATCCCGAAGCAATTGTACGCGTTCGTCGAGAGCCAGAACCAGAAGTCTTGCACGTCCTCGACCCCGCCAGCAGGGAGCAGGCCCCGGTACGCGTCGTTGGCCCCTTTGAACGCCATTAACTTGCGAGCTTCGATCGATTCCTCGAAGATGCGGCGTTCACGGGCGATCCAGTCGCATCCCTTAATGACCGCATCCGCGTTCCGCCTGAACCAGTCCACGTCGCCCGACATTCGCGCGTGCTCCACGATCGCCCATAGCACGAAGCCCTGGTTCTGGTTGTATCCTTCACCGTTCTCGTAGCCATCCGCGCCGAAGAAAACCCCGTCGATGCCATCGTAGTCCCCGAGAAGCCCCTTGGTTCCCTGGTACTTGATGAAAACGTCCAGGATATTTCTTGCCTCGTCATGCATGCCGCGGCGGTCGAGATCCATGGTGATCATGCACACCTCGTTCGCGAACGTCCCGTACACCAGCGAGCCCACGCGGCCGAAGACGAGATCCGAGTTCACTTGCCGGTCGTTCGTCACGAGCACGTGGTACAAGTGGGCCTTGTAAAAGGCGGTGAAGTCGGCGCTCGGCACCTCGATAGAAGCAGCATTCGCTAGCCGGTTTCTCCAATACGAGACGACCTTTAACTTCTCGCCGTCGTGGTCGAGGCTCGATAGATGCGCGTCAACAGCGGCCGCGTCGATGGCGAGCATGGGCAGCTTCAAGTAGATGCTTTTCGACGACCCTGGCGGAACCGAAACCTGCATCTCGACGGCGGGGAGTTTGTCTTGCTCGCCCGAGATGTCGATGCCATCGTCTCCCGGGACGACCATGCAGCGGTATTCCTTCCCCGAGCTCGTGGAGAGGGTCACGACTTGCCCGGCGACCTTCACCGCAGGTTGCACGGTGATCCGCTCGAAAATTGGCTCAGGGAGAGATGCATCGTTTATGCCATCAGATTCCCCGAAAACGATCGATGCCGACACGGCGTGTTCTGCTGCGGCATCGTTGACAAAAGTAAGCTTCTCCATCACGACGATGTCATCATCGCCAACGGGACGCTGCCCCACCACCGTGCCGCGCAGCAGCGTGGCATATGCTTCTTGCTTGAGCACTACGCCCCGGGGCAGTTTCCACGTCGATGACATCACGGGCAAATAGTCGTCTTGCAGCTGCCGGCTCTCGATCGTGGCAGACAAGTCCAGCCCGGCGGGCTCATCGTCCACCGCGACGACCTTCGCGATCTTCAGCATGGCCTTCTTCCAGATGGCCCGCGGCGTGTCCGATCTCTCGACCCTCTTGATAAACCGGTTTCCTGAATGGATGTTCCCGCCTATGCTGAGTGCGCATTTCGATCGTACCCCTTCACAACCGAGGATGAAATGCATGAGATGCTTCCCCTTGAAATTTTCGAGGGCGCGATCGAGGGTTTGTTCCGGAAGCTCGAACAACCGATCGTAAACGCTTTTACCGAGCAAGGAGGGGTTTTCCGGGGTTCCGGGGTGCTTGTTGGCCGCCTCGACTTGCCGGGACTTGATGTCGCTCCATGCCTGGTCCAATAACATGAGAGTGCCCTCCGCGCGCACGAGGACGTGCATCGTCGGCACGAAGATGTACCCCTGGCGCACCAGGTCATCCATGGCGAACGTGAAGGGCTTGCGACCCGGGATCCAGATGCTGACTTGTGTCACGTCGAACGACCACGGCTCCGACGGGAGGGCCGAGAGCAGCGTGACGGGCGTGTCGAACGCGCTGCCGACCTTCAAGTCTTCGATGGGCCTGTCGTGCGCCGTGAAGTACCCGTTCCAGATGCTCGCTGTGAACATGTTCCCCGTGTCGATCCAGCCCGGATCAGCGGCGATCGAAAAGCTTGTCGGGGCGCACAGCGTTGTCGTGTACACGCGGATATCCTTCACCTTGTCGATGTCCACGATTTTCTTGTTGAACTGGACACGCAACTTGAGGGATCGCCGGAACGTGACGGGATAATCTTTAGAGGCAATCGGTTTGAAGACAAAGGACAGAGTTAGCGGCACGCCTGGATGGCGGGTGCTCGTGATGTCCGCTGCCTTCCACGACCCCTTGTACCAGTCATCGCGCGCGTCCCAGCCGGAC
>JAUQYZ010000275.1 GCA_030587475.1 Candidatus Sigynarchaeum calidifontis
CGTCGTACGTGAAGATCGCTATCGGGCGAAGGCTCTTCATCTGCTCGATTTGCCGGAGCTGCAATTCGGCAAATGAATTGATAATTCGAAATAAAGTCTCCGGGCTCTTGCGGGCAAAGTATAAAACCCGGTCCACGCCGAGCATAGTCTGGAGGTGAGTGAACGAGCTCGGCCCGTACGACGGAATGATGTGCAAGACCCGCGAGAAATTCTTGTTCGTCTCGGCAATGCCGGCCGGGAAGGGTCGCACGGGGAGTTGGCCCGGCCAACCCCGCTCGTCGAACCACTTGACGAGCATTTCAGGCGTGCGGAGATAGGGAGCGTAATGCCACGTGTACGGCTGCCCGCTTGGGAGCAGCTCGATCTTGTTGATGGAACCATAATAGGATAGCTTGAAGCCGGTCTCCACGTCGCCAGCTTTTTTCCCGCGGTCGACGCGTGTGACTTGGAGATCGCTGGCCGTGCCGCGAACCTCCACCCATTCCGGGGGAGGCTCATCGACCGGGCACCCGTGCGTGACGACATCCGTCCCGAAAAAGACCGGGACGGTGTAATCCCCGCACGGGGTCAAAACGACGTTTTGCTCGTCGTCCGTGTAGGCATCGAGGAGATCATCCTCACGCTGCTTGAATTCTTGCCAGAACGTGCCGGACGTGAGCATGCCCATCAGGAAGCATGGCAAGCGATCGGGTTCCTCGTGGTCGAGGACCTTGGCAAGACGTTCCGCCTGGGACAACGTGTCGGATTCGAGCCGCATTGCAGATCCACGTCATTCCTGCGCATTAACGAGGTCGATCACCCGCTGGTTGATCAACCCTTCCGAGCCGGGTATCGGGTTGGGGATCTCGCCGGCGATGCACCTGCAGAAGTCGTCGATCTCGCCAGCGTACATGTCCCCGTTCTCGACTTCGTACCGAGAGAACTTCTCCTCGATTTCAGTCTCGACTCGCACCTTCCGGAAGTTTTCATTCCAGTCGAACGCGCGCACGTATCCCTTTTCCCCGAAGATCTCGAGCAGCAGGTTGCGTTTCGTCCGGAACGAGCTTTCGCTCGTGGCGATGAACTCTCCGTCGAAGTCCAGCAGGAACGTGACGACGTCATCGACACCGTTGGGCTTCCGCTCCCGTGGCAGCACCGAACAGCGGGCTTGCTTGATCGGCAGGCCGATGATGTACCGCATCGTGTCGACCATGTGCACCCCGAGATCGTACGCCGCGCCGCCGCCCGCGACGCTGAAGTCATATTTCCAAGCCCTCGTGGACTTGCTACCGTCGCTATGGAAGTCACACTTGCCCGTGACGGGCCTGCCAAGCCGCCCCGAAGCCACGAGCTGCTTCACGTGGTTCACGGTGTTGTTGTACCGCATGCAATGGCCGACCATCAGCTCCTTCCCGTGCTCCTTCGCGGCGGCGATCATCCGCTCGCACTCCGCCGCGTTCATGGCCATGGGTTTCTCCACGATGACGTGCTTGCCGGCCTTCAAGCAAGCGATCGTGTCGGCCGCGTGAACGTTGTTCGCCGATGCGACGTAGACGGCCTCCATGCCCGGGGTTTGGAGAAAATCGGCCATCTCTGCGTACGAATAGGCATACGGGATCTTGAAGTGATCCGCCCGCTCCCGCGCCTTGCCCGCGTCCCGCTTGGCCACCGCCACGATCTCGGCGATGCTAGCGTGCCCGAATCCGGGGACGAGCCGCCGCTCCGCGAACGACCCGAAGCCCAGGATGCCGAACTTGATCTTATCCATCGTCTTCAACCTAACCTTCCGCCGAAGATATTTATAATGCCACGCCGACCCGTTACACGTGATGTCAATGCGCGGTTTAGCAATGATCACGGGCGGGGGCGGCTACCTCGGCTCGCACCTCGCAAAGGAACTCATCCAGCGGCAATTATACAAGCAAGTGCGTATCTTCGACTGGCAGCACCGGAAATATGTCCCGGATGAAGCAGAATTCGTGCAAGGCGATATCCGGGATAAAGCAGCCGTCGAGCGTGCAGTCGAGGGGGCGGACACGGTCTTCCACCTGGCCTTCACGCAATCGTACTCGCGGCTGTCCAAGAAGGAAAAATGGGACGTCGACATCGGCGGCTCGACGAACGTCTTCGAGGCTTGCTTGAAGGCCAACGTCCGCAGGCTCGTGCACACGTCGACCATCGAGATCTACGGCACGAAACCCCCTTTCCCGTGCCCGGAGGACGCCCCCACGGACAAGCCCGTCGGGATCTACGCGACGCACAAGCTGGAGGTCGAAAAGATCCTCTGGAAGTATCATGGTGAACGCGGGTTGAAGGCCACCGCGGTCAGGATGCCGACGATCTGTGGCCCTGGTTATTACAACCACCGGCCATTGCTGACCATGATGGACAGGATCCTTGACGGCAAGGCAGTGTCGGTCGTCGGTGACGGCAGCATCCTGGGGGACTTCGTCTACTACAAGGACGTGCTGGACGGCTTCATCAAGTGCGCGGAGAGAGACGAGGCCGTCGGCCAGGCGTTCAACATCTCGTGCAAGGCCCCGTCCACGCACCTAGAGGTCATGGAGGCGACGATCGCGGCCGTGAACAGCAAGTCGAAAATCGTGAAGCTTCCCAGGGGATTCATCAAGTTCGCTATCTATCCCGGCATATTGTTCAAGCTGATCAACCTGCCTTTCGATGAAGTAGGGTACCTCTTCAATCCAAACGTGTTCTCCATCGAGAAAGCCCGCAAGTTACTCGGGTACGATCCCACCAAGACGGCCGCCGAGGCAGCGGTGGAACTGATAAAGGGATACCAGGCAGACAGGGAATATATCAAGCAACGAAGCCAGAATTTCTGAACATCCAATGGCATGCCATGAAGGTCACGACTGAAGAGGAGCTTGATCTCCTCCTCTCGGAGCCCAGCTCGGCCACGATCGAGGCGATGAAGCGCCTCGATGGCGACATCGCCATTATTGGCATCGGGGGAAAGATCGGGCCTTCGCTCGGCCGCATGGCAGCACGTGCCGTTGCCCAGGCGAACGTGAAGAAGAGGGTTTTCGGCGTGTCGCGCTTCAGCGAGGCAAGCTTGGAGAAGCAGCTGGCATCGTGGGGGATCCAAGCGATACCTTGTGACCTGCTCGATCGCGACGCCGTGGACGCGCTCCCGGATGTGGAGAACGTGATCTTCATGGCGGGTCGCAAGTTCGGGACATCCGGCGGGGGAGAACCCTTGACCTGGGCCATGAATGCCGTGCTGCCGGCCATCGTGGCGGAAAGGTTCAAGCACGGTCGCATCGTCGTTTTTTCCACCGGCTGCGTGTACCCGCTGGTAGATGCGACACGAGGCGGTTCCGTGGAGGCCGATCGTCCCGATCCGGTCGGGGAATACGCCCAGTCATGTCTTGGCCGGGAGCGGGTGTTCGAGTACTTTGCAAGCCTACACAAGACCCGAGTCTTGCTCTTCCGGTTGAACTACGCGATCGACCTCCGCTATGGAGTCCTCCATGACATCGCCCGGAGCGTCTGGGACGGGCGGCCGGTCGACAACTCGGTGGGCGAGTTCAATGCCATCTGGCAAGGCGACGTCAATGACTGGGCGCTGCGCTGCCTCGAGCATTGCACGTCACCGCCATCGATTTTAAACATCACGGGGCCCGAGATCGAAACCGTTTCCCATGCAGCGGAAGCTTTCGGGCGAATGATGAACAAGCAAGTGCGCTATGCTAAACCGGCACCTGGAAAGATCTGCTATCTGAGCAACGCTAGCAAGGCATTCTCCA
>JAUQYZ010000050.1 GCA_030587475.1 Candidatus Sigynarchaeum calidifontis
CGGCCTCCCCAGAGCGCTTTCTCACGGCGTTCGAGCAAGAGAAGCAGCGCGCCGAGCAAGAGAAGCAGCGCGCCGAGCAAGAGAAGCAGCGCGCTGACAAGTACTTGAAGGTCTTGAAGGATCACGGGATCGAGCCTTGACCTCTTGGCCTTGGATAAACAACGTGACCACGTGATGTAACAAGAACGCGGTGTCGTCGAGCTTATCATTAATTGAACAAATAGACAGATCGAGGCTTTACAAGAAGCTGATCGATCATGGGTAACCGAACCAGGGCCGGCTTCACGACCCCCATCATCCGCCGATGGGACGAGCTCGGGTACAGGAAATCGTACAAGATAGCGCAAATGAACAAGCCGTTCGATCCACGGGATCCAAGCACGGCCATCGGCGGGGTGTTGAATTATCTCGTTCCATCGAGCGAATTGATCCCGATCATCGATAAAGTACCATCCGATCAACTACCCTTTAAGCATAATGAAGCACCTACGTTCGCCGAGTTCGTGGACATTGCAAAAAGGGTGCCAACGGCCATTTTCGAGGTGTACGTCGTTTGCGAATGGCGGGATGACGAACGCGTGACCATCGACGGCGTGCGGGTACCGGTTCCCGATGGGCTGGTTCCGAACGCCAAGAACTTGCGGCAATCACGCAAGGAGACATTTGGCACCCTTGGCAATTTCGACAAGCCGGCACGAGAGCATTTTACGACGGTCGATGGCAAGCGCTATTATCGGGCATGGTGGGATTGACCGGTCTCGCGCCCGGGATGATCTCGCGAGTCGAAATTTCTAACTCGCCAAGCCGAGAAACTCCAGCATCTTGATGCAAGTCTTGTGGAACACGGCCATCCCGTGCCCGTCACGGGTCTGCACCAGCCTGGCCACGACCCCCCTCGCCTCCAGCCCCGCTTGCATCCGCAGCGCCCATTCGAGCGGCACGGTCTTGTCCTTCCGCCCGTGGCCGATGAAAACGCGGGGCGTCGCCTTCGTCGCGAGCCCGAGGATGCCATCCATGGTAAAGGGCGTGAAGCGGGAGGGATCCTCGTCGGGCGTGGCACCGAACGTGGCCACGAACACGTGCTTCAGCCCCTCGTTGCCCGGGCCGTAATGGCCGGGCTCGGTCTCCATCAAGTGGCGATACAGCATCGGGAGGTCGACGGGCGCCCCGAACGCGCCGATGCCGGCGAACAATCGACCATGCTTGATGCCCAGGTAGTACGCTCCCCAGCCGCCGGCGGAGTTCCCGGCGATGAAGATCCGGCCCTCGTCGATGGGATGCGCCGCCACCACGCCCCGCACGATGTCGAGGATGTCTTGCTCCGACTCGTGCGTGTAGAACTGGTACCGCCGGGCGATCGGGGACACGACGGCGAACCCGCACTCCTCGGCGGGATGGATCGCCTTCGTGCGGTGCAGGAAGATCTTGGTTCGCGGGTTCGTCCCGTGCAAGATGACGAGCAGCGGCAAGCATTTACCGGCGGCCCTCGCGCCCGTCGGCATGAAGAGATTGTACTGCAAGCTCTTGCCATCCAGCGAGGAGGGCACGGTATCTAGCCGGATGGAAGCCTCCAGCCGCTTCTCGTGCCTCCTTTCCAGGCTCGCGAGGTCGTCTCGCATGTGATCGCGCTCCCTTCAGAAGCGACAATTGGAACTTCTATTTCACGTTTTCACGATAGCTCGTTCACCTTTTTAACGAAAAGGTGGAGCGCCGAGTATACATTCACGACGAGCCGCGCTTACTCGTTAAAACCGATTGATATAAAAATCATGCCATGAATTTCATTTGGTGGGAGACGGCATGAACAACACGAGCAGCGGCGACCGTGAGCACGGGTGCGATGTCGTCGTGGTCGACGACGACGCGGACATCCTCCACCTCCTGGTCTCGCACATCAAGGAGAAAGGTATCCGTGTTAAAGGATTGAGAAGCGGGGTGGAATTGGCCGATATCATCGCCAGCGAACGGCCCCGGCTCTTGTTGTTGGACGTGTTGATGCCCGTGTTCAATGGATACGCGCTTTATGATTCCATCAAGGAGGAGACAGCCCGGATCGGGACCCGGGTATATTTCATCTCGGCGCTGCCCGAACGAAACCTGAAATGGTCTGTTCAGACGAGCGGGGCTGCTGGTTACATCACGAAGCCGTTCTCGATGGCCGACATCGACGCCGTCCTCGCCGAGGCGGGCATCTCTGCCGGGTCTCGATAGAAACATGCGGGCCGATGATGCAAGAAGAAAAGGAGGGCCCGGGTTGCCCTCAAAAGCCGTCTCCGCTCGGGTTAATGGATGTTGTTGAAATCGATAGAGATGGTTCTCGTCCTGGTTTTCATCCTTGTTAGCACCTTTTGCGTGAAAAGGAGAATCTATAAGTGCTGGATCGTGGAATGGAAGATCGGATGGATTCAGGCGGTCAGCATGGACAAGGGGCCAGGCGAGGAAAAGCGGATCAGGGTGATGTGCCCCTTTTGCCAGAAGGTGAGCGTCATCGTGGTCGAGAAAGACGTGATAGATTGCGCCATGGTGCTCAGCCCCGATTACATGGCACGGCTGCCCGTCTTCCCCGGCGACGTGTGCTAGCACGAGTTCGAGATCAAGGTCGACTCGAATTACATCACGAGGTGATGCCAGGGCGGCGCTTGGGTGATGGTTTTTCCTTCCCCCCTCGCGATTGCCCGACGAGAATGTCGACGACGCGCTTGAAGATCTCGGCCACGCCCTCCCCTGTTTTGGACGACGTGGGTTCGCATATCGTCAAGCCGAGCTGGGTGGCGGTCTCCTTGGCGACCTGCATTACTTCCTCGACCTTGCCGGGATTCACGTCATCGAGCTTGGTTCCTGCCAGGATGATCGGGATGCCCGGGGTAGCATGCTTGCGGAACATCGCCACCCAGTCCTTGACCTGGAGCATCGTGTCGAAGCGCGTCAAGTCAAAAAAAACGATCCCCGCGAGTGCACCTTTGCAAAACGATGGTTGCAAGAAGCGGAACTGGTCCTGGCCGCCCAGGTCCCACAGCACGAGCGTGATCTTCCGGCCGTCGTGGGTGATCCCCTTCGTCTGCATCGTGACGCCGACCGTGAGCTTGGTGTCGGACTTGAACACGTCGTGCATGTACCGGTGCAGCAGCGTTGTCTTTCCCACGCCACCCGCACCGCCGACCACGATCTTGAAGACGAATGATTCGCCGGACATGCCGTGCCTCCCTGGATGGCAACGCCTACATGACATTGCCTGGAATGACGAAGACTTTCGAGGGATTAAAACGCCTCCCTTAACCGAACAAAGGTCTCGCGAGCCCGATAATGGAAGAAGCATGATCTCGTGATTCCCGGATATATACCATACATCGAGAGGCGTGATCAGGTTGATAAACGGTAAACGTCGCCGGTGGTCCAGGGACGAGCGTTGGCAGGCCGGTTGTCGACGATCTGGAACGCGCCGGAAGCACCACCCTCCACGAAGAAGGAGTAATTGCCATAGTAGCCTGTGAACGAGCACTTGCCTGCCCCGTCCAGCTGGATCGTGCACGACGAGTTCCATTGCACGTGGACGAGATCGAACAGCCGGCCGTACACGGGCAAGACGCGGCCGTCGGGCGCCATCATGTACGCCCCCTTTTCCGCCATCCACGCGGACCAGGCCGCGTCGCTGAAGTCCCACCACGTGATGGCGTCGACGGCGGGGTGTGAAAAGAGCATCGTGTAGGCACGGGCTGCCCATTCCGCCTGCGTGGCCTCGGTCATTTCCCCGCCGCGGGTCCCGTCGTTGTACTTGCCCTTGCTTCCTGGCAGGAACTCCGTGATGTGGATCGGGATCTTGTACGTGCCGAAGCGATCGAGCGTGGAGACGAGCTTGTCGAGCGGGTACCACTGCTCGATCGTGTGGAACTGGAACCCGAGCGCGTCGGGAGCGTCGCCGGCCAGCACGACCTTCGAGACGAAGTCATAAAAAGGATCGGGGCTCTGCCCGTCGCCGATGGTGTACTCGTTGGCGATGAACTCGCAATCGTTCCGCGCCGCGCGGGCGCGCTCGACCGCGACTTCCCACGTCTCCTCGGGGGTCGAGCCGAGCCAGGTGTTCGGCACGTGCGTCATCTCGTTCACGAGATCCCACGCGTGTATCTCGGGGAATTGCGCGAGCACGCGATCGATGTGGTCGAGTGCAGCATCGTGTTGGGCCGCCTGGTCGAGGGCTTCCATCCACGGCGGGACGACGTCTTCGGATTGCCAGATGATCGGATGTCCCTTGGCCGTCGCGTTGAAGCCGTGGAGCCACGAGGTCATGTTATGCAGCCGGGCCTCGTAAAGAAATTCGCCCCGGTTCCACTCGTATGTTGTCCAGTAGAAGGGAACCGTCGCGTAGTTGAACATGGCCGAGAACAAGTCGTTATATTTCTGGTTGAGCTCGCTGGTGTTGAATAGATCGTATTGGTAGGCGTTGCAGCCGAAACGGAACGCGTGCGATCGCTGCGTGATGATCAATTCCTTGCTCGCGTTCCCGATCCCGAAATCGAGCTCGATCGTGCCGCGACGGATGGCCAGGATGCGTTTACGGGCTTCCGAAAGGAGTTGCTCGTCCCTGGCCGCTTGCAAGGTGTCGTAATTGATGAAGAGCAAGGTAATGTTTCCTGCAAGCGTCATGGCTAAGAACGTGGCGGCCAGCAGTCGTTTCACGCGTGCTCGTCGGGTCATGGGTCTAAAACCACGAGTTCTGTCGAAATGAAAAGGCACGTGCAGTACAAAGAAGGATATTGCTGATGCTGCTTAAATAACATGTCGCCGTTTCTGCCGATTAAAGGCGTGAGGAGGCTTCAAGTAGTAAAGATTTCGGCGAGCGACACCTCTAGATGTCCTAGCACCTCACAAATGGCGATATCTTTCGAATATTCAGTCGCCTTGTACGTTCCGGCCTTAAATGGACGAAGCGCGATGCCTTGTGCCCTTCCAGGTCGACGTACCAGATCTCGGGCACGCGAGATTCCAAGACGAAGCGAGAATGAAGGGATGGATCCATCGGGAACAGCACGGGGATCTCGGGACCAGCACCTTGCTTGCTCGTGCGCGATTATCGAGAGCCGAGGGCCGAGAAAAGAAAGAGAACGTGGTGAGGTAAGATGAAACCAAAGAACTTGGATGCAAACAGCGATCCGGCCGGGTCGTGAACTATTTTATAGGACAGTGGTTAAGTTTTTTAATGCGTGTGAGTACCTTTTGCAAATCTGAATTGCCAATTGGTATCCCCGGTGGTAGAAATCACAACTTTGGAGGATGGCCGGGGTTTTTAACCGCGTGGAGGAGCAAACCGAGATGCAAGAAAAGACATGGCACGCCATGGAGCCCGAAGAGGTCTTTCAAGCGCTCGACACGAGCCCGCGAGGGCTTTCAGAGGGACAAGTCCAACAGCGACTCGGCCAATTCGGCCCCAACAAGCTCGTTGAAGGGCACAAGGTCACCAAGCTGGAGATCTTGATGGACCAGTTCAAGAACCCGCTATTCATCGTCCTTTCCGTGGCAGCGATCTTGTCCGTTTTGGCCGGTAAAACCGTGGACACGTACGTGGTCATCGCGGTCATCACGTTTAACACGCTGCTCGGATTCAGCCAGGAATACAAGGCGGAAACGGCGCTTGAGGCGTTGAAGCGGCTAACGTATCAAGAAGCAGACGTTATCCGCCAATGTGCCGAACCGGGCACCTGCACGGAGATCCGGTTGAAAGCTACCGAGATCGTGCCTGGCGACATCGTCCTGCTCGAAGCGGGGGATAAAGTCCCCGCGGACATCCGTCTCTTCGAAGCAGTGAACCTGGAGGTGGATGAATCGATGCTTACAGGCGAGTCCATGACCGTGAACAAGGGGACGAAAAAGGTAAAGCCAGAATTCTTGATAGGTGATCGTTCCAACATCACCTTTTCCGGGACCGTCGTCACTCACGGACGAGGCAAGGGCGTCGTTGTCGCGACGGGCATGCGAACGGAGATCGGAAAAATCGCCTCGCTGCTCGCGAAGGCAGACAAGGTCAAGACCCCCATCCAGAAACAAACCGAGGACATCACGAAAAAGCTCGGGTTGCTTGCCTTGATCTCCAGTGTAACCATCATCGTGATCGGTCTCATCCGTTCGTTTCACCTCGTGGATCTCTTCTTCTTCGGCCTTGCTTCCGCCGTTTCGGCCATACCGGAAGGCCTGCCTGCAGTGATGACCATCACGCTGGCGATCGGCGTGAACAAGATGGCGAAACGAAATGCGATCATCCGCAAATTGCAAGCCGTGGACACGCTCGGGGCAGCTTCGGTCATTTGCACGGACAAGACGGGCACATTGACGACAAACCAGATGACCGTTCGCAAGATATACGTTGACGGCCAGATCGTCGACGTGACGGGTGTCGGATTTGTTCCCGAGGGAAAATTCTTCGTGGGCGGCAAGGAAGCGAGCGATGCCATGGTTCCATCGCTACACAAGTTACTCCGCGTCGCGACGTTCTGCAACGACGCGCGGCTCCGGGAGCACAAGGAAGGCGACAAGATGGCCTGGAAGATCTACGGCGACGTGACCGAGGGGGCGCTCCTCGTTGTCTCTGCGAAAAAAGGGATCCATAAGGAGGAGGATGAAGAAAATTACGAACGGATCGACGAGATTCCTTTCAATTCAAAGGAAAAATACATGGTAACTTTTCACGACACCGGCGATGGCAAGATCGACGTGTTGATTAAGGGCGCGCCCGAGATCATCCTCGGTCGATGCGTCGCTGTGGCGGCAGCGGGTTCGCCTGTCCCCCTTGGAAACGATGAACGTTCCCGGATATTGAAGATGAATGAAGAGATGGCGCGGAACGCGTTACGCGTGCTTGGCTTGGCTTATGCTGAAATAAAGAAAGAAGAAATCGAATCGTTTAAGGAAAAAATGAAGGCTGACAAGCAAGTTGGCATCTTCCTCGGCCTCGTCGGCATGATCGATCCGCCACGACCCGAATCATTGCCGTCCATCGCCACGTGCGAGCGAGCCGGCATCAAGGTGATAATGGCGACGGGTGACCACCGGATCACCGCAGAGGCAATAGGCAAGGAACTGAACATCGTCCGAGAGGGTAAGCGCGTGATTACCGGGGAGGAAGTCGATAAAATGGACGACGCCACGATCGATGGCATGATCGACGACATCAGCGTGTTCGCCCGCGTTTCTCCAACGAACAAGAACCAGATTGTGCAATCATTGCGCCGGAAAGGGCACGTCATTGCCATGACTGGCGACGGCGTGAACGACGCCCCCGCGCTGAAATCGGCGGATATCGGTGTTGCAATGGGCATCACGGGAACCGACGTGGCAAAGGAGGCTGCGGACATGATCCTCACGGATGACAATTTCTCTAGCATCGTCGCTGCCATCGAGGAGGGACGGGTCGTCTTTTCCAACGTTCGCAAGGTGGTCAAGTACTTGCTATCCACGAACCTCGGCGAGATACTCACGATAATCGTGTCGCTCACGCTGCTCCCCTGGCTCACCGGCGTGCAATACGACTTTATCATTTTCACCCCCGTGCAGATCTTGTGGGTGAACCTGGTCACCGACGGGGTCCTGGACGTGACGCTTGCTATGGAACCCAAGGAGGCTGACGTGATGGACGAGTTACCACGGCGGCCCGACGAGCGGATCATCAACCGCGAGATATTGCAGAACACCCTTTTCGTTTCCACGCTGATGATGATCGGGACATTGATACTATTCAACGCCACGTGGACGTCGACTGGGAACCTTCAAGAAGCGAGGACCGTCGGTTTCACCACCCTTGCCATGTTCCAGGTATTCAATGCCTTGAATTGCAAGTCACGCACGCGCTCCTTGTTCAAGATCGGACTTCGAAACAACAAATACTTGCTTTTCTCCATTATACTCTCCATTTCGTTGCAAGTGATGGTTACTTACATCCCGTTATTCCAGATCGGGCTTGGCACCACCCCGCTCACGTTACTGGAATGGCTGGAGATCTCCCTGGTCTCGAGCACGGTGTTCTTCGGAGATGAGATACGAAAATTCGTGCAGCAAAAGCGGAGGGCCCGCGTGAACAAATAATCTATTTTTTTTTACACGGAATGGAGTCGTGGCGACATCAAGAAAGCACTTTCTCCTTGGTGATCGCATCGAAGATGAGGCGAGAATGGGCAAGGTAGGCCTCCATCGTGAACGGCACGGCGATCTCGGACACGATCACGGCATCCCACTTGTCTTCCCGTTGCCATCGTGCAAGGCCGAGCAGGGGCAAGCAATCGAGCAAGGCTTGCTGGTTCTTTCCGAAGGCGCTTGTGCCAGCCGGTTCCGAGGGCGGTGCCTCGAAAACCCGGTGCTGATCGCTCGTGCCGTCGTTCCCGTGGAGGTGCAGCGTCCGGATGCGATCGCCGAGGTTCGAGAATAGCCGTTCAAGATCCGGTCTCAACGGCCGCCCCGCGATGCAGTACTGCGCGAAAAAATGGCCGCAGTCGAAGGTCATGCCGAACCATTCCTTCATCCGTCCTTCCCCGATGGCTTCGAGCTGGCGATCGAGTGCCGCGTAGAAATCGATCAAGTGGTCGGTGAATCCGAACCAGGACGCGTGCCAGTTGTTCTCCAGGTCTATCGACACGCGCGATTTCCGCACGACTTCGAGGAACCCGGGCACGCATAGTTCATCGAGCAAGGCCGGTGTCGTGTCTGCCCGGTCGAGGGGCAGGTGGACCGTGATGTTGCGCGTGCCGAAGCGTCGGCATAGGGGCAGCAGCCGCGCCATCTTCTCGCGGAACCCCGGCTTGAGCGGCTGCTTGCCCGAGGTTTGATGGATAAAGGCGTACACGGGCTCGGGCGCGTTTCGCTCCGAGAGCAGCAAGTCGACGAGCCCCGGGTCGTCGAAATACATGTCCGACTCGTTCCCGTATTGCACGGCCGGTACAAGTATCTTTGCCAGCCCCGGGTACTCGGCGGCCAGGACGCGCGCTGTTTCTCGCGAGCACGCGGAGAGCCGGCGGATGATGTTGTCCGGCTCTGGCTCGTCCAGCCCGATGCTCGCGCCCATGGCGCGACTGAACAAGTACGCGCTGTTGTTGGCCATCGCATAGAGCAACATGGTCCGGTCACCTGGACACTTTCAAGGGATCGCCTTGTACCGCATCAGCACGGAGCCAGGCCTCGTCGGTATCGTGAACTCGTACTTCTCCAGCAGGTCCTTCCCCTTGGTTTCCACCCTCGTGGTCTCCAGGTCCTCGTTTGATAGCACCACCTCGTATGACCTACCCGCGTCGAGATCCATCAGCGCGACCGTGATGCCCGGGGAGGTCGCACCTTGCCTGCGGAAGGCGAGGACCATGCCCTGTCCTTCGGATGGCTCGTGGAACTGGTAGACGCACCACACCGCATCGGAAAGGGAGTACGGGGTCAGCGGGTAGAAGTCGGCGATGAAGAGGTCGCGCACCTGGCGAAACTCGTCGATCATGCTCTTTGCTTTCGCATTGTCGAAGCCAGGCTTGAAAGGATCCCAGTCCAGCATGATGCCGCTCGTCATCGAGCTCCGGAACTTGTAGGGGGTGTAATCATCGGTAAAGGTCGCCGTCGTGGGGAGATAGTGGTTTATACTGTGCGTGTGGCATTGCGCCCCGTTGGGCTCGTAGTATCGCCAGTCCGATCGGGTCAGCGCGACGCATCGCGACATCGTCTCCAGGTCCAGCCTGCGGCCGCCGCTGGCGCAGTTGTCGAAGATGATGCCCGGGAAGCGCCGCTGGAGCTCGTCCCACATCTCGTAGAGCCCCTCGACGTGGCGGATCTCGTGCATCCCCTGGCGATCCTTCTTGTCGGCCCTCTTCCAGAACGGGAGCGGATCGTGGTTGAAGTCCAACCGGAAAATGCCGATGCCCTCCCGTTCGATCATCGTCGCGAGGTGGTCGATCAGCCACTTGCGGGCGTCGACGTTTCCGAGGTCCAGGAGCATGTTCTTGTTCTTCGGGGTCTTGAGGCACCACTCGGGGTGGTTGACCGCGAGCCACGTTCCCTCGTGAACCCGCTCGGGCTCGAACCAGATCAGCAGCTTCATGCCGTGTTTCTTGACGTGATCCGAGATCGGCCTGAGGCCGCTGGGGAAGCCGTCTTTCCGCACGATCCACGAGCCAACGCCGTCCGGCCACCGCCCCTCGAACCAGCCCGCGTCGATCCAGAACACCTCGGGCGCGAATGGCGCCATCGCATCGGCATATTCCTTCTGGTTCTCCTCGGTGAAGAAGTTGGCCTCGTTGCCCCGCTTTCCCCAGTTCCGGACGCCATAGCAAGCGAGCGGGAGTGGGACGAGCTTCCCGTCACGCCGTGGCGCGTAGTGCTGGAGGAAGAACCGACGGAGCGCGTTGTGGCCGTCGATCGCACGCGACCCTCGCCAGGGGAATAGCAGCAATCGGGGTGATCGTATCGTCTCGCCCGGTTCCAGGGACAAGCGCGTGCGTTCCATGCCCGCCTTGAACCAGACCTTGCCTTGCTTGTCCTTCCGGATAGTCGATGCCCACTGGCCTGACCACTCGATGGCCACGATGACGCCCCCCTTTCCCGCCGCTTCGAAGTTGAAGAAGGGCAGGATGTCGGTGTTCGACGACCGGCCTCCTTTCGGGGAAAACCGCAGCTTGCTGCCCGTTTTCAAGCGATGCTCGAATGGCTGGTAATCTTCCTTCGCGGCGAAGCTTCCCTTGCACCGGTGGACGATGTATTCAGTGTTGTCTGGTAGGAAAGGTTGGAGGATCGAGTCGAACACCTGGATGTCCTGGATGACCGGGCTTTTTTCAGCACGGCGGTTGGTCAATTGCAATGCAACGTCCACGGCATCAGCTCGCGTGAAGGCCTTGAACGACAGCTTCAATTCCAAACCGCAAATCGTATCGATATACGTACATTCCATTTTGGCGATGCCATTGTCGATCGAGGTTTCGCTTTGGCTACAAGAAAGGCGGGAAATGTCCTTCGCGATCTCTTTGCCTCCTAATTTCAGGGAGCAGAGGGGCGGGACGCCGGGGGCGATAGAATCGGCGATCCATTTCCTCACTTCAAAATCCATGTTTGGTATTATTCTGAGAATTCAAAAAAAGGTAACATGATGGGGCAAGTGCCACCCTTGCCTTCACTCTTGAATAGTGGAAATGATCAGCCTGAACGACGCGTTCCTGGAAAATATCTCGACGCGGCACGGGCACGTCCGTTCGAGCAGCCCTGCGAAGTATTTGCTCCAATAGTCGCTATAACGCTTTTCTTGCAAGTCGTGGTAGAAGCTCACGTGGTAACTCCCCTTGTCGCCCGTTTCAACATCGATGTTGTAAAAATAATTGGCCGCCATCCATATTTTCTTGATGCACGTGATGATTTCGCCGCAATCCATCTGTTTGATGGTCTTTCGCGCGTACCACTCGATGATGTCCACGGCGATGTTCTGTTTTAAGGCATTCTCATGATCGCCGGAAATATATGCGAGAAAGGTCGGTTTTCCGACCAGGAGCATGTTTAGTTCGCTCCTCGTCCGGTTCCAGATCGATTGGGAATCCTCTTTTTCGGGATGATGTTGCTTGTCCAGCACGTTCAACGCGTGTTCGATCACTTTTGAATGGTTTCCATACACGAGATGCCCTCGGTCATCCTGTAACGCCGCGTATTTCTCCAGCAGCGCGAACGCTTCCTCGGTTAGGGTCGTGTGGATCGTTTTTCTTGCCATGATTACTATCTATGGCCATAAATATTTAAGAGAATGTGTTTTTCCGATCGGAATTTATGGCCATTAAACTTATAATTATGTTCACACAATTCTATCCCGCGAGAATGGCGTAAATCGACTAACAAAGGAGAAAGCAAAAATGGCAAACCGTGCAGCCTGGTACAAAGATCCATACGCGATAGCGACTAGTCTCCTTGTTTCAGTTTTATGTTTTCCCCTTTTCTCCATAGAACCATGTGGGAGTTCTATCTGTTATCTATCTTTTATTCCCGTGATGTATTTCGCGATCGCAGCGAATTCCTTTACGAAGCACCAGAACGTGCTCGATTCGATCTTTCGAAGGTTTCAAGAAGCCTTTGATCACTGGAGTAGCACCGAGATTCTCGATTCTCAATTGACAAATCAGGACTCACGGCGTTCCTCATACAATGGGCGGGAACGTTGGGATTAAGAATCGAAAATGATCTCGTTAGACTCGAGAATGAGGAATTAACTGGAACGATTCGCCAATTGGACGATTCATTTGTGATGTGGGCGAAGAACGGGGGATCGAAGGATGCAAAGGTATGAAGATCAAGTGAAGATCGAGGCGTGCTTCTTTTTCAGTCTGATACATAATCCACTGGAGTTCGAGTGTATTGGTGCATTGAGAGAACGATTAAAAAAGGTTGGGCCGATATTGTTCTTGTTACCTCTAGGAACGATGAAAAGGGAAAGTATTATGGGCGAAAAAGCGATGTACGCGGGCTATTGTGAAAAGTGTACGAAGTTCGAGGTGTTAGAAGGGTTCTTTCAAGGCTTGAAGTGTGAAAAATGCGATACGGCTTTAAAGCTGATTCAAGAGTGCCCAAAATGCAAGACGTTGTTTTCTTCTGAGCAATCGGGTGAAATGTGCCCGAATTGCACCGTGGCGCTGCAGAATTGGAATGAACACAGCATCAAAGCGATATTGAAGTCCAAGGCCGCGGTCGACGGTACTTTGAAACCAGTAAAGGAGCTTGTTGAGAAAAAAGAAAAAGCCCTGCCGAAGGATCTGCAAATGATACACGACGCGGCCCCATACGGTCGCGACCCGAAAGGCACCCCCTATTTGTTTAGGCAGAATGTCGTGAAGAATGAAATCGCCTGGCGTGAAGATATGGTGCCCTATTCGGATTGGGGGGGTTTACGAAAAACGGGCATAGGATGGAAAATGCTTCCGACGACGCTGATCTCCTTACTATTTTTCGCACCCGGCATAGTGTGCACGCCGCTTGTCTACCTCGGATATGGATTCACCTCTGTCCTCGCCGATGCCTCGATCCAAGCCATCGTTTCGAATGGCATCTTGATCTTGTTCGTCGCGTACATTTCGAAACTCATCAACTATTGCTACACGGCGATGGACTCGATCATCAAACCTTACGGCGAGTTCCACGAGTCGATCAAGTTGTTGTTCATCGACGACATAACTTACCTCAGGTACTCCAAGCAACTCTTCTGGAAGATTTTCAACATGAAATGGTTATATATCGGCATCGCTGCGGCGCTCGCTTGGATCACGTTTCACATTTATTGGCTGAGCGATCCCAACAATTTTCTCAGCGAGCAATTAGCACCAATCCCATTTTGGACGGTTTTCTTACTTGTCGTCCCGGTAAGGACTAAGTGATTTGATCAGTCTAAAATAAGGCGTTAGTACTAAATATTCCTTGATTTTTCGCGGGATCACAAGGTTACACCACCCGGTTAACGGCGGGTAATGTTCCGATCCCTTCAATGATCACGTGTCATAATCGGGCTACATTGCTGCTGCATGGGATGAGAAAAGGAAGGATGAATGCTTGGCATCGACATGTAGCACTACCACACGCGGGCACGATGCCAACCATCCCGGCAGCGTGGCAAGTGCCAGGATAGTCAAGCACGCGGCCCTAGTGGTCTATTTGGCGAGCTCAGGGGCACTTGTAATGGTTTTGGGGGCGGCAATCGGAGCTGTTTGAACACGGCATTCACGTCACCTTTCAGCAGCAAGGGCAGGACAGTCTCG
>JAUQYZ010000042.1 GCA_030587475.1 Candidatus Sigynarchaeum calidifontis
CCTCGGCGGGCAGCGGTCAATCAAGCGCCTAGATGGGCGGATTCGTGCCGTGATGCGGATGCGGAACGACGCTGAATTGAAGCCACGTTTAAAGATGAGACATCGTTATCGTGCAAGAGTATACTTGAAAAGAATGGCCGGCGCCGATTTCAAAGCAGATCTCTCGAATTACAGCATAAAGATTCAAGCAAATGCTTAAAACGAGGCAAAAACAAGATGAGGTGTATCATCATTCGTCGTTAAAACGAGTCGAAACTCAAGAATTTACGATCTTTGCCATCCTTGGAAAAAACAATCATGGAAGGACCTTCAGATGAAAAAAAATCCAACGAATAACAAGCATAAATTGCGGTCTTTCTTGTCCGGATCGCTCGTTCCATGCCTTTTTCTCATAATGATCGCCATGTCCAACGTGAGCAACTCGTACATGGCCATCAATAATGGCGATACATCGAGCAGCGATTCCGCGATGGGATGGTCGCCAGACATCTTGCCATCAACATTATCATACACGATGCACAAGGATTCGCCGAATTTACAAGCGGGTGAGGACTTCATCGTTTCGTCCGCACTGCCCATAACCCAGACGAGCATGGCTTTTGAGAATATAACAGTACAACCCATTATTGTTCCCGTGGAGACCTTCAGCGAAAATCCTGTAGGATCGGACGGGAGAACCGGCTGGCTTTTTTTCCAGGAGCTAAAAGTCCCGTCAATATGTTATGTTAATTGGGTAAGTTTATACATCCAATACATTAACATCACGGAGCCCATCAATCCATTAAACATGTGGAACGTGTCGATCTACAACGCCACGAGTTCCTTCCCCGACTTGTCCCCGGCGCCAGGCGAGATGATCCCGGGCTCATCCGTGGCCATCGATCCCCGATATAGCAACACGGGTACTTTATATGATTACCTGGGCCATTGGGAGAACATCACGCTCGGAAACGTCCTCCTCGATAGCTCGAATACCCTCTATCAAGGTGGCTACTACCATTTCTTCGTGGCCGTCTTGATGCCCGGTATTGGCGGTCACCTCTGGTGGTTCTCCAACGACACGTCCGGACTTGGCGACAACTACGGCAAGGCATATTATTCGCCGACGATCCCCGGCACGTCTCAGCGGTTGGGTACCGTGGAGATCATGAGGGCCGACTTGACATGCATTACCAAGCTTTATCCCATGTCCAGCCCTGGGCCGTCTGATATTGGCCTAACTGTCAACAACGAGCCCGTGGCCAATGCCGGCAGCAGGAGGGGGATCTATACCACGGCCGAGCCTATCAACCCAGTAAACGACATCGTGACTTATAAGATCGATAGTGCGTGGGGTAATTATCCCGGCGGTTCGTTCGAATGCGATGCGAGCCTCAACTACACGGTGCGGGATCCCATCGTCCCTCAAGTAGAGGCGCGCCCGTACAGTTCCAATTCCTCGGTCACCTGGACAGCGACATACACGTTCTCGCAAGCGGAAATAAAGGGTCAAGCAACCGCCACTATCTCGGTGATAATTCCCCTCTCATGGTCAACGATAGCCCTATACAACGTAACAGGTGCGACCCCCGTGCAAGTCGTCGGGCTCACCACGCTTTCCCCGACGGGGAAATACTGGACGTTCACCGTGCACGATATCACGCCTGGCACGTGGCGCCTCGTCGCTAACTCGCCGGTGTTGGCACTCGCAACCAGCCTGAATATTGCTTCCGGTACGATTGATATTAGCGAATCGATAACCGGCACAGCATCAATGGTGAATGGCCCGAATGGTCGCATCGTTTCCTCGCGATCGGATTATGAAGGCGGGATCTCTAGCCTTTCAATGCAAAGCGGAGAGGCAAACACGACGCTGACGAATACGGTCACGAATCTAGATGGTAAAGGCATCCGGTTCTTCAACGATACCGGCTTCAATCTCGAATACCTCTATGAGAAGATCTATGCCCTAAACGAGGTCACTGACAATTTTACCGTGAACTGTTCACTCGACTTGTGGGTCGATCTCCCTGACGAGTTCCGTATCTCCGACATCCATGACCTAGAGCTCGTTTTGGATCATCAATCATTTGATGATAGCTGGTGGTTTGGAAACGTGACCGGTGCGGCGATGCCCGGCAATCCGAGTCCTCAATGGATCCTGGATCCGGGCATGACCTACGGGGAAGTGTTTGAGGCGTTAATGGAAACAGATCTTAACGTCATCCACTTGAACTTCACATATGACAACGCGCCTGGTGAAAAGCACTACGCGGACGTCTACTTTAACTACTCGCTCGACATGTTCAACCAGCTCGCCGTCCCCCGTGATGCGATCACGTCACTGACCTTCGACGTGGTGACGAATTTCACCGCCGCTACCAACCACCAGGTTTTGTTTATAAGGAATCAAACCAGCCCTACCAAGGAATGGGTTCAGATGAGCAACTTGGTGAAAAAGCCCGCGATGTTGTGGTTCTTGCACGAGCATTGGACGAGCGACGGTGAATCTGCCATCCAGAATCTCACGCAGTTTATTTCCCCCACGGATAACATGGTAGAAATGTTCATACGAACTTACAACGACACGGCGATTACCGTGGGGCCCTCCGTGAGGCACCACTACTTCGCCGACCAGGCGCTCTTGAACTTCACCTATTCAAACAGCTTCAAGCGCTTCGACATGACCGTGTATAACTGGACCGGTGCCAATTACTCGCCAACGATCTTGACGTTCTATCCGACCTCGCTCAAGAGCACGACGGTACTCAGCTTGGGAACGGCGTTTTCCAACAACTTCAACGGGCTCATCGATCCCGCGACCGGGAAGGTGAGGATACGGATTGGGGCGGAAGCCACGACGCCGCTCGTCAACGAGGTGTGGTGGGATCTCGATCGCGTTATGCTGAACGTCACCTTCACATCCTTCTCAAGGTGCACGTGGAACCAGAGCATCTATACGTCGGGGAATGTTGATTTGTACGACATGACACAAGAAACGCTTTATGATTCCCCGAACAACAACTTCACGGTCGATTTACGGCTGCTGGATGCCACCTCTGTATCAGGCGCCTATCGGTACCGCATGGCGTGGATGAATTTGACCGACATTGCCATTACCTACCAGAATTTCACGATCAATCCTCTTGGAACCCTGATGTCGTTCTATTCCACCAACGTGTATAATGATACTGGAACCGGAAGGTGGCGGATGGCATCACTCTCGGCGCCATACGTGAACGATACGACAAAATCCATCGATATCCTCGTTACCGACAACGCGTATGGAAATCCGCTCGATGGCGGGATTATAACGACGAACTGGTCGGGCGCGTACGATTTCCGAGATCTTTACGAGTACTATGGCAACATATCAACTTACAAGGGGTTATACCGGATTTTCATTAACACGACAGGAATGGATCCGACCGGGAGCAATCCCATCGACGTGTGCGTGAACTTTTCCAAGGCGTTCTATTTCGGAAGCTCGATCACGTTGCTTGTCGACATCAAGCCATTGCCAGTTTCCATCATCCCCGGACAGCTAGCCTTGACTGTATTCGAGGATCAAGCCTTCGATCTCGGCGTAACTATCCTGGACAGCTTCCACCAGGTGCCGTTAACTAGCATCAGCATGTCGTGGAACATCGTGGGTGTACCCGCCGCGCACGGGACGTTTAACCACTTGATATCCGGCGTGTATACGTGCCGGATAGAGTTGCAACCGTTGAACCTCCCTCCCAATAATTACGTCATGCACATCAACGCATCCGCGGTGGGGGTCGAGAACGCATCATATTCGCTGAATTTGACGATCACGCCCCAAGTCGCGGTACGGCTCGTCCTTACTTCCCTCGTTTCTGTCACCCGGGTACAAGCAGGCGATCCGCTGAGCCTTGAAGCGAGCTTGTCGTACTTGGTAAATTCAACTGCCATTGAAGGAGAAACCGTGACGTTCTACATTCAAGCACAACTTCGTGGTGGCGGGATACAATCCCTTCCTTTGGTCGCGATTACTGATGCACAAGGAAAAGCAAAGCTCAACATCTTTCCTGGAGAGACATGGGCATCGTTCGTGTATCATGCCTCGTTCGAGAGCGATGATCCCGCGCTCCAGCCCGCGTCTACATCGTCCTCCCAAAGCATACAAGTGCTCAACCTCCAAGACAACATCGTCGTCTTCTTCCTGGACAACATGTATTACATGATCGGCGTCGTTGCAGCCTTCATCGTCATCGGCGTCATTCGCAGGAGCAATTCCATGAAGAAAAGAAGAATCTGGAGGGCGGATGCTGATAAAATCCGAGACGTGGTCAAGATCCAGCACCTCATGGTCATCATAAAGAATAGCGGCGCGTGTGTCGTGAATCGGGCATATTCCCAGATGCAGCTCGATGGTGACTTGATCTCCGGCTTTTTAACAGCGATCGCGTCCTTTGGCAAGGAGGTGGGCGGTGATCGCGGCGTGCCATCGAAAGCCTCGGGCGAGGCCATCGTCTTCGATTACCAGAACTTCAAGATCCTTCTCCAAGAGGGTTCGCAGGTGCGCCTCGCATTGATCTTGAGCGGGCCGCCAACGGCCGGCTTGAAGGATCGTGCCAAGCGCTTCGTCGATAGATTCGAGGCCACGTACGATTTGCAGAACTGGCGCGGCAACCTCGATGTTTTCAACGGCGTCGACACATACATCGAAGAGGCCTTCGAGATCACGCTCATCTACCCGCTCGTCGTTAATCCCAAGAAGACCAAGAAGGACATCAAGTCCGGTCTTGGAAAGGCGTTGTACGAGGTCGGGGAGGCGGTCCAGAAGGAGAAACAAGCATTTTACCTCGCGACGTTGTTGACCTACGCGCAAGCAGGCCGAAAGGAGTCCCAGGATCAGGTTCTTGGCGAGATCTACCAGCTCAAGAAACAAGGATTCCTGACCTTCTATAATCCACAAGCTGCACAAGGCCCATTATTAAACCCTTGAATTTCCTTTTTTTGTATCATTTATTTTTTCTCCAGGAGATCCATCGATATCCTCCACGTTTTTTTCGAGGGGGATGACAAGCCTTTTTCTTGTTTGGCGTACCACGAGATGGGATCCTTCAAGACTTGCTCGTTTATCTCTTTCACGAGCAGCTCCCACACGTCGAGGTTGTGATTGACCCTCTCGACCGGGTCCATGAAGGCTCGCAGCGACGCTTCCTTGGCCCTTCCATTGCACGAGTGACAAGGGCAATTCCATGTCGTGCTTTCTCTCCCCTCCCAAAGCGCGCTCGCGCTCATTCCCTTCCCCGTTCCTGGGAAAAAGACCGTGCCATAAGCCAGCGCGGATTGCACCGGGGTCGATCCGTCCGTGCTCGTTGCACCAAGAGCAGCGACGACGGGGAGCAAGGCGTAGCTCGTGAGGCCGGAGAGGTGAACGAATCCGCCTTTCTTGCCTAGTAACTGCTTGATGACACAGGTGATCTCGAGGATGCGCCTCGTTCCCTCGTTGCGGTATCTCGGCGAGCGCAGGAACTCCGACACGCCCATGCAGAGATGCGTGTGCCCCGCGTCGATGGCCCGCTGGAACCAGGCCTCGGCAGCGCGCTTCGTGGCAGGCTGGAGCGTGCAATACACGGGCACCCGGGTTCCCCTCGATCTTGCCTCGTCCCGGGCATGGTTGGCGTTGTCCAGGCACTGTTGCAGGTAATCCTCTTCCTTCTCGTTGTTTATCCAGTACATCGGGTCGTTCCCGGGCTGCACATTTGTCGACATCAACCCGGCCGTGTGTTCATTGACGAGCGCAAGCTGCCGATTCAACACGATCTCGCGCGTCCGTTTCTCTGGCTTGATATTCCACCAGTTTCCCGAATGAATGAACTGGGGGGCGGAACGCGACGCGAGCCACGGCGCGATGCTTGGGCTTACATCATACCCGATTGTAACCGGGACGATTACCCGCGTATCCTTGTATACCGTGTAGAAGCAAGTGAATGTCATGGGTTAATTATCGCCGCACAGGTTCGTTTCGTCTCGTTGGTAAATTCCATCATAGATCGTGCTGGATCCGGAACAGCCTTGGTTCCATTATCGAGATATACCATCGCGTGATTAACCATTCATCCGATCATCCCAATAAACATGCTCTTCTTTTGGAATGAGCGTGGGATTCGGCCTATCTCGTCAAATCTTTATCCTCTCAGAACATGATTTTTAATGCTTATAACATGGCATTCAATAACGCGGTCTCCAATTCTTACCTCCAGGCCCCGATTCGACCCGCATGATGCCTCGTCACTTGATCGAAGGTAAACAGTGTATGCGGTTCCTCGTCTTGATCTCGCCGATGATAAAGTTCTTGATCATCAAGTACCAGAGCAATGTATCATTGCACGATGTCGATCAGTTCCGCCTCGCTGGGCTTGACAACATCACACCACGTGATCTTGTCATAGATAAACTCCGTCGCGGGCAAAAGTTTCTTATTATCGAGCATAAAATAGCGAATCATTTGTATCGTCTTCCGGTCGGCGAATTTCAATGGAAACGGACTTGATTCCTCTCGAATCTGCTTGGAGCTGGCGTCTTCGTTTGTAAGCGAGGACGTGGTTCGAGCGAGCGGAGTCTTGCAGCACCGATCCTCCCTACCATCGTCGACCTAAAAAGATTGCCTGGCGGGGGATGGTTCCGCGCAGCTGCTGGAAGAACCATTATATGTTCTCCATCAAAGAGAACATCAACTAAGATCTACTACACGTGGTGCATACTCGTTGGACGTGGTAAAGAAGATCAAGGAAAATATTGCGGACGGCACATTAAAGGGCAAGGATTTACCCGCAGTGCTCGATGCCATAGTAGAAATCATCAACACGAACAAGGACACGAAGGAATTGCTCCAGGACATGGCAGAAGAGGGAGATGACCTCTACATCAACTTCATCATCCCATCAATCGGTGACCAGTGCCTTTCAATAGCGAAGGGTGTTGCCTCTCACTTGCGAGAGAAATATGACAGTCCAACCGTTACGATCACGACCGATGCGGACACGGCGGTTGGTATCTTGTCTGGTAAAGTGGAAGCAATGGCAATGTACAGCGCCCAGAAACTAAAGCTGGAAGGTAATATAGCAAAGGCCGCGGCGCTCATCCTCGTCTTGCAAGTCGTCGCTGACGAGTTTGGCATCGAATTCAAGCGATGAAAAGTAAAACGGGATTTGTTGGATGATACACCTACAAGCGCGATGGTTTTCATCCATAATATCCTTTTTTTGCTCCGACGGAAAACACTATTCCCGAGATGAATCCAATGTTCAAGCTAGCATTCATAGGCGCGGGCAGCATCGTTTTCGCGAAGCGGCTCATACGCGACATCCTCTCGCACGAGAAATTGCGCAAGAACGGGATGTTGATATCGCTCGAGGACATCGACAAGCACCGGCTCGATTTAATGTACAAGTATTTTCAAAAATACAAGGATGACAACGCGAAGGAGCTCGAAAACGTTCAATTCGACGCGACGACCGACCAGCGCAAGTCCATCGCGGACGCCAAGTACGTCATCTCCGCCATCCAGGTGGGCGGCCTCGACGCGTACAAGCTCGACCTCGAAATACCGCTCAAGTACGGCGTGTCCCAGTGCGTTGGCGACTCGATGGGGCCCGGCGGCATGTTTCGCGGGCTGCGCAGCATGGTCGCGTTCGAATCGATCATCAAGGACATGCGGGAAGTCGGCTACAACGCGGGCGTCAAAGGTGGTGCCAGGCCGCTCTTCTTGAATTACACCAATCCCATGGCCACAAACACCTGGTTCTGCAACGTGATGTGGCCAGGCTCGACGGTCGGCCTATGCCACGGCGTGCAAGGCACGTCCGACCAGCTCCGAATGTATATCGGTGCAGCGCCGGACGAATTCTCTTTCTTGTGCGCGGGCATCAATCACATGGCGTGGTTCCTCGAGATCTGGTTTAAAGACTACACGGCCAAGGACGCGAAGTGGCAAGATGCCTACCCGATCATCTGGGAGCACTTCAAGGAGGAGCCGGGCATGATCGGCGGCGAGAAGGTGCGCTGGGACATGATGAAGGCCACGGGTTACTACATGACCGAATCGAGCGGCCACCTGTCCGAATACTTGCCCTACTACCGCAAGCGGAAGGACTTGCTCGAGAAATACAGGGGGGCCAAGCAAGGCTTCGACAGCCTCGAGCACGCGTCTTACTACACGAGCAACGTCGCCAGTGCCAACAAGCTCGACGACACGTTCGAGAAGGAGCTCGCCATGGCCAGGATTCCGCTCGACTTGCACGCGTCCAGCGAGTACGGTTCGCGCATCATCAACGCGATCGAGACGAACCAACCCTTCCGATTCAACGGTAACGTGATGAACGTGAAGGGTTCCTTGATCACGAATCTCCCCGCCGATTGCTGCGTCGAAGTACCCGTGTTTGCCGATTACCATGGTCTCCACCCGCAAGGCGGCATCGAGCTCCCGACGGCATGCCAGGCACTTTGCATCTCGAACATCATGGTGCAAAAGGCGACGGTCGAGGGTTTCATCGCGAAGGACAAGGAGAAGATCTACCAGGCCATCTTGCTTGACCCGAACACGGCCAGCGTGTGCTCCCCCGAGGAAATCCGGTCCATGGTCGACGAGCTTTTCAAGGCCGAGGCCAAGTGGTTGCCCGGTTTCTAACCTGCTTGAACGAAGTGAGGACGGAAAAAATGAAGCACCCGGGCAAGATCTCCTACTACGAGTCGAAAAATCGCGTGGAGAATCTGATGAACGTCGAGGACGTGAAGAACGTGCCAGAAACCATGCGCTTCCGCAAGGGCAAGGATGGGAACGACGTTCCCGTCGTGAAGGTCGTGGCGATGAAGGACGGTGATGGCAAAGCGCGGGAAATCGTCGAGTACGGGCCCGATGGTGAATTCCTGCAGTCGACGATGGCGACACCCCCTCCGCCCCGGCGGGGAAGGCCGCAGCCCGAGCCCAAGCCTGCAAGGGGTTAATGCGGATGAGGCTCGATACAGACACGATGACCGCCACGGAGCGGTTTCTCGCCACGATCCACCACGAGGATCCCGACCGTGTCCCGTACTACGTCATGGGCATCCCGCCCTATTCGCGATGCTATAAGGAATTTGTCGAGAAGGAGAAAAAGGGCGAGCTCGAGGCGTTCTTTGACAAGGACGAGAACATTATGATCACCCCGATGGGCGACTACACTATTAAGTATTTCTTCGGCGCCGACGTGGAAATGACCGGCATCGGCATCCAGGGAAAACCACGGCCCACGTACATCGTGAAAGATGACGGGACGATCGATGCCGATCCCGAAGCGTTTTCACGGCTGCCCGCGGGCAGCGAGGCGCGCTACACGAGCGGCGACACGGTGCACGGTGTTAAAGTTCTCGCGAGTGGCGACCGGTACACGTGGTATCTCGACGGCTTATTGAAAAAGCGGGAGGACGCTGTCAAGTTCTACGACGAGCACGGGTGGCTCGCGAGCCTGCCCGTGTCGAAGGCAAATGTCGATGCATACGCGGCTTTCAACAAGCAGTTCGGCGACCGCTTGTACCTCGTCCCCCAGATCGGGGGAGTACAGCTCTACGAGAGCATGTGGGTGATAATGGGACAGGCGAGATTCGCTTACTACTGCCGCAACGATCCCGCGTACATCCAACGCCTCGTCGACGACCGGAAGGAGGCACAGCTGCACATCCTCGACGAAATTGCCCGGTACAAGCCCGCGGCCGTTTTCGGTGGCGATGACATGGGGCAGAAAGGCCGGCCGCTCATGTCGCCCGACGTGTTCCGCAAGTTCTTCAAGCGCCCCTACAGCGAGATCTTCAAGAAGATCCACGACATGGGCGCCATCGCGTTCAACCACAGCTGCGGCAACATCACCGAGCTGCTCCCCGATTACATCGAGGCAGGCCTCGACGGCTGGCAGTCGCTGGAGCCCGCGTCGCTCATCGACCACGCGGCGCTCAAGAGGAAGTACGGCGACCGGTTCCTGTTCGTCGGCGGGCTGGACAGCCGGGAGATATCATTCGGCACCCCGGAGAGCATCAAGAAGCACGTGCGGGCCCAGGTCCTGGCAATGGGAAGGGGCGGGGGATTCATTGCGGGCCCGACCCACGACTTCCTCACGGAGACGCCGCTGGACAACTGCATCGCGACGCGCGATGCTGTCCAGCAAGAAGGCAAGTATCCCTTGTAACCACGGCTCCGGATTTTCACTATCCACTTATTCCTTTTCAAGAAGCGTCAATGTAAATGAAAGAAGAGAGTAGGATGGTCACATCGTGCACATGATCAAATGGGGATGTCGGCCTGGCATTTCGTGCACTTGAATTTCTGGCCAGCGTACTGCTTCATGTAATCGGACGTGAGCGTGAAGGGGGTGCCGCACGATGGGCAGGTGATCACCTTGCCCCTCGGGGTGTCGGGCGTGGTCACGTCTTGCTTGGGAACCTTGCGCTTCATTTTGGTGCCCCCTGCCTTCTTCTTCCGCCTCGCCGCGATGATGGCGGCCACGACGACGACAACGCCCGCGATCACGAGAACGGTGATGATCATGTCCATCACCGGATCGGAAACGCTAACCGTGACCACATCGATCGAAGTCGTCTTGCCGTCCGAAACGACGATCCTGTACTTGTATTGGCCTCGTTGGAGGCCATCCACGTTGATGCTCACGGTCTGCGTCGGGCCTGTCCACGTGGTGTTGCTTATTATCGGCACGTCGTCCTTGTAGATGGCATACCATCCTGCGGTCATGTTGTAATCCGTGATCGTCCACGATATCGAATGGCCGGTCTCGCCGACTGCATATGATATGTCGCTGGGCGTCGATACCCGCGGCGGGAGGTCGTTGACGACATGCACGATCGTGGTGAACGAGGCATTCTTTCCTAACCCGTCAAACGCTATCACGGTGACGTTATATGAACCCAAAGCAGGAAGTACCGTCACATTTTGTTGGGCAATCTGGGAATTGCTGGTCCAATAATCCCCGCCGACAAGCAGCGTTGCATTCATGGTCGTTTGATTCCGGTACACGAGATAATAGGCACCTCCCCCCAGGCTCGGATCGTAGATAGACCAGGTGATATTCTCCTGTGAGCCGAACTCGATAGTGATCGAGGGCAAGCCCGTGGCGATCGGGGGCGTGTTTATGACATGGACGATGGTTGTATACGAGCTGTTGAGCCACACGCTACCTATTCCATCATACGCGGTTATAGTGAAGTTATAATCGCCCACGGGCAAAGGCCCGCTAAATGGAAGTGTCGTGTTGTATTGCACAGGCTTGCCACTTGTCCACGTATTTAATCCTTGAGGTACTCCCGAGCCATTTCGTGTAATCACGTAATATGGAACGCTGACGCCAGCATCCGTGATTGTCCACGTGAGGTTAATTCTCGATCCATACTCGATGGTAATTGAAGGAATACCTGCGATGACGGGGGGTGCATTTTCTGAAACGGTCACCCAGACGCTATCACTGATAATTCCATCTATCCCGTCGGTTGCTACGATTGTAATATTGGCTTTTTGCGGGCCTGAGAGTGCGGGCAAGGAAAACACAATAGGCATCCCGGAAGTCCATGACACTGGAAGGTATGTGAGCAAGGTACCGTTGTTGTACACGTTGTACGTTGGATTGCTCGTGTCCGGGTCATTGATGGTCCACGTGATCGTGCTCCCCGTCGTGCCGGCGACCACGTTCATATCAGGCGGGCTTGTAATGGTAGGCTTAACATTTCCCGTTGCCGAGTTCGTCACGACGAATGTGTCGAAAAACCAAGTCGACCCGTTGGTTGGATTGTTCGTGATCACTTGCATCCGGTTGATTGATCGGTAAAGATTGTAGGCGTTTGAGATGAACAAGACATCATTCACGTACAGATTGATGATAAGACAATCAAACCCGAGAACCAGACCCCTGCCGAAAACTGCCTTCACCGAATAAGTCATGTCCTCGTTCAACTGCGTCGCGTTCATGCCTCCCACGATAGCGTCGATCCCGATGTTCCAATAATTGCCCGTGAGATTTTGTATCATGTTAATTCCAAAGGCTGTATAATTCGTCGCATCTTGGAGGTTCACGTAATATTGCATGGTTGCGGAGCCCGTGCTTGCACCTTTCACGTGCACCTTGAATTCAAGCGTGCCTGCCGGAATCACGCCTGGAAATAAGCAACGTGCCCAGACTTGATCCGTCGTCTGGTTGTCGGAGATCCGCAAGCAATTCCCGCTATCGATGACCGTGTTGTTAACATCAAAAATAGAACCGGCCAGCCTGTTATCATACGTGATCCAACCGCTTGGGTAGGATCCAACGCTGTAACTGTTGAAATTCTCCTGGTACACGATTGCAGCCGATGGCGCCATCGTCGTGAACGGGAAAAGCTCTATACACGATGCTCTTGTGCTATTATTGGCTCCATGATTCAATCCACCGAATAGGGGGCAAATGAGGAGCACGAAAAAGGGAATACATCGCAACACGCATGTTCTGGCTTTTAGATTTTTCATTTTCGCCATCTATTATCATCGATGTAGGGGGGAGACACCCCCATCTCTGATGAGAGTAGTTAATTCGAAAATATATGAACCCAATAGGTGCACTCTCCACCACTTTGTTTAAGAACCCTATTGGATAACGATGGGTCGAGCAAGGAATCACTGTCATTTAACGAAAAGGAAGGAATTTCAAGGTGTGCGCTTCCACCGGATGCTGTTCGTGACGCCGATCGTCACGAAAAACAAGATCAAGCACGCGAACCAGCAACAGGCCATGAATATCAAGCCATTCGTTCGTGCAAAGTAATTGAAAGCCACCAGGTAGTTGTCATAAAACCAGACATCGAGCTTGGTGACCCGGCGGGTCGGGCACGTGCCGCGCTCGTACAATTGCGCCGCGGCGACGAAGTCGCGAAGCGCCGCGAGGAATTGGGGGTTCCCGTGAGGATTGATACATGTCTTACACGTTCCATTTTCGTAGCGCTCCGTGCAACAGCAGTCCCCCGGCGTCCCGCCGCAGCCTGTGTCCGGGTCGCCGTAGGTCGTGCTACCTATCATGTACGTGCCGTTGACGACGCAAGGATCGCCGGGGATCCACAGGCCCGGATTGCCGCTGCAGTTCGTCCACTCGTTCGGGCATATCACGTGTCCCCCGTACTGGTAGATGCAGTTGAGCATCTCCTTGTAGGCCCAGTACTCGTGCTGCGTCCACAAGTTCCATTCGAAGATGCCCCAGCTCGGAATCGTGTCCCCCGACCCGTCGTTCAAGGCGAGCTGGCCGAGCGAGTGCCAGTTCTGGGGAGAAATCCAGCCATAACGCGTCACCCCGACCTTGCAATAGGGATTGAGGGCGGTCCGGAGGGGATCGCAGCGGACATATCGCGATTCCTCGTCTCCCGGCTCGGAGAATATCTGGTGATGCCATATCATCTCGCGAGGAAAGCCACTCTCGTTGATCCATTGACACTGGCGCTTGCCCGCCTCGGTCACGTGCCAGATGCGGAAGTCTGTCCAGGTCTCCCACCACGGATTGCCCCTCACGCCTACGCCATCGGCGACGATACGGGGTGCATCGATATCATCATACGTCGCGAAGTTCTTGCCGCATTTTTCCCTGAAGGCTTGCAAGGACCAGTTGTGCGCCCATTGTCGGAACTGCGCGATCGTCCCGTTGTTGTAGTCGAAATACGACCGATAGCCCGGGTGTGCACCTTCGAATTTCCCATAGTTAAGGTGGATTTCCGAGTCGGTGCTGAAGCCCACGAGTAGATCGGGATGGTCTTGCCACCATTCATGGATGACCGCCAGGGCTTGCTTGATGTTTCGCTCCCGGAACTGTTCCCAATCGGAACCGGGCCAGAAGCTCCAGAACCGGTCGTTTGGGCCAGGATTGTACTTGATGGGCGGGCACCAGTTATTTTGATCCCATTGGCAATTCGACACGTTGTTCCGCATCGCCAATATCACGGGATGGGTCGATCCGGCCTGCCCCCAGTTCCCCCCGTTCATATGAAACAAGATCGGGGTGTTTGATTCGTTTGCAAGATTTAAGGCATGGATCAAGTTCTCTGGATTATAAGAACCATTCGCATACAAGTCGTTCGTGTACCAGCAGCTCAGCGACCGCCCGATCTTGACGAATCCCGTGCCCGTGTACGCGTTCCCGCCCACCGCCCGCTTCATATAATTCAACTTCTGGGTGCCATACGTGTAATTGGAGACGGCATCCTCCCAGATGGGCATGATGTAGAACGTGTTCCCGTGGTCCGGGGCCACGCTCGGCAAGGATGTCGCCGCCGGGACGAGTGGTTCCGGGATGGCGTTGATCCCGACGAGTGCCGGCACCACGGCCGAGACAACGATGCCTGCGCAACCCAAGGCGAGCACTATTGCTTGCAAATTGCGAGTATTGCTTTTCCTCGCACCATCCAGCACAACTGGCTTTCCCGGTTTGCCTGCTTTCTCGAGCATCACGAACGAGGCGAGCAAGATGATCAACCCAGCATCCGCCATGATCGTGCCCGCGTACCAGCCCCCGCCGAAGAGGAGGCTCGCGTTGATGGCGAGCGACGCTGGGCCGAAGCATACGGCGGCGGTGATGCCAGCTAACTTCACTTGATACTTGAAATGGAGCTTGGCGGTGAAATAAAGAAGCGCTATGGACGGGATACCGATTGCCGGCACGAGGATCCAGTATATTGCGTCGTCCGGGTCGAGCCAGAAATCCGCGGGCACCACGTCGAGGACTGTGTGTGTATAGATGAATGCCAACTTGATCGCGATCTCCGCGTAGATTGCGACGGAGCCGGCAAGCAAAAGAACGAAGGCAATTCTGCTCCACTTGAAAGCAGCTGCGAATTGGGGGGATTCCATGATCATTTCCTTGGAACCATGGGAAATAAACGTGATCCCGGAAGCGTGTCTCTAAGCGAAGCGGTTCAACACGAGCACTTCCTTGATCTTGCCCCTCTTCGCGCCGACGCAGTTGATCGCGCGAGTGGCTATGATGATCTCGATGCGGTAATCCTTGTACAAGTCGAGAATAAAATCGCAATAGCTATTGCTGAGCAAGGCCTTGCACCCGCGGCGGTCCAGCTCTTGAACGACCGAAAAGAGGGTCTTCTGGGCGGCCTCGCCAAAGCAGTCACTGGTAAAGCTCGTGAACGAGGCCGTGGCCGACAGCGGGACGTAGGAGGATCCATGTAGTCGAGGTCGCCTTGCTTGGCGAAATCAAGGCTTCGCGAAACGGATCCCTGCACGCGTCATCGCGAAGCTCTCGCTTGAAGCTCTTGCGAGATGCTCTTGCTGATCGCCATCTTGTACAGCGAGCGTGCGTTGCGCAGGTGTTCGTCGAGCGACGTCGAGACCATAGATTCGAGGGACGGGGGCGAGAGGAAATTGTCCACGATCGCGATCGCCGCGTTCTGCTCGATGGCCACCTCGCTCTGGCTCTCTTGTTTCTCTTGCGCCTGTTGGGCCGTGCTGGCCCCGAGCACTGGGATATCTGAAAGGGCGGCATTATTCCATGCCAGCGAGAGTATGATCTCGTCGATGACTGACATGGCCTTCACGCCCGATGGATCCGCGAGAGCTGGAATTTCCTTGGCATGCCGTGCTAGCGAGACGTGGTTCAAGGTCTCGAACGCTTGCCGGTCCGGTAGAACGATGTTGTCGGGTTTCGGGGGGCGCATGGCCCTTCCGAGCGTCCTTTGTTCGATGCCGATTTGCTTCATGATCTGTCTTGGAAGGATCGCTTTCGCGGGGTTAAGTCTCGGCGTGTCATGCAAGTAATATCCCGGAAACATTCCCTTTCGACGTTCTATGGGCGGCCAGGATATCGGTCTTCCTCTATCCGCCTTAGGGCATAGCTTGAAAAGGGATTAATAGAATGAAGGCAAATCTAAAACGGCGAAATGATCTTGTTGAGTTACCGTTACTTGATCGTGGGTGGCGGAATAGCTGCCGATTCGGCCATCCAAGCCATACGCAAGATCGATCCGAGCGGCACAATAGGCGTGATTTGCAGAGAGGATCATTCGCCTTATGACCGACCCCCGTTATCGCGTTCATTGTGGTTTGGCTCGAACATCGACGACATCTGGCGCAACACGGGAAATCTCGGCGCGGACTTGTATATCTCCCGAACCGCCACCACGCTCTTTCCTGACAAACGAATCCTCTATGACCACGAGGGGCAGATCTATTCCTACGAGAAATTGCTTATCGCGACTGGAAGCAATCCACGGCAACTTGAAACCGACATAGAAGACATAGTGTATTACAGGAACCTCGATGATTTCTTCAAGCTGAAAGCGCTCGTGGAAAAATACGGGCACTTTTGCGTGATCGGTGGCGGCTTCATCGGCACGGAAATCGCGGCAGCGTTAGTCTCGCAGAAAAAAGAAGTGACCATGATTTTCCCAGAAAAAGGCATTCTGGGATCGATCCTTCCAACGACAATTTCGAAGCAGCTGCTCACGGTGATGAAATCCAACGGGATAACGATGGTTCCCGAAGAACTCGCCACGGGCGCTGAAAAGATTGGCAGGGAAATCGTTATCAAAACAAACCGAGACACCATTCTTGCCTTCGACGGGGTTATTGCATCTATGGGCACGAACCCGGAAACGGCCATCGCATCGACAGGTGGTCTCAAGTTGGACGGGGGTGGCGGGATCCTCGTCGACGATCACCTCCAAGCATCGAAACCGGGCGTCTACGCTGCAGGTGATGTAGCGAGCTTCCCGAGCAAAACGCTGGGGTCAGTTATGCGATATGAGCACGTCGACAACGCAAAGGCCATGGGCGCAGCGGCCGGGGCGAACATGGCTGGTGGCGATGTTGCCTATGATTACCTTCCAGAATACAACTCGCAGATATTTGACATTCAATACCACGCCGTTGGTGACGTGAGCGCCAGGTACAATTATGTCATCGACTGGACGGATGAACCTACGAGCTGTAACGTTTATTACTTGGTAAATGGACGGGTTCGTGGCATACTATTTTGGAACCATCGCGGTGGCATCGAGGCCGCTCGTGCGTTGATTGCCGAGAACAAGGCGCACAACGTCCACACGCTTAAGGGTTTGCTCCCGTGACGGCCTAAGACCCAGTTAATAACGCTTCTTATCTAGGTGCATTCTGATCCTTTGTCTATGCTCAACCATCGATTCATCACTTCGGAATTCAAGGACGCCGCGAGCTTCGTAGACGGCGCGGTGAGGTTCTTGGAGAAACACGCCAAGGAGAAGAAGGTGTTCTGCGCGCTATCGGGCGGGATAGACAGCTCGGCAACGTATCTACTCCTTAAAAAAGCCAACATCAACATGATCCCCGTCTTTATCGACCACGGGTTGATGCGTATCATCCGGGGAAAGGAGGAGCGGGACCATATCAAGAATTTATTCCCCGACGTCCGCGTGATCGATATCCGGTCGACGTTCCTGCCCCAGATCTACGCGGCGGGGGAGGACGCGGAGAACAAGCGCAAGCTCTTCAAGAAAGCTTATTCCGAAACGATCAGCAGGGTCATCAAGGAGGAAAAGTGCCAGTTGCTCGCCGACGGCACGATTCTCCCAGACATCGAGGAGAGCTTCGGCGTGAAAATCGGCGATATCAAGGAATCCATGACCATCGCCGATGAAGCCGAGTTACTCGAGAAGAACAAAGCAAATTTCGTCAAGAGCCAGCACAACTTGAGCATCGAGTACGATGTCGAGGCCACGGTGCAGCCCGTGGCTAGCCTCACCAAACACCAAGTCAGGAAGGTGCTCGAGTACTTCAAGATGCCCGTCGAGCTGGTCTACCGGAAGGCGTTCCCGGGCCCAGCGCTCTCCGCCCGCATCATCGGGCCGGTCACGGAAGCGAATCTTTCGATGGAGAAGCGAGTGCACGACATCGTGGAATCGGCCGTCGACGATTATTATATTAAGAATTATAAAAAACCGCTCATCATCAATGCTGCTGGCGAGCAAGAGCCCTTCCAAGCATTCGCGGCGATCAGCGACGACGTGACGACAAAGAAAGTCACGGGTCTCTTCAACGGTGCCAGGACTTATGAGCTCCCCGCCATCGAGAGGGGCAAGCTCGACCTCGACGTGCTGGTAGAAAAAGCCACGAAATTAAAGGGCCGGGCACGGCTTCTATTTGAAATGGTAGCAAGGGATAAGGGTACTTATGATGTCGTCATTCGTTCGATCAACAGCAAGGACGCCCGCACGGCGAGCGTCACGAGGCTGCCCGTGGCGTTGCTCGCCGGGATCAAGGACCAGATCTTGAAGATCCCGGCCGTGAAGCGGGTCTATCTCGATGTCACTCCGAAGCCGCCGGCGACGATCGAGTACGTGTGATCTAACGCTTTCTTTTTTCATCCCTTTTCCGAGGAATGGCGTTCTAGCCACTCGCGAACCTTTTCCCAGAACGGCTGGAAAGCGTAGTGCGTGAACATGGCGTGTGGGGCACCGGGAACAAGCACAAATTCCTTGTCCGTCGTTGCAGACCGTTCGACAAATGATTGCACGCCATTGCGATCGATCGCGAGATCATTTTCCCCGAGAAAAGCGATCAATGGCTGGTTCATTGATCCAGGTCCGAGCTTGTTTCCCCGGTTAAATCCCTTGTTGAGCTGGAGCAATAAACGCGTGGATACACGGTCGAGATGAAGCGGGTTCGTCATGTCATACTCGAAGTGCAGTGGATTCATGGTTTCCACGCCGTCCTTGATGGCCTTCTCGCGAACCGGCCGCACGTTGTAGCTCAACCGGCCGGGCTTGAACGGGTAGGACAACGCCATGCCCAGGACCATCAGCACGTCCTTGAACGACGCGCTGGACGCCTTGATCTTGATGCCCGGCGCGAAGAGCAAGATGCCCGAGATGGGCGGGAGTGCTGCATTATCGATAAGCGTGTTGACGAGGACCGTGCCCCCCATGCTCTCCCCCAGGACAAACAACGGCTGGCTACTTGCTTGCTTGGACACATATTGCAAGTATTCCGCGGCATGCCGCGTGTAGGTGGCAAACGAGTCGATGTCGCCCCGCCATCCATCGGAGAGCCCGTGCCCCTTGTAGTCGTGGATCATCACCTGATAGCCGGCCGCGACGATCTGGTCCGCTAAGAGCACGAAGTATTCACTGTCGCCGCCGAGCCCGTGGAAGCACGCCACCACGCCCTTGCTCTGCATCCCGGCCTTGTACCACCGGCGGGTGAAGAGTCGCGTGCCGTCGGCAGCCACGAAATAGCCCGTTTCTTGCTTCGTGTTCGATGGATCCGGGGAGTACTGGTCGCGGAGCTGCTGCAAGGCCGGATGGTATTGAATGTTGCTGATGTCGACTTCCGGGAACGGGTTGAGGCGTTTTTTGCTCGTGGCGGCGACCTCTCTTATGGTAATTGGTATGCAGCACGAAGGATATCCTTCAAGATGTCATAGAGCACCTGGACATCCGCGATCCGGGCGCGCTCCGCGGGGCTATGCGCGTTCTGCACCTCGGGGCCGATGGAAATGATGTTCCTTGCCAGCATGGGCATTTTCCGGGCAATGATGCTGCATTCCAGGCCAGCATGGACAGCTCGAACGTCGACGGGCTTTCCAAGCCGCTTCTCGTATTTCTCCCGCACGAATCCCGTGAACGCGGAGTCCGATTCTGGTGGCCAGGCCGGGTATACTTCGCCGAGTTTCGTTTGCCACGAGGCGAGCTGCCCGATGGAGGCGATGCTGCGCCTGAAGGATTCGAGTTCATCATCGATGTTGCTCCTGACGCCCAATAAAAACTCGCAATGGCCTTCTTTCAACGATACCTTAACTATGGCGAGGTTATCCGATGTTTCCACCAGGGACGGCGTCGCAGGGGAAAATCGGTGCGGGCCGCTAGGCAACCCATTTGCCAATCGCACGATCTCGGCGGTTTTACACGACGAGATGCATGGTGCCGACCCGAGATCCCTGAGCGTGATGGCGATGTCGGGCTCGAGCATCTCGCCTCCGGAGGACTTGCCCTTGAAATAGTGCTCAATCTTGGCCGACTCAAGTTTCACGATGTCCTCCAGCGTTTTCTTGTCGCTCATATAGACCGCGAATTGAGCGATCGACGAGCGCGGGATGGCGTTACTGCGGGTGCCACCATCCCATGCACTCAAAAAGACCTCTGCTTTCTCGATCACGGCACCGAGCAAGCGTGCTACAAGCTTGATGGCGTTCGCCCGAGGTAAATGGATATCAACACCAGAGTGGCCACCACGCAGTCCAGAAACTGCGAGCTCGAACCAGGAAAGGCTTTGGAGACTCCCTTGCTCCTCGGGCACAATCGTCGTCTCGAGCCGGACGCTACCACCGCCTGCCGATCCGATCGTGA
>JAUQYZ010000053.1 GCA_030587475.1 Candidatus Sigynarchaeum calidifontis
GTGCTGGCACATGAAAACGATATCGATGCGTGGATCATGCAAATGCTGAAAGATTTGAAACTGATCACGAATAATGGCCTGGGACAAGGAATCACGAAGCCTGGCGTACCTTCATGCAGGCGAGCGCGAGCGATGGACATCGACGCGTGGCGGGCAGCGAATCCTCAAAAAAGGGCGAGCGTGGTTGAAGAGTAACCTGTTGGATTGTCTTGATCCCTCTGCGTCGAAAGGCTGGAGGCGCGCAAGGCACCCGTCCCGAGCGGCGCCCATTCCTCCCCATGGCGGGCTCATCTCGAATGTTCCGAGCGAAAGCCATATTATCTTGTTTTTGTTCTACTAGTTCATGGATCCTTCGGGACGTATCGTCGTCAACAACAAGATCTGCATGGGAAAACCGTGCATCAAGGGAACTAGGCTCAAGGTCGAGTTCGTATTGGAATTGCTTGCTTCTGGTTGGACGCACGATCAAATCAGGGGCGAATACGATATTAAGGAAGAGGATATCCTTGCCGTGTTGGAATACGCAAGGCAATAACCTCGAATAATGGGATATCTGAAAATGAAGGTTATTGTTTTCTAATCCCTTTCTTCACCGGTTTCTTACCAGCTTCCATGTGTGCAATTGCATCCTTCACCTTGTCGATACCGATTTCCTCGATCATCTCCTCCAGCCCAAGATCCTCGATCGCGTGCTTCATGCTCTGGCGCACGTCGGCGGGAAGTATTTCGTTCATCTCGGTCATGTCCTTCACCTTGTCATAATATGAAAGAAAAATCGTGGTATAATCGTTTCCATGTCGTGGCGCAGTTCAGCCCGGGCGCGTGCCAACTGCGCGATGCCCTTCCGGATCGTGGAAACTGAACCGAGCAAGAGCAGCGGGATATTACCATCATTCACGACGAGCTCGTCGCCCACGATCACGCGACACGAGCACGGGAATCCTACAATCACATCGTACACGCCGGGATCACGGGTCGGGACGACATGTTTGCTCGCCAAAATCGTATCGAGAAATTCCGGGCGCCGAGCAGACAAGAAAGTTGCTGTAACGTGCGATTGAATCTCGTGGATGCCGATGCCATGCTGGTCGCAATACAATCCGATATATCCGAGTAGCTTTGCTAATGCCTCGCCACCAACGTTCTCTCGCTCGCTTTTATATTCGAGCAAGTTATCCGTGGAGAAATGGCTGACGAGAAGTGGAATGGCCGCGTCCACGAGCTGTCCTGGCTTGCATCGCACGACCGTGTCGATCTCGAGAGGCAACGTGCCGACCTTTTCCGTCTTGGCGTCGCATGACTTGAGCAAGTCCGCCATTACCCGCTTGAAGATGTAATCGAACGCCATGGGCCGCGCCAGCATTAAGAAAGATGGATTCTAGATCGCCGCGGGATGATAAAAGGATCGGACAGGCGTGAATTTGTGAAAGGTCGACACGTGGCACGATCCTTGTCGACCTTTGCCTCGACGATCATGGAATTGTTCCGATCCTTGTCTTCGACCACGACGGGGATGACCAAGGCTGGAGGGGAAACGGAACGATTGTATTCGTGTTTCATCGAACGACCTCTGGAGAGGGCAGGTCATAAACCGCGTCATCAAGAACAACTTTTCTGATGAGAATAACCGCACCGGGATGTGTTTTGCCGAACTTTATCGCGAGATCAAACTCGTCATCACCCACGTCGATGATCTGCTTGTCTTTCATGGCCACGACGCGCCCGCGGTATCGCTCGTCCGCGAGCAGCTCGGCCTTGATCTTCATGAAGTGCTTGAGCTCTGCCCTCAACGCGCGGATGTCCGCGGCCATCATCGAGTGCCTTGGTTTTTCCGTTTCGACCGCGTGCATCATCAATCCCTAGGAGACTATTCCGGATCGATGGTGATAAACACAACTATTAGCCGATCCTTTGTGCTTTCGCCCCTGCTTCAGCAACCCAGTGTTTTTCCGGCGCCCTCGTCGCCATGTCACGCGTTGGTGCTGCCATGTTCTTCTCATTAATCAATCGTGAAAGATTTCCCGGGAAATCTTTGCAATCTTTGTGGTTATCTTTTACAAAGATAACCTTTGTAAAAGGTTATCTTGTATCTATACAAGTCCAGGAATTCCAGCAAGCGTCGCTTGTCGCCTAAAAAGAAACACACGAGATGATCCGAGATCATTGCATACGCTCCAGACTTGTTAACTCGGTATTCCCGTTTTCGAGGCTTGTACGGGTCTTGAAAGGCCATATCGATGTCTTGTGCCCTGTTAAGGATCGCCTCGAATACCAGTAGAAAGATGCCGGCAGCGATGTCTTGCTTTATGTTTTGCACTTTCCTTGAGCTGAAACATTCCACGTCCAGCTGGCGCTTGAAGCGCATGAAGCTTGTTTCCACACCCCAGCGTTTGCTATAAAGCCAGGCCAGGTCAGAAATCGTATATTTATTCTGGTCAAGCAATGAAGTCACGATCACCTCTATCTCTCCAGAGTCAAGAAGTATTTTCACGAAGCGGACTTTAACTCGCGATGGAAGTCCCAGTTTCTTCATCCGGGGCTTATTACCCCACGAAGCAGGTAACCATACGACCCAGTCATTCTCTTTGCTTTGCATAAATTTGTCTACAATTTTGAAGCTCGTTGTTGTTTTGCATCGAATAACGAAGTCTGCATCGGTAAGTGCGTGTCGAGCAATGACCTCATAGTCTGCATAAAGTCGGTCGTAAATAGCTATGACAGAGCCACTCATGTGCATGAAGTGCGTGTTGATAAGATAATCCTTTTCGGAAATCCGCTTATCGAGACAGAAACTAACGGGCCTATCATTGAGGAGGTCATACGAGAAGCTGATTTGGCCATAGATGGTTTCCGAGGGTGCGCCAGAATTGTTTATCACGGAGAACGTCTTGCGTGTTTCTGTCGTGTCCGGCATAATGACTGTTGAACAATCGATACCCCACAAGTAATGACCTCGCCAAGTAGCAACTAATTCCTCTTTCGGGAAGTTTGCATAATAATAATGAACGGCTAGATCAGCCCAAGACTCGAAGAAAGCGGGATCGAGCTTCGCGCGTGCTTGATTGAAAGCACTCGCTGTTGCACATTTCTCTTGCTTTCCAAACCCCCCGTCTTGAAAAAAGCGAATGACGCGAGTTTGAGTCGGACGGCCGTGATCCTTGAGAATCGACGTGACTAGCCGGGGGAACGTGTAATATCGCTCACGAGTGAAATCCGTGTCATGCATTCTAAAGGCCATCATCGTCTTCGTGGCCTCAAGATAGTTCCGCATTTCCCGGACAAAGAGTGTGGTGGCTGGTGTTCGACTGAATTTCTTATTAAAGGTAAATTCCTTGATGGTATCGACATTCTGATTGTCGATATACAAGGGTGTTCGGAGAAAATCAAACCTGGCGAGTCTAATGGGCGATTCCATTTGTCGAAGAATGATCGGAAGAATTTAAAGTTCGCCAATTTTGCTTCATCATTTTTGGCTGAAAGTCGATATACGAGAACATTTCGATAGATTCACTTCGACACTATTCATATATGGTAAAATCAACTTGTGTAATGTGAACGGTGCATTATTATATGGTCTATCGCCCACGGACAACAATTTGATGGTAACTTAATGACATTGGGACGAATCAAGGGTCATGGCCGAGAAAAAGCAGCGCGAGATGGGGCGTGGGAGCACGTTCCGTGACGCCTTGTTCCTTTTATTCACGTGGTACCCTGGCCGGGAAAAAGCAGCGCGCCGCACCTTTCCCGGCAAGGAGCAGCGCGGCCGCGACGAGCCAAGGAGTGACAGAACCATGACACGCATCCTGGTCGATGCCCATGTCCAGCAGGTCGACCGACATCCTCATCATCGAGGCGATGGATTTTTTCCAGCGGGTGGATTACGAGCCATGCTTTCTCGCCACGAGGTCGAGGATAGCACCAGCCAACTTAATCGCGTCGCCAGACGAGAATGCCGCGGTTCTACCGCCGAGTGCCACAACCACATGGTCACCAACCCGGTCGATCCTCACCCCGTGGAGGCTCCAGCTAGTGCTCGTTGCCGCCGTCGCATCACGTGTTGCCAGTGACGAGATGTCGCCGAGGTCGAGTACCCGTGACCCAACGACTTGAATTTGCCCGGTGCTAGCCGTTGCCTGCCCACCCTGCTCGCCGAGCGCTGGCTGGATGCCAGTGGCGAGCGACCCCGTGATAAGCACGTCGAGCTTGCTCGGCCGAGCCGCGCGCGCCTGCATAACGGCCTGCCAGTACGGGCAGCCGCCGTCGCCGACCTTGTACCCGTCCCTCGTCACGTGGCCCGGTATCATCTTCCCAGTTCGCGGGTTCTCGACCTTGAAGTCCCACGTGCGCCAGTAGTGGCACTTGTCGCACTCGCCGGCGTTAGGGGCGTATCGCATCCCGTATTCGACGGGAACCGTACCCGCTTCTACTACCATTGGCCGCGTGCCCTGTTGTGCCACGCCACGTGCGGTTTCCATATCAAATCTACTCATCGAGTCGGGATCGTCCTATTTCAACACCGATTGTGGCGCGAATTTCTAAAAGTGATCATTATTTCGATGCCAGGCCGGGTATTAACCGACTACAATCTCGACAGACGCTGCTTGATGGGTTGATCCTGGCAGAAATGACGGGGGTGATCGCGCTGCCTCCCTTGGCGTCCTCGTGGCGATGTCGCCCCCTCGTGACCCATTCATTCTAATGAGGGACACCGCGCCCTGGCCCCAAAGCCGTGTCGGTACCCGCGGTACAGCTTAGTCACCATAGCACTTGATCCAGCCAAGGCCAAGGGTTTCGAACGTGAATTCCGAAACGGGCGCCCGCGGGCCATTCCATATCGATTATCGTTTCGTTCAGCGATCAACACGCATCGCATTGCCACTCACCCGGGGCAGCGTATATCGGCCCTCCGGAAATCCCGGATAGATGAGTGATAATCTTTTAAACGCGTACTGCATTAATATCCTCGAAGATCTTGGTCACTGAAAGCAAGATTTTTGTGTTTGGAAGGCTGACAAAAATATGGTCGTGATGATTTCGATAATTATCTTGGAGAATCAATCGATCGGTCCTTGGTCAGTAGTCATATCAATGTCTCGAGCGTCGCATTCGTGAAATGAGTCAAGTGAGTCTAATGGAACATAAAAAATGGATTCCCCCCCAAAAACGTGAATTAAACCATCGCTTACGCAACTTGGACGTAAGATCCAAAGGAAAAGGACAGTCTGGGCAAACCTTTTATCAACAAGTATATCCCATGAAGCGAGATGACGGGCCATTAATCCAACCCATTTATTCCACCCCAAGGATAAAGATCAACAAGGTTACCTTTGGAGATCCAAGCATTCCCGAAAATGTAGCCCAGGAAATACAAGATCTGGGGGCAAAATTCGAACAAGGGAAAGCATCCAAGCTTGATATGATCAACCTCGATATTCTATTGCAATGGTACAGATTTCCTGACAAGCATGCAGTGATAATGGATTTCATCTCGAAAACTTTTCCGAATGACGGGGCTATCGTGTTTTTGAAAGGTTTGGAAAAATTCTACTCCAAAGACGATAAAGGTGCCATGATGCTATTCAAATTGGCCGCCAAGAAAGGATTCGAGCATCGCATGCTATATAACTCAATGGGAACGATTCTTGTTCACGGAGGAGAAATCGCGTCGGCAAAGGCGATGTATCTCAAGGCTTTCGACATCGATTCGAATTTTGAAGTCGCAGCGTATAACGTAGGCGCGGTCCTTTCTATGGAAGGATTTTTGGAACAAGCCGAGAGATATATTTTCAGGAGTATGTACATCAATCCTTTTTATGGGCGCGCCTATACCGGCCTCGCGAAGGTCATTATAAATTCGGCATTTGGCCAATCCCGGTTCTTGCTAGGCAAGATCGGGTTGATCATCGATCCATCGAGCCCGGATTTAGCGTCCGTGTTGAGTGAATGCAGGTTCAAGGAAGCCGATTTGATGCACCTTATCCGCTTGCCAAAATACAGGCGTGATGGCAAGAAGGCCGAGCTCCTGGATATTTGGAAATCGATTGCCCCTCCAGGAACCCCTTTCGATATTCTCTACGAGGACCGTGAAGCAATATATGGGCGCTTGATTCAATTTGCAAAAGAGCTATGATTCGCATTGTATAGGGATGAATGATATAATGGGGCGAAATCAAGCTACCGCAAGGGAACTACACGCACAATGTTCGCGGGACAGCAAATCCCTTGGAAAGATAACAAGAGCACATGTTCCACCCTTTATAAAAAGATACCAACAACTTCGCAGATGCCAGGTGGAGCTCCAGCAAAGGATCATCAATAAATATGTGACACGGGATCAAATCCTCGCCGCGGGAAGCAAGCTGGGTATATTGAAGGATGATTGCTTGTACTTCGAGGGGGAGGACGAGGTTAATGTAGTCATGGACCTCTGCATATACGAGGACTGGGAAGGGAACGGGAATGCAATCCAACGGTATCACGAAGACCCAGGCCCCGCGTCGGATATCGAGACAAAATTGCTAGACGGGATGATCAATGCTCGTTCCTCTCTCTTTGAAGTGGAATTCATCGATGGAATTCAAATAAACCTTCGAAATATCTTGCACGATCGCCACGTTCACGAGCCAGCACTCGACTCGTTCTTGGAAATCAACTTTAGCAAATCTTGTAAAATCGGCATGCTCGTATACACGCGACTTATCCCTTTTGCAGAATTTGGAGTAACGTCGGGCATCATCTTCCCATTTACAGTCTCAATGAAGTCGACGCTCCTTGACGCGTATTACCAGAGGTTTTCATCCGGAATGACTAATCCCCTCGACGAATATGCTCTGTTTTTCAAGTTATATCGCGATCAAGGCATAGCCGTCGTGTCCAGGTATGTTTGACAGCTATGATTATCGAGTCTAGAATACCTGAGTATCAACCAGTGCGGTCTCATAGCACTCCTTGAAGACATCGGGGCCATGGAGCGCCTCCATTACCTTTACATCGATTGAAACAGACCCAAATCTCGAGACCGATGTTGCTCCCGAGACCGATCAGGCGCAAACCGCCGCGTCGCGGTGGGAGGTCGTGTCGAGGCTGGCGCTGGCCATAAAGGCGCGGCACTGCGTGGAGCTCGTCGAGACGCAAGGGTTCGCCGCGCTGCTGGCGTACCACGAGAAACAAGTCACGAGATCGAGGGAAAGTGCGCAAGAAAAACAAGAGAATGACCAGCAATGTCAACAACCCTTGAAAGATGGGGCTATCGCAGCTTCTGGGATGTCATGGTGCTCGGCGCGGGGCTCTACGGCGCCGGCTTCAGCGTCGCCAACATGGTCGGCCGCCTGGTCTCGGTGTCGGGCGCGGCGGGCGGCATCGGGTTCCTGGCCGTCGTGACCTACGCCGTGATCGTGCTGTTCTACCTCGTGCTGGCGTTCTTTCCCGCCGCGGCGCGTCTCGTGTCGGCCAAGTCGAAGGGCGGCCTCTTGTCGAACGAGGCGAGCGTTAGGACCGCGATCTTGTTCCTCGGCGCGTACACGACTGTCTTCTTGTCTCTGCTGGAACCCATGATCCCGTGGGCACACGTTCCCGTGCTCGTCGTGCTGCTCCTTGCCTTGCTATCGGGTCGCAGGCGCGGCGCGGCTCCACCTCCGAAGGCCAACTCGACCCACGATGAGGTCGACGGGATCAGGACGTGATGGAGATGGCGCCGGTGGCTGACAGAGCAGCATGCCGGCCGACCACGACCACGCGTGCCAGGTCAGCATGGTGCTAAACTACACCATTATAAATACAAGTTCCATGAAATCGATTATTAGCAAGCAACGGATAAGCGGCCATGTCAAGAGTGTTCCCATCCATGCAGTTCACGTCCCTGGAATTCCACTTCGTCGCCGCCGACGGGCGCCCGGTACGAGTCGCCGTGCCGCTGCACGTGCTGCGAGGGCTCTTCATGAGCGCCGTGGCAGCCGTGCAGCCAGCGTTAGCAGCGACGATCCACGATGCGGGAACGTTATCGGAGTTTTCAGCGCAGTTACATGTCGAACGGGAGAACGTGTTCGTCACCTACAACCTTTTCTCGAAGCGGCTGAACGAAGGCGCCTGTGGCTTCATCATCCTGATGGTAAAGAAAAAATTAAAAGAGGGAATGCTGGTGAGATTCCTGACCATCCCGAGCAAACCGACGCCTAGTCCGAAGTGGTTCTGTAGGCGTTCCAGCATCAAAGATCTTCTTTGTTTTTCGCTCAACGTGAGTGAACAGCTTATCTATCTCAGCATCCAGGTTCTCACTCCGCTTCTTGAATTTTACGATGAAGATAATGTCCCGATGCGCATTATACTTGTACGAAAGCAGAACAACATCACCTGGGACTAAATCCGGATGATTCATCACGATCTTGTTCCACCTGGTCAGCCGACCTTGTCTCACGCTACACGGTATCAAATTATGTGGATGTTCCACATCTTGCAAGAAAAATTTCTGGTTCGCAGTGGCACTTATTCCGAATCTTTTAAGGACATTCGCTTGTAACACGCTACACCGAGGATTCAAGTCTGTAGCGGTCATCGTGTAGATGATCAACGGCAGAGAAACCGTGGTATCTGCATCCACACGACCCGCGACTCGTAATTGATTCATTAAAGGTCATCTCGATACCGTTAAATTTAACGGTACTTACCATAATAATAAAATTAGTGCATAAAAGTTTTTTGATACTCGCATTGTTGTTGCATTGTCACATACGAGCCGTTCATACTGCTCATAGCGACCGTCCAGTTCACGATAAACCTTCTTCCGCAGCTTATCCTTGCTCGCAAAGAGGTGAAGGAGTTCATAAACAGCACCGAGTCCGAAAGGATCGTGAACCTCCGAGCGACAGCACGCTACAGGAGCCAGGTGGAGGCGGACGTCTATCCGGGGTATATTCAAGTCCGGCAGCACTCGCACATCTGATATCGTATCGAGACGATCAACCGTTACCTATATCGGAGAAAGCGGAGATGATTGAAATGCTA
>JAUQYZ010000085.1 GCA_030587475.1 Candidatus Sigynarchaeum calidifontis
ACGTGAATGCCGTGTTCAAACAGCTCCGATTGCCGCCCCCAAAACCATTACAAGTGCCCCTGAGCTCGCCAAATAGACCACTAGGGCCGCGTGCTTGACTATCCTGGCACTTGCCACGCTGCCGGGATGGTTGGCATCGTGCCCGCGTGTGGTAGTGCTACATGTCGATGCCAAGCATTCATCCTTCCTTTTCTCATCCCATGCAGCAGCAATGTAGCCCGATCATGACACGTGATCATTGAAGGGATCGGAACATTACCCGCCGTTAACCGGGTGGTGTAACCTTGTGATCCCGCGAAAAATCAAGGAATATTTAGTACTAACGCCTTATTTTAGACTGATCAAATCACTTAGTCCTTACTACTTTTTAATGCCCCCGCGCGAAGAAACATCCAGGTTCAAGTACAAATTGTATACGGTTGCCTATCAGATGCTGTGGAAGCGTTCAATGGTCTTTTCACCTTGAAAAAAACAGACAGAGGCCTTTTTGCTTGTCCCCCTCCTTAGAATTCTTCTTCAAACCCAAGGTAATCGCCGTCATCGGCGGGAGCTCCACCAAGGGAAAAGTAGGCAATGCCGTGATGCGGAACCTCGTCGCACGCCACGCGGATGCGAAGGTGTACGCGGTGAACCCCAAGGAGGAGCATGTCGTGGAGGGTTTCCCTTGCGTGCCGAGCGTCGTGGACATTCCGGTGAAGGTCGTGGACATCGCGATTATATGCATCCCCGCGCGAGCGGTTCTCGACGCCGTCGAGGATTGCATAAAAAAAAAGGTCAAGGGCCTCGTCATCATCACGGCCGGCTTCAAGGAGATCGGTTCCGAGGGCGCGAGGCTCGAGCAGCAATTCCTGGCGAGGTGCAAGGAAACCGGCACCCGCGTGCTAGGCCCGAACTGCCTCGGCCTGATCAGCCTCCACCACAACTCGTCCTTCGCCCCCCTTACGCCAAAGGAAGGGGCGGTGGCCATGATCAGCCAGTCGGGAGCCGTCATGACCGGTGTGAGCGATTGGAGCGCGCTCAATGACCTCGGCTTCTCGGCGTTCCTTTCCCTCGGCAACAAGGCCGATGTCGACGAGGCCGACCTCATCGAGTACCTCGCGCAAGATCCCGCGACCCGCATCATCGTCTGTTATCTGGAGGCGATCAACGACGGCACGAAATTCGTCAACATCGTCTCGAAAGCGACCAAGATCAAGCCCGTGATTATCCTCAAGTCGGGGGTGTCCGAGGCGGGCGCCCGCGCGGCATCCAGCCACACGGGAAGCCTCGCCGGTTCCGACATCGCCTACGACCTCGCGTTCACGAAGGCCGGTGTCATCCGAGCCAAGACGCTCTCCGAGCTTTTCTCGTACTGCAAGACGTTCTCCGTTTCGAAGTCCCCGCTGTCCGAGTTCTTTGCGATCGTCACGAACGCCGGCGGGCCTGGCATCATCGCGACAGATGCGTTCGAAAGGGAGGGCGTCGGCATCGCCAGGTTCTCCCCCGGCATTATCAAGATGCTTCGTGAAAAGTTACCGGCCGAGGCGGCAGTGTACGATCCCGTTGATATCGTCGGGGATGCCCCGCCCGAGCGCTACGATGCTGCATTGCGGACAATTTTCACGGAATCGATCGATAACTGCGCAGGCTCCCTGGTGATCCTCACGCCGCAAGCAAACACGTTCCCATCCCGCGTGGCGGATGTGATGATCAAGATACACGAGGATTTCCCTGAACACGTCATGCTCGCGAGTTTCATCGGCGGGAAAAACGTCACGGAGGGAGCCATGAAGCTGCGCGAGGCTGGCATCCCTTGCTACGATTTCCCCGAGGAGGCCATCAAGAACATCGCCGGCCTCATCAAGTTCACCCGGTTTGGCAAGAGACCCCCGGAGATCGAGATCCCCGAGGTGAAGCTCGACAAGGCAAGGATCCAGGCGATCCTCGACGGCGCGAAGGCCGAGAACCGGCCCATGCTCTTGAACTACGAGTGCAGCGACGTTTTCTCGGCATACGGCATCCCGCACCCGAAGACCCGCCTCGCAAAAACCCAGAATGAAGCACGCAAGTTTGCAAAGGAGATAGGATTCCCGGTCGTGCTGAAGATTGTATCACCCCAAATCGTCCACAAGACCGATGTCGGCGGGGTTATACTCAACATCAAGACCGATGACGAGGCAGAGCAGGCTTTCATCAAGATCCTCTCGTCCGTCCAGCAAATGCGCCCGGACGCGACGATCCATGGCATCGAGGTCCAGGAAATGATCAACCGCGCCGCGAAGAAGAAAACGACCGAACTCATCATCGGCATGTCGCGCGATCCGCAATTCGGCCCGCTCATCATGTTCGGCATGGGCGGCATCTACGTCAACTTCCTCAAGGACGTTTCCTTCCGGCTCGGCAATTTCATGAGCGTGGAGGACTCGAGAAAGGTCATCCAGGAGACGAAGACCTACGCGCTGCTGCGCGGCGTCAGGGGTGAGCCGCCATCCGACATCGATCAGGTGGAACTCGTGCTCCAGAGAGTATCAAGGTTAGTTCGCGATTTTCCCGACGTCGTCGAGCTGGATATCAACCCGCTGCTCGCCTTCGCGAAGGGCGAGGGCGTCTCAGCGGTCGACATTAAGATCACCGTCAAGTTACCACAAACAGGCCCCGTGCAGCAAGGAGGGCATTAGAAAAGCATGAAACAATAACAACAAGCAATAACAACAAGCATGACAAAAACAAAAAAGAACACCAAGAAAACATCCACCTAACAACGAATCATATAAACGAGGTCACGAGAAAATGACGAAATTACGAAGCCTTTACCTGAGTTCCGTGCACACGGGCTCTGGTAAAACTGAAACGGCTCTTGGACTTGGCCTGCTCTTGAAGGACAAAGGGTACAAGGTCGCGTATTTCAAACCCTTCAGCAGGCGAAAGGGGAACGCCACCATCGACACGGAGCTTGAAATAACCGCGAGCACCTTCGGCATGGACACGTCCAAGCAGAGCCCTATCTTCATCGAACCCGTCTATTTCGACACGCTCCAGAAACACAAGGACGAGTATCGCAAGAAGATCCTCGCGGCATACAAGGTTCTCAAGAATGAATACGACGTGGTGCTTATCGAAGGTGGAAACAAGTTTAATAGTTTCATGTCGTTCGATCTCGACGACGCGACGCTCGCCAGCCAGATGGACAACTGCGCCATCATGTCCGTGAACTTGCTCGAGAGTGACACGGATATCTGTGACTTGTTGATGCAGAGAGAATTTCTCAAGATGCGCAAGGGAACTTATATAGGCTGCATCTTGAACCGGGTTCCCAAGATCATGGTTGCCAGGGCAAAACAAGAGTTCCTCCCGTATCTCAAGGCTGCGAGCATTCCTTGCTTCGGCATCATCGAAAAGGATCAGCGGCTCACGGCGCCCACGTTCCGGGAGATCATGGAAACCGTGGGCGGGAAGCTGCTCGACGAGGACGAGTCCCGCTATGACCTCGACGTGCTCGTTAAAACCGCCATCGTCGGTGCCATGTCTGCGCACTCGGCACTTTCATACCTCCGGACAAGCGGCCAGCAAGCAGTCGTGATCACGGGCGGCGACCGCGCCGACATCGTGCTCACGGCTCTCGAAACGAACGTCGCTGGCATTATCCTCACCGGGAACCTCTACCCGGACCAGCACGTGATTTCCGCGTGCCAAGAGAAGAACGTGCCCATTGTCCTCGTGCCGCACGACACGTACACGACGGCGACGAAGGTCGAACAAACAGTGGCAAGGCTGCAAGTCAATGAAGCAGGAATTTGCAAGGAGCTAATTGGCAAGTCTATCGATATCGACGCGATTTTAAAGATCTTAGAAGCGTGAAACGTGATGGATGTCATCACGCGTACTCTTTCTTTTCATTCACCCGAAGGGGAGATCAAGGACATCACGAGGCTCGTAACAGACTCATTACGCGAGACCGGGCTTTCGGATGGAATAGTAACCGTGTTCGTCCCCGGCGCGACGGGCGCTGTGTCCACGATTGAGTACGAGCCCGGCCTGGTGGAACAAGACCTCCCTCGGGCGCTGGAGCGGATCGCGCCGCGAGGCGAGGCTTACGAGCACGACGCGGCGTGGCACGACGGAAACGGCTATTCCCACGTTCGTGCCACGATGCTCGGCCCATCGCTAACGATTCCCTTCACGGGCAAGCACCTCACGCTTGGCACGTGGCAGCAAGTCATTTTCCTCAACCTGGACAACCGGTCGCGTGACAGGGAGGTCATCTTGCAGTTCATGGGAAAATGATGGAAACAAGGGGATTCAATTGTTCATTACGGGTGCTTTCTCGGGGGGCACCTCGTCGACGATAAAAAAGGGGAAGATCTTCTTGAGCAGCATGTTCGCCGAGTTGTAGTCGGTCACGCACGTGCTCTTGTCGCCGAGTCGCACGACGAACATGCGTTCGAAATGGCCGACGTACCGCTTGAGTGCCTTGTCGAGGATCGCGGAAGGCTTCTCCGTGATTATGGTCGCGGTGACAAACCGTCCCGATTCCGAGAGCAGCGTGGCGTTCTTGCTCGATATCTCCTTGATGTCCGACGACGTGGTCATGATCGACTGGAAAACGGAATTGATCGTGGACAGGAGGCCTGAGAGGAGATCCTGGTTGAGATCGACCTTGGAGCGGGTCTTGAAACGCACGAAGTGGATCGTCTCGCCGGTCTTGAGAGATACCATAAGGGCGTAGTTGTCATTCGGCAGCCGGTAGAGGTAGTCGACGTTGGAAACATAAATGATCGTCAAGAGGATAATGCCCGCGAGGGCAAGGGCATCATTAAAGGAGGCGATCTCCCCGATTAGTGACTTGAAATCCCCAGACTCCGCGAAATAGTCCGTGTAATCCTTGAGGGAACCAAGGATAAAGCCAACACCTATGAGAATGACTGCCACGACCAGTACCACCGATCTCGGCTCCTTCGTGAGGCGATAGGCGCGGATGTACACGGGTGTTGCGCACGCAAGGAACGTGAAAATGCCCAGCGTTCCGTAACCGAAGTCCGCGAGCAACCAGAGGTGAGAAGAGGCTTCCCCTTGTCCCTGGAACCAAACGATGCACCAGAGAGCGACGCTTTGCAGCAGCAAGAGGCAGCATGCGAAAACAAGCCGGCCAGCGTTCGCTCGGTATTCCCGTAGCCCCTCGATGAACAAGAAGAAAAACAAGAATTCAAACCCCGAGGCTTGTTTTAACGACGAATGATGATTCACCTCCTCTTGTTTTTACATTGTTTTAAGCCTTTGCTTGCAATTCGATGCTGTAATTCGAGAGATCTGCCTTGAAATCCGCGCCAGCCGTCCGCCTCAAGTATAAATTGGCACGATAACGGTGTTTTATCCTTGAATGCGGTTTCAACTCGGGATCGTTCCGCATCCGCATCACGGCACGTATCCTCCTATCCAAGCACGTGACTGACCGCTGCCCGCCGAGAAAGACGACCGTTCGAATAACGTTATTCGTTGATTCCGAGTGATTGTTCTGGATGTGCTTTCCCGCGAACAGCTCGAAAGCATCTCGCATTCCCTTGACTACCGGCGGGATATGCACCCCCGAGAACACGAGTTGTCGCTTTCCCGGTCTCACCTTGACGTATCCTTTCCGGCCGCTCCTGAACACGTCAAATATGCTCGGCCGGCCTCTTTTTTTCGGGTTCTTCTTGTCGTTCAACTTTGTCTTTACCTTATTCCTCGACCCTTTCGGGCGGCCGCGCGG
>JAUQYZ010000099.1 GCA_030587475.1 Candidatus Sigynarchaeum calidifontis
AGCTCTTCAGAGTCCACGTTGATCAAGTACCGGGCCTCGATGCCCAACGCCGCGGGATCGAGCTTGTACGCGCCGTCGAGCCCCGTCTCCTCGGCAAACGTGAGGAGAACATCAATGGAACCATGTGCGAAAGACGGATCGTCGTCGACCAACAATGCAAGCGCGATGGAAGCACCAATTCCATCGTCCGCCCCCAGCGTTGTACCTTCCGCTGATATCCACTCGCCATCCGGATCGATGCGAACGTGGATAGGCTCATAGAGAAAATCATACCCTTCGGGACGGCTCGTCTCACATACCATGTCCATATGCCCCTGCAAGACAATGTGAGGCCATTTTTCGCATCCAGGCGACGCCTTCATCCTCAACAGGACATTCCCCGCGGGGTCTTGTTTGCAAGTTATACCCTTCTTGACATTCCGTGCAGCCCAATCGACGATTTTTGCTCTGATCCGGTCTTCATAGTTTGACGGTCGAGGCGTGCTGGCGAATATCTTTTCGAAGATCGACCAGACGTTTTTTGGACGGAGGTTCTCGAGGACCATGGACTCATCACATCTTGCCGGCATCAAGCGGATTGCTAGACGTCGACAGCTCCTATTCGAGCAGCGATCAAAAAAAAGGGGATCAAAACGAACAGATGTGGTTCAGTGTTCCGTAGCAGGATCCTCGTGGGTTCCGGGCGTGGCAGGCTCCTCGTGGAAAATTTCTTGTTGCGGTTGCTCCTTGATGAGCTCCTCGGGTTTCTTTCGCTCGTCCTTCTGCACGGCGATGAGGATACCTTGCAGCAAAAGTAAGATGCCGGCGCCGCTGGCGATGACGCCGCAGGCCCCGGCGATGATCAGCGGCGCATCCATTTCATTGATCTTACCTTGGATGATCTCAGGCCGCACGAAGCGCGTGTAGACGAAATAAGCGGCGAAGCCGATGAATGCGGAGATAGCGCCGAATGCAATCGAAAGAGGCTCTGGATCGAAGAACCGGGATAAATTCGCGATCGTTACAAGCAATGTCCAAGTGCCCGCCAGGGTCATGCTGGCCTGGAACACCCTGGCACGCCATTGCTGGTTGGACAACGCGGGGTACTGCCTCGGCATGTTCTGCGTGAGTACGAGCATTATAACGCCTTTGATGAGCACCAGTAATCCCGCGCCAGAGCAGAAACATCCCATCATGCCCCACAGAATCAAGTCCACGCCACGGGACGTGTAGTTCCGCTCGAACACCCACTTGGTAAACATGTCGCGGTCTTTCAAGAGCATAAAGACGCCCATGGGGAGGGATAGCAGCGCATAAGCGAGTCCTGCAAGGTTGCCTCTTAGCATATCAAGGACGCCGATGATGACGCCGACGACCATCATGAGTATGGCGAATTGTTGCGAGACCTCGTCGATCTTGAACATCGTGCGTTCGAGTTCTTCGATCTCTTTCGGGCTCAACTTCTTCTGGCCAGGAGCTTTTTTGACGGACTTGGAAGGCACGGCCGGAACAGCTGCCAGCTCGGCTTCGGTCGTCGTTTCAGGCATCGGGCGACGTGGGGCCGGTATGATAACTTCCATGCGTGGCGGGGCAGCGGCTTGCGCGACTCCAGGGACGGCAATAACATCGAGGCTCACGCCGCAGCCTGGGCAATATCTCGCTCCCGCCTCGGTCTTGGACCCGCAATACTCGCAGTATTTCCGCATGACCGTCGGGATGATGCCCGGCGCTGCTATCGCGGCTTCCTGGGTTGCAACGGTGACCGGGGCAGGGGAGATGAAGGTGCGCTGGTGCACGGGGAAAGCGCGGGGGGTTGGTTTTTGCAGCGAGCTGACCAGGTACTCGGCCGCCTCCTTTCCCGCGGCAGGTCGCTTCCCCGCTGCGAAGTTGCCGACCGCTACCAGGAACACGGATATGCCGATCCAGAGCAAGAGGTCGACCCAATAGCTGCCCCACGCCGAAAACAAGCCCGCGAGCACGAAACCGAAATCCCACAAGCCAAGGATCATTCCGCAGATGCCCCAGAAAATGACGAAGCCAGCGAGTGACCCGAGATAATGGCTCAGCGCGAACTTGATGCCCTCGCCGATCACGTTCTTTTCGGGCGGCGTTTTATAGCCCAAAAAGACCAGGGCGAGCACGAGGAAGATGAACGGCAAGAGAAACAAGAAATCGGGCACGGCGACATAGGTCTGGAACATCGAGTTGAAGTCCGTGACCTCGGGATACTTGGTCTGGAGGGATGCTATCCAGCCGTTATTGTTCGGAAAGGCAACTCCAAGCAGTTGGTTCGTGGATTTGCCCATGTCGACCATTATCGTGAACGGACGGGCGAGGATAGTGAACAAGGCGGTGAATTTTAGGAATGCGACCCCGACCCGTGCGTCAGGAGTAGAGAACACTTCCATCCACGTCGGGATGGAGCAGACGATGACGGCCAGGACATAGACGAGTCCGAATATCGTGTCCGCTTGGTCCTTGAAGCTCTTCACCTTCTTCTTGCGACCAGGGGACGAGATGCGTGGTTCGGTCATTTCGATCATCAGATGTGTGGTTACATGCTCTCCTTCCGAAAAGGTTACTATGAATCTTGGTAAGGCCGTTTCCTAGCAATTTTATACATTCCCGCAATATCGTGGATGTGTTACTCGATCTTGCTTCCCTTGAAGACGATAACGGAGGCGAAATAGAACCCCGCGCAAATAGGGAAAAATAATGCGATCGCAATAGGATTATCTTCGTTCCCGCCCGTGAGAATGAAACCGTAGATGATATCTCCGATCACATTCGCGATGTTCAGTATGAAGAGATAGCTGCCGAAATATGCACCGGCCTGGCTTTTCTTGACTGGCTGTTGCTCCGGATCGTCCGATGGCGCCAGGTCGACCAGCTTGCTGATGATTGGATTTGGGAACAAGTAACCGACGACGAGACAGAACAGGCATACGGCGATGATGGCATATGCCAGCGAGACCTTGAGCACCTTGCCTATATCGAACAAGAAAATGACGGAAGATGCCATGAATAGCGAGTTCACGATCGCGGACTGTATATATCCTCGTTTCAGCCCTTTCTTCGCCCTTCTTTGCCAAAAGACGAACCCAACACCCGCAAAAGGTAGCAAGGCCACCATAAAGATGATGAATTCGGACTGCTTGAGCAAGAGCACGTAAGTCATGTATGGCAGCAATATGCTCGTTACCATCCGCATGCCCGTGTTCATGAGAAGCGTCGTGATCAACCATCGCAAGTTCTCCATGTCCGCGAACGGCTTGAAGATGCCGGTCAAGACCTCCTTCGTCGATGTCCTTTGACGTGCCTCATTTACCTTATGAAAGGATTCATCCACGGAAAAGAACGCGAAGACAGTCACCGCGATGGCACTTACTGCAAAGAGTATGGCCAACCACGGGATGACCGTCAAGAGCAGCCGGCCATCGGGCGTCGCGTGGAACGGGTGTTCCGGGTCGATGAGTATGCTCTGGACGATATTCGGTAGCAAGAGGCCAAGGATAGTCGCAACGATGCTGAAAGCTCCTTGCAATCCAGAAATTGCAACACGATTCTTGTCGACTTGCGCTTGCTCGGGGAGCATGGACAAGTAGGAATTGCGGATGATCGAGAAGCCGAAATAATAAACGAGGATCGTAAATATTAAGTGAATTGATCCAAGGATTTTGCTAGTGCAATTTTGTCGGCCATATTACGACAATGGAAGCCGTTTTTACAAACCAGGGCGTCATCTCGGGGCGCGACGAGCCGTGTTCACCGCACGCAGCATTTTTGCCAGCCACGATTAGCCCCAGAAACCTAGTAATATTCTTGGATCATTAGACTTTATCGGTACCGAGGATCATGAGCCAGAAAAATACAGTGACGCGCAAGTCCTGGCAACCCGTGGAAGTGCACAAGATGGGAGGCAGCCAGACAAGCACGAGGGCGACGCACATGATGGGGATCCCGACGAGTAAAAACGGGCGGCGCTTCCCAAGCCTTGTCGGGCGCGAGTTGTCGACGATCGCGCCGAAGATGGGCGAGGTGATCGCGTTGAACAGCACCCCGAGCCCGGTCCCGATAGAAACGAGTAATGGATCGAGGCCAATGGTATAGACATAAAAGTTCTTGATGTATGCGGTGATGAGCGTCGACGGGAGAAATTGCCCGAGTATACCAAGCGAGTACCCCCAGAAGCGCCAGCCAGCGAGCTGTCTCGGCTCCGCGGATTTCGTACCTTCCATGATCTACAGTCACAGCGCTCATCGTTATTGAGGTTTCTCGTGCAAGGCGATGGATGCTTCGCCGGGATATACCAACTTCTTGAATGACATCGCGAACGGGATGCAAGAGATAGAGAATAGAAGGAGGCCATATCCGGCGCCGCCGACCAGCGCGAGGACTGTTCCGCCGATAATGGGACCGATGATCTCGCCGACTTTCTCGAGCGAATTTGCGATACCTTGTATGCGCCCTTGCTTGTACTTGGACACGCTCCGCGAGATAAAACTATTCATCGGTCCCCTGGCGCACGTGGCGGCGAACGATGTGACGATCAAGGATATCAAATATTGTATCCAATTATTAACGAAAATGAGCCAGAAGAATCCCAAGGCGAACAAGAGTAGCCCGAAAGTCGCGGTCTTGTGATCACCGAGCTTGTTCAAGATCGGCACGAACGCGGAGTACCGGACTACGATGCGGATGAATGAACTCAACATCATGAGCAGACCGATTTCCTCGGAATTCAGCCCGATATGAACGCCCAAGTATAACCCCCCCATTGCGACCAAGATCATGAAATATAACGAATGAAACCCCCATTGCGCAAGAATATAAAGCGCAACCTTGTTTTTGACAAGAGGCACATCGCCCACGCCAGCTTGAGCCAGCTGGCTTGGCGCTTTGGTCTCCGCGCGCTGTAAAGGCGCTCCTTGATACATGCCCGTCTTGATGGGCAACGTTTCCTTGAAGATGGCGGCCGTGATGACCAGCGCGCTCAAGGCAAACACCACGGCAAGCAATCCCGGAGCGAGGAGCGTGCCCGTCCGTTCGGCCAGGATCCCGCCGGCGGCGGGACCACCCATCGACGCGATGATGTGCACGACACCCATGTTTGCCATCTGCTTCGAGCGGTTCTTGATAGGGACGATGTCACCGATGACGGCTCGCGTTATGGGATACACGCCACCAAAAATGCCATCTATCGCACGTGATAGGAACAAGAACTCGATGCTCGGGGCGAATGCGAAGACAAGAAACCCAGTCATCGTCCCTGCCAGCGAGACCATAAGCAAGGGCTTGCGCCCGAACTTGTCGCTCAGCGAGCCGAGCAAGGGGCCGAATACCAAGCCGAAGACGGCGTTTGTCGCCAGCAGAAAGGAAACGACTATCGGGCTCCCGCCGGGGAAGCGGTCACTGATGAACGGGAACAACGGTATGAAGATACTGTACCCCAAGACGTCGACGAAAAGGGCAATCCACATCGGATACAGTGCCGTATAGCGGGCGCGATCCCTGGCCGGTTTGGGTGTGCTTGCCTCGTCCATCGCGATCGCTCTTTTATGGGGTTTGCCGTTGGGTATTTGAGAGGGATAAGGTGGCCGGTTCCTTATGGCTTGCTTTTTTCCCCGTTTTGGTGTGCCATCTCGCCGGCGCGGATCTGCAAGATCTCGTTCACGCGGGCGACGTCCCCGTTGATCCAGCGGGTCGCGAGCAGCCACATCGTGACCGAGGGCAACCCGATGAACAGCGATATCAAGGCCGTGGCCGGATAGTCGTTATTCGTCGCCAGAAGCAGCACGCCAGCGAGTAATGGCCCGATACCGTATCCGATCGTCTCTAGGAACTGGTTGGCGGATGATATGAAGCCTTGGGCCTCGGGAAGGTTGATGGCTTGTAGCACGGGGGTCTGGTTGATGTGGTAGACGCTGAACAGCGCTCGCATCATGAAGAGCAACACGCCGAACACGATGAATATCGGATACCTGAAAATCAACGTCAAATCGCCCGCATCGATGGTTCCCACGTCGGGCATGGGTATGACGAAAAGGAGGATGACGATCACGAACAGCGCGAGGATCGAGCCCGTGATCATGTAGACGCGAAACTTGATGCTCCTCTTAGCGAGCCGGTCGGACATGCGCGAGAACCCTATCGCGCCGATGATGACGCCCGGCACGCCGAACACGGCCATGAGCATGCTTGTCGACGTTGCCGTGACGTGGTGCTGATCCTGGATCCACGGATAGATCAAGTATATTGCCACGCTGAAGAGTATCCACGTGAAAATACCTTCGACAAACGCCAGGACGTTCGTCCGTGAAAATATCGTGCTCTTGACAGTGCCGGGCGTGAGCTTGTATCCGTATTTGGCCGTCGTCGTCGAGATAACTTGCTTGAGGCTCTCGTGAGCCTGGAAGCCCCGGGCGGGCTCGTGCAAAACGATGACGGATATGACACAAGCTGATAAAACAATCGCCCCTATCAACCAGAAATAGAGCTGCCAGAGGCCGAGATCGATCATGACCGCGCTCACGAACATCCCGCAGATGAGCGCTAGCTGGCGGGATATTTCAAGCGTGCCGAAGAAACGTGACCTGAAATGCTGGTGACAGTCATCGTTCGCGATCGAAGTGATGATGGGCTCGATGCCACCTTGGCCTGCGCCAACGATCGAGTAGCACGCGATGAATTGCACGAGCATCCATGGCTGGACCGAAAAACCAGCAATGATATCCCCAGCAGCCATTATCCCGAGGCACATTATCATGAGCTTCTTCCGAGAGAAGCGATCCGTAAGGATGCCGAAAATTACCCCTGTTATCGATAATATGGTGAGCTTGGCGCTGATGATCACGCCGAACTCCAGGGAGTGAAAATCATCACCTGGCCAGATGATCTGCGACAAGCCGACCATGTTTAACAAGAGTCCAGCCACGGAGATGCGCATGCAAGCTTCGATGTAGAACAGCGGCCAGAACCGCTTCAAGGACATGGATTCCGCTGATCCCGGCGTCGTGTCGCAAGCGTCATCGGACGGCCGATGCGCGTGCTCTACCATATGGGCCCTTGTCGTGTAAGGGGGCTAATAAAACCTTATCTGAAAAGCGATATATCATCTCGCGTGAATCACTCCTCCAAATTACCATGACTTATTGCGAGTCGTGAACGCGAATGAACCTCGACGTCGTATACAAGAAGCGGGTAGAAATCAAGGACCTCGATGGTCTCGTGAAGGACTTGAAGGCCATCGCGGGCGAGCAATGGGTCTCGACCGAGGAGGCCGACCTCGTTGCTTACTCGAAGGACGCCATGCTCATCACGAACAGGTGGATCATCGAAAAGAAGGTCCCCGGGCTGCCACACGTCATCGTGTGGCCCGAGAACGAGGACCAAGTGTCGAAGATCGTGAAGCTCGCCGCCGAGCGCAAGATCCCCGTGATTCCATACGGGGAGGGCTCGGGCGTCGTGGGTGCAGCCATCCCCGTGTACGGCGGCATCACGGTCGACTTGAAGCGGCTCGACAAGGTCATCGACGTCAATGACAAGGACCTGACCGTGACCGTGCAGACGGGCATCAACGGCAAGGCTCTGGAACGCATCTTGAAGGAGAAAGGGTACTTGATAGGCCACGTGCCCCAATCATTCCATACTGCCAGCGTTGGCGGGTGGATCGCGCACCGAGCAGCTGGCCAATTTTCCACGAAATACGGTAAGATCGAGGACATCGTGCTATCAATGCGCGTCGTCATGGCTGATGGCAGCATCGTCGACACGAAATTGTACCCCCGCGCGTCGAATGGCCCGCAGCTGGAACGGCTGTTCCTCAGTTCGGAGGGCACCCTCGGCATCGTGACGCAAGCGACGCTCAAGCTCTGGCCGTGGCCCGAGAAGCAAGAAGGCGTCGCGTTTGCCTTTTCCGACTGGGGGCACGCGCTCGAGACCGTGCGGCTCGTGTTGCGCCAGCAAATCTACCCGGCAGTCGTCCGTATATACGACCCGATAGAAACCGAGCGCCACTTTTACAAGGAACCGAAAGCCAAGGGAAAGCTCATGACCGTGTTCGTCTGCGAGGGCATCGCCAAGCTCGTCGATCTCGAGCTCGCAACCGTGCGCGCGGAGGCTGAAAAGCAAGCCGGTATCGACTGCGGCCAGGATCCCGTCCACCACTGGTTCGAGACCCGGTTCGACGTGAAAGAAACGTCGACGTGGACCCCGAAAGACGTGATCTTCGACACGATCGAGGTCTCATGCATGTGGAAGGACGCGGTCGCTCTCTACGACAACGTGGTCGCCGAGATGAGGAAGGTGCCGGGCATGGCGATGAGCTCCGCGCACGCGTCCCACTTCTACCCGCAAGGCGTGTGCTTCTATTTCACGTTCGGCGGGGTGTCATCGGGAAAGTTATCGGCGGACGAGTTTTTCAACGCCGCTTGGGACGCGGCGATGGTCGGCACCTTGAAGTCGAACGGGTCCATCTCGCACCACCACGGCATCGGCATCGTGCGGGCGCGGTGGATGAAACCAGAACACGGCCCCGTGCTCGAGCTCATGAAACGGGTCAAACATGCCCTGGACCCGGACAACATCATGAATCCTGGAAAGCTCTATGAGGAGGCCGATAAGTGAGGCGTGCAAGATGGGCAAGAGCTCGTGGATGATCAAGCTATTTTTTTCGATGAAACCGAGTGTTGCGTGGAAGTTCATCAAGGGATTCACCGGCGCGAAGAAGTACTACAAGACATCTTCAGGAAACGCGGCGGTAGACATGAAATCCCTTTTAAAATGCGCGCATTGCCCTAACATGTGCAAATTCGAATGTCCCAGCTTGCGCGTGACGCATAAAGAAATGTACGCTCCCGCGGTGAAGGCCCGCTTATCTTATCTCATCGAGCGCGGCGACCTCGATCCCGCCGACCCGCACACGGCCGAGGTGCCCTACTTATGCGTGAATTGTGACGGCTGTCGCAACTGGTGCCCCATGGACATCTCGACGGGGCAGTTGCTCAAGGCGGTGCGCGCCGACCTGGTCGACATGGAATGTATCTCCGAGGACCTGAAGGATTTCGACACGCGCGTGCTGGAAAACGACACGATATTCTCAAAAACAACCTTCTCGGCACGTCCCGAGTTCGACATCCGCGCCGAGAACCCGGACGTGTTCTACTTCATGGGCTGCGTGATGGCCGAGAAGAAGCCAGAAGCTGTGCTCGCAAATATTGCTATCTTGAAAAAGGCCGGCGTCAAGTTCAGCACCCACGCGTCGGAACGCAGCTGCTGCGGGGGGCCGTCGAACACGGTCGGCTTCCGGGCCACGACGCGCCACCTCGCGGAGAAGAACTTGGCCTTGTTCGCAAAGGCGGGAGCCAAGACGATCGTCACCGACTGTCCCGCGTGCGCCGACACGTTAAGAAACGTCTACAAGGAGCTTGGCATCAAGCACGACTACATGGTGCTCACCACCATCGAGTTTTACAAGATTCTCATCGATCAAGGGACATTGAAACTCGAGAAGCCTGTCAATGAGACGATCACGTACCACGACCCTTGCATCTCGGCGCGCAGGTTTGGCGACGTCGAAAGCGCCCGACACGTTCTTGGAAAGGTTCCCGGTCTCGTGCTGAAGGAGCCGTTCTTAACCAAGGAGGAAACCCAGTGCTGCGGGATGGGTGGCGTGTCGCACGTGCATCACCCGACCGAGTCCGAGGCCATCGGTTCGCAACGGTTTGCACAGCTGGTAAAGACCGGGGCCAAATCCATCGTATCCTCTTGCCCGGCTTGCGAGGAGGGCTTCATAATCGCGCGCGAGAATGCCAAGGGAAAGGACAAGGTGCTTGACATCGCCGAGGTCATCGTGAACGCGCTCGATTGATGCGCGTTCGTGCGGCGATATTCCAGCCCGATACCATCTTTTTTTATAATCCTCGGACGAGATCCACTCGGGTGTTCATCTTGGCAAAAAAGAAGGCATGCATCACGTGGGGCGGTTGGGACGGTCACACGCCGTCAGCGTCGTCGATGCTCGTGCAAGACATGCTCGAAGAGGCCGGTTACGAGGTCGACGTCAAGCAGACGCTCAAGATATACGAGGACGAGAAGTACCTCGAGTCGCTCGACTTGCTCGTGCAATGCTGGACCATGTCGACTATCGAGGACAAGCAAGTCAAGGGGCTTATCGCGGCGATCATGGACGGGCTCGGGTTCGTCGGCTGGCACGGTGGTATGAACGACTCCTTCCGGCAATCGACGGATTACGAGTTCCTCACGGGTAGCAATTGGGTTGCCCATCCGGGTGGAATCATCGATTACGACGTGGACATCGTCGATGTTAAAAAGGACGATCCCATCGTCAAGGGGCTTAAGGGCTTTCACTTGAAGTCGGAACAATATTACATCAACGTCGATCCGGCCATCTTGCAAGGGGTGAACGGGGAGGTGCTCTGCACGACCACCTTCCACAACTTCGCGATGCCATGGATCGACGGCGTTGTCATGCCTGTCGTCTACAAGCGCACGTGGGGCGACGGGAAGATTTTCTATATTTCATACGGCCATACCTATGTCGACTTCGAGGTGCCCGAGGCGAGGGAGATCCTCAAGCGAGGACTCCTCTGGGCAACACGGCAGCGATGACACCTTTTTTCATCCAGATTTTCTTTTCCCTTGTTCTGTTTTTTCCTCGGCCACCAGAAGATTCATAAACCCGTAAGTTGCCGTTCTTGCATGAATTTGTCAAGGTGGAACCAGTGATTCGGAAGAGGATTTGGGACCTGTCAATCGGACATGTTGAACTGTTCGACGACAAGCTCACCGTGCGTGCCGAGACCGATTACAAGGGGCTCGACAAGAAATTCAAGGAAACCTCCAGTCTATCCGACGATAGCAAAATGATATTGATGAACACCTTTGAAAAGAAAAAGACCCGCGTGTACGCCTTCAAGCCGGAGCGCCGCGCAGAGCTTGACGCGTACTTCTCTAGGATCGGCGATAAAGAAGGTGTTCAAGGGCAATTCGTGGAAGAGCGGGGGCGGGAACCCGAGGGATCGACGTCATCGGGCGGGAGAGCTGGTGCATCGAACGCGAAGATATTCGCCACGATCGAGGAGAACATCAACCACGAGATGGCGCACGATGGCGAGGTTAAGTCGACCAAAGGCCTCGGCACGATCTCGATTGTGAATAAAGCTGACAAGCAACCCGTTTGGGACATTGATATCAATGTCGAGGGCGGGGACGACACCAACCTCAAGGAACGCAAGTTTCACGTGAATGAATTGCGGGCAGGCGAGGAATGGAAGAAGGGATATGGCATGGCCTTCAAGGACGGGACGAAACCCCCTGTTCAACTCGTGGAGGAGATCAACACTGCACCCGGAGCAGAGCAACCATCGCTCGTGTTCGTTCTCGATTCCGAGGAGAAGGGCCAGGACACGACGTTCAAGCTCAGTGTGCAGAACTCGGGCGAGAAAGCGGCTACCGGGATCAAGGTCTCGAAACAGGTGACCGATATCTTCCGGGATGTCAAGATCGGCACGGCTTCGCGTGGTGGTGCAAGCAGGGAAGGCGGCGAGATCGCTTGGAACATTGGAGATCTCGGCCCTGGCGAGTCGGCAACGTTGGAATTGAAGGCGCGCGCCTTCGCTAATGAAATCAAGGCGTATTCAAGCGGTGAAATCGACGTTGCTTACGAGATCGATGCGGATACTCGCGTTTCAATGAAGGCCGATAAGATATTACTCGGCGGATCGACGGCGTTCTTCCTCGACCTCGAAGAGCGCGATGCCGAGCCCGACGTGTGGGACGGGCAAGTGAAGATCCAGAACCGATCCGAGTTCCCCATGCACTTCGGCGTGATCGGGCTCAAGTTCGAGACGACCGGTGGGAAAGTGATCCCCGTCCAGCTAGATGCCAGCACGGATGTCGATCCCGGCAGCGAATGGACGTCGGAGAAGTTCACGATCGAGTCTGCCGACGAGCCTGGATTCAAGGACAATTTGGTGGCCATTTTCAAGGACATGGCCGTTGGTTTCACGGTCACGCCAGAACTCGTGCAAAAAACGATCTACAGCACGTGGATAGAGCCCATCGACCTGCACGTGCTCGCCCTCGAGGGCACCAAGACCTTCGATGCATACACGGTCAACAGCTATCGCGATACCCCGCTCCACGCGCTCATCAGCGTGAAGACGCGCGGCGCCGCGCCCGTGGATTCGATGCGTGTTGAAGACACGCTGCCCCGGGATTTCATGAATCCCGAAGCCAAGGACGTGGAGGTTTTGATCGGCGGGCAGAAGGTCGACCCCAATCTGTACAAGGTTTCTTTCTCCGGCAACGATACCGGGACCGAGCGCAAGATGGTAGTGGACGTCAAGGGCATCAAGGATAACTTTGGCGAGATCGAGGACGGCACCTCCATTCAAGTCAAGTACCCGGTCATGGTGCACCAGCCAAAGAAAGACTCGACGTACAAGACGGAGAGCCTGTTCCAGGCATTCCTTACCATCCCGGGCCCGCCCATCTCGTGCAAGATGGAGACCACCCAGGCCATTAGCGTCGTCCACCAGCGTCGCAAGACGACCGTGGGTAAATCCATCGTGCCAGGCGTTGCGAAAGGCGAGTACGACATCGTCCTCATATACAAGAACAAGGCCGATTTCAACAAGACGGGTGTCAAGGTTTCGGATTTCGTGCCCGCAGAATTCAACGTGCTAGCAAAGAAACCGGATTGCGATACGACCAAGCGTGCGGACGGCACCATGCTCATCTGGACGTTCGACGTGGAAGCCGGCAATGAAATCGAAATGTCCTACAAAGTGCAAGGGAAGACCGACGAGGCCTCCCTCAAGGACATCGAGGCCAAGGCATTCAAATAATCTTCATCCCGTTTCCCGTTTTTTATAATTCTCTTTCTCATCATCATTAAAAAAAAGTAGCGATGGAGGATCTATCACCGTTGCTTTTTCCTTTGTTTTAACGTGTGTTTCAACGACTTGTGCAAGTATGACTGATCCGATGACCAGGGCTGCACCCATAATTCGAAAGATCGTCATTGCAGTGCCGAAAAGGGCAACATCCCAGATGATTCCCCCGACCGGAATCAAGGTCGTCAAGATCGAATACAATTCCGGTGTCATTCCCTCGTCCTTGTAGGCCAAATTACCCAGCGAGTATGCAAAAGCGGAGACGCCGACCCCGATCCACGTGATAAAAAACCATCCCAGCGGTTGCAAGGCGGTGATGGTTCCAATCTGTCCTGGCCAAGCTAAATTGATCGGGATGAGGGCCAAGAAGGGAAATAAATTAATGGCATATGCAAGCACGAAGGGATTGGCATCTTGTGCAAGTTTCTTGTTAAATATCGGAAAAAAAGCTCCGAAAAACACTGCAAGTAGCATTACGAGGTCCCCGACGAGATTTGGATTTGTAGAGAAATCCAGCGGCATCATGATCACGATCGCACCCGCGAAGTTGATGCTCACGATGCCCACGAGGGCCAATGTCGGTTTTTTTTTCTGGATCACCCAGTTTAGCAAGATAACAAATGACAGGTTGAGATTGTTGATGATGGTCAAATCCGTCGCGGTTGTCATTGGCGTGGCTATGAACACGAGCACGAGGGGAAAGAGATGCATCGCAAGGGCGAATAAAATCAACTGTTTCCACCCCTTCCTGAGTGCTGCCATGAATGTAGGATATAACCGCATCGATGCCAGGAGAATCGTGAAGGCGATCGTGCCGAGCATGCTCCGGATAAACAAATAGGAAAAGGAATTGAGAGGTGGGATGATTTTTTTCGAAAAAACGAAGATGGTGCTGAACAAGAATATCGCAACAAACACGAACGCGTAAGTTCGTGGCTTCAAGCGCGGCATCTTGCATGACGAATGATGGCTGCCCTTTTGAACCATCGTGAACTGGGCAAGGTTTATAACGCGGCGGCGCATGCTAATATTTAGGAAGGCATCTCGCAGAAAAAAAGAGCGGTCATGGAAAAAAGTCCTGTACTTGGCATCGCCTATTCCAAGTTCGACGAAAAGCTCGGACCTAAGCCTAGCTATTGCTACCCGGAATCCATCTCGATGGAGACCCAGAACCGAATAGCATCGGAATCTATGGGCTTGTCATTCGGCCGGGATCAAGTTCCCGAGGCTTTGGCAATCATACCGCTTCCAGGACTGTCCTTGAAGGCATATGTTAAGTTCGGCAGCTACCACGACGCAACTCGTCGTGGCCGTGCTTGCGACATCACGTTGTGCCTCGTATTCAGCGAGGAGAACGATATCATCTTTTACAAGTATATCCACGACTTCCAACACCTCTTTGATAAATATTATCGGTTGATCATTCAAGGAGAAACTGACAAGGTACACCCGCGAGAAATCCAGGCCCTGGTCCGTTCCATGTTCAAGGAATCCGTCGACCTCGTGGAGTCGTTCCGGGCACAAGAAATGGCCCCTAGCGAGGCAACTGCCTTCCCCCCAGCTGACGAGGAACAGCCGCAAGCGCAGAAGAAAGAAACGCTCAAGTTCAAGTGCATCATCTGCGGCGATCCGGCGGTCGGCAAGACGTCCCTCGTGCTCCGGTTCACGGACCGGGCATTCAAGCGAACGTACTTGCCTACGCTCGGCACCAACATCACCGACAAGACCGTAGAATATCCCGAATACTATCTATCTTTTCAATTGTGGGATGTGGCAGGACATGCAAAGTTTTCCCGGTTTCGCAAGAGTTTCTATGGCGGCGCGGCTGGTCACGTGCTTGTCTTCGATCTCACGCAACCGGAGACCTTGAAGAGCGTCTATGCATGGTCGAACGACATCAAGTCCCTGATAGGCGAGACGCCAGGCTTGATCCTGGGCAACAAGCATGATCTGACCGATCAGCGGCAGGTAACCGACCACGCCATCACGGAGCTGTCCCAGGCCCTCGGCATGCCAGTCGTGCTTACATCGGCCTTGACCGGCGAGAACGTCGACAAGGCATTCAAGGAACTCGGCATCAAGATCGTCGAACGCGCGCGACGGAAATGAACGCTTTCTATAGAAAAGATCCAGATCTTTAATGCTAGTCGCCCCATTACAGGCTTTTTTTTTGCTGCCACTCCATGCGTCATCCACATCCCTGCATCGCATCTTGCTGGCCAAGGAACAGAAAAAGATCAATAAGAAGAATTGAGATCAGAACGAAATGCCGAGGATGCCAAATGGCAAGAGAACAAGCGTCGTTATCAAGGCAACGTTGATGATAGCCGCGATTATTGTAAGATGAAATATTGTCTATTCGTATCGGCACGGAACTCCTCAAGGAAATGGAAGAGATCGCAAAAAAGGAACGAATGAAAAAGAGTGATTACGTTCGAAAAGCTATCTCGGATGCAATGAGTTTTTCCATAATGCTCCGCAAGAACCAGACCTTTCTCGTTGATCCGAAAATGATGCAATATGCACTCGAATTTATGGATGATTTCGACATAGAAGAATTCGCGATCATGTCACTGAAGAACGGGCGCTCGATCCTCAAGGATTACCTGAACAAGAACATTGAAAGCTCTATCGTGCAAAAATATCTCAAGGACAAGGTCACGATCATTACCGGCTTGCTCACATATATCACCGAGAGCATACTCGGTTCAACAGGACAGGGCTGGTTCAAGCGCATCCATTTCTCGTGGAACAACTTGATACTTTCAATTCGAGGAACTCACGAGCTTGGCTTGCGATTTACAAAGTTTATCAGATATTATTTCGTTCATTTCTTTAAGATCTTTGATTATTGCGAGATCGAGGGAAAAAGTATCTTGATTGACGACCGGATCAAGATTGAATTTCAAGGAAATGACCAGGCATTCGACATCTCGACGTTGATGTCTTGAGACAGAAAGAGGGCGAGAAGAAGCCACTACTCCCCTTTATTGATAGAATCGATCGTTTCAGCCTTTGCTGGTTTCCATTTTAGAAACCGGGGATCTTTCGGCGGGTGCGTCTTGTAGACTTGCATCAAGATGGCGCGGATCTCGGCGTTGCTCGGCGCCGGGTCACCGGCCCTCTGCTTGGCGAGAAGCTCGCCGTAGAGTTTACAAGCGGCCCACTGCTGTTCCGTCGTTCCATGATACAAGAAAACAGCAATCCCTAGACCGTAGTCATATGTGTTGCATTGCATCAAGAGTTCCTCCGCGTTGCATTCGGCCGAGTTCGTGATGACGAGCACCGGCTTGTCCTTGCCATACTCGTGGAAGCGCATGCCCATGGTGAGTTGGCTGAACCAGTGCACGAGGTCCGCGAGAAGGCGCCACTTGCGGCCGTCATCTGCAGTGCCCATGAGGTAGGGATAGACCATGGGAACTGGGACATCGAGGGCAGCACCGAGCTTCGTGTAGTTCTGGGCGATGCGATTTCGGGTGAAGATTTTTGGCCCCGGGAGATTGAACCAGCCCGTGATAACGTTCGGATCGACCTCCTTGATTGCAGCATTGAACTTCCGGCCATATTCCGCGATGTTATCTTCCTTGAAGTCGTACCACTCTTTTCCACGCCCCATTTTTTTGCCCGGGTATTTTTCGGCAAATCCCTCTTTGCAGCGGTGGCATCCACAAAGGTCGGTATATGAACCATCGTAACGGATGTAATCTGCGAAAACACCGTCGACGTGGTATTTTCTCACCAGTTCCTTCACCAGCGAGATCATGTAATCGACGTGCTCGCTTCTCGGGCAATGGAATGACGTGGTTGGGATGTAACCGACGCCCCTGGCGCCTCTGGATTTACCCGCGATCTCCTCTTTCTCGTCCGTGAGAAACGGGATGAGTTTTTGCATGGTGGCGAGGTCTTTCCCTGGCGGAATATCGACTCGCATCTCCCCCTCCTTGTGCGTGCTTGGCTTGCCGCTCTTGATGTGAATGGAAACGCTCTCCGGGTGGACAGCACCCCTGTAAGCGTCGTTCATGTTCGTGACGGACAGGATATAGAACATCCCGTAGCGCTGGCAAGCCTCCTCGAAATGCCTGGCCGAATCTACCCCGGTGGGGTTCCAGCCTACCTTCGTGTCGGAGAGCGTTGCGCCGTCGGTGTCCTTCACGACGAGGCCGAATGCGTTAAAACCGTTATCGCGGCACTTCTTTATGATGGCGTCGGCATCGAGAGTCTTGGCAAACTCGTAGTCCAACTTCCTGAAACCTTTATCCCCTCGAACAGGCATCAAGGCCTGGCTGAAGATCTTCTTGTCACCAAAGCGCGCCTTGAACACGTCGATCGCGGCCGGGTTTAACGTGGGTTTTTTTGCCATGGTGCATCGATTTTGACGCGGGGCCTGGAGCATAAAAACGGATATGCATGATTTATTGACCATTCCACCGCCGCTTCTCCTACCACCTCTTTCTAACTCCATAGAACGTTGAATCACCATGTCCACCTATGCCTCCCGATCGACACTTTTAAAAGGGTAATAATAGCAAGTTTATCGTCCAATAGTCGTTCATGGATTTAATGGACAAGATGGTCGTGAATACTCATGGTATCAAAGAAGTGGAAATTGAGCTTTGGCGATGTAGAGCTAAAAGACACGGCGCTCAACGTGTCGGGAAACACGAACATGAAGAGCGTCGAGAAAAGCTATAAGGACATCTTCGCCACGCTCGATAAAAGGAGTAATAATGCATTCAAGGATGCCCTTGAAAAAAACAAGGGCCGTGACGTGAATATCGACCCATCAACCCATCAGATCTTGCAAGTCTTCTTTAGCAAGGTGGCGGATTTGGAAGGCGTGAAAATGATCGAAGGAGCTCCAGCTGCCGCCGCTTCCGCTGTTTCTGCAAGGCGCGATGAATCTGAAGGCGCCACGACCCGGAAACGTGAGCGATATGGCGAGGAGGGCAAGAGCAAGTACAAGGTCTCGATCGTCGAGGCGCTCGATTTCGAGACCGAGCATGATGGGAAGATAAAGGGATCCTCGGTCAGCGGCACGGTCTCGGTCGTGAACGGCGGCAGCAAGAACCGGATCTGGGACATCGACCTCACGTTCGAGGGTGGCGAGAAGGCCGACCTGCCCAAGGAGGTCCACATCCCCGAGCTCGATCCCGGCGAGGAATGGAAGCAGGAATACAAGATCAAGATCGGGAAGGACGACACGCCCTTGCTCAAGATCGTCGAGGAGATCGACACGTTTCCCGAGACCGCGCAGAAGAGCCAGGTCTTCGTTTACGACAAGGACTCGAAGGGTCAAGTGGCACAGATCGTCGTCACCGCGGAGAACACGGGCGAGGCGATGCTCAGCGAGATCGAGATCCGCAAGGCGATTCCCCCTGACTTCAACGACGTGGACGTCGTGAGAACGGATGGTGGCCGTGCCAAGCGAGACGGCGACGAGATCGTGTGGACGATCGAGGAGCTCGACGGCGGCAAGAAAGCATCGATGGAGCTCAAGATCAAGGTGCGCACGAACGAGAAGAAGGCATTCAAGAGCGGCGAGATCAAGGCGAAGTACTTCGTGACCGCGGGCACGTACAGCGGGCTCAAGACGACCTTCGTCGACGGCTGGTCCGACCAGATCCATTTCGTGGACAGGGACGAGCGCGACGAGGAGCCCGACGTGTGGGACTGCACGTTCGAGTTCCGCAACCGTTCCGAGTTCCCCATGAAGCTGGAGCGGTATAACTTCGTGTTCGGCGACGAGAACACGGAGACCAAGGTGATCGACGAGTCGCTCGCGGACGTGATCGTGCAACCCGGCGAGACATGGAAGGCGAAGCCGTGGGACCTCAAGAGCGAGGACGAGCCCACGTTCAGCGAGAACATCGCTTACTCGGTCATCGCGGACACGGAGTCCAAGCTGTCCATGAGCCAGACCCTGGCGCCCATCGAGCTGCGAATCCTGGCGCTGGAAGGCAAGAAGACGTTCTCGAGGACGCGCATCGCGTCGTACCGGGAGAGCACGATCGACGCCCTCGTCGAGATCAAGACCCAGGGCAAGTCGCCCATCGACAAGATCCACATCGAGGACCGCATCCCGGCCAATTTCAAGAACCCGCTGAAGGAGAACATGAAGATCGTGATCGAGGACAAGGAAATCCCGGCCGACGATTTCGACTTCACGTTCGAGCCCGCGGGTGACGATTTGGGCGTGGAGCGCAAGATGCTCATCGACATCAAGGACGTGCTCGAGAACATCGGCGAGCTGGACGACGAGACGGAGATCAAGATCGCGTACCCGCTCGTCGCGTACAAGCCGCCCCGGGACACGACGTACACGGCGCCCATCCTCTTCCAGGGCTTCGTCAAGCCGGCGGGCACGATCGAGTGGGCCTTCACGCCAGACCCGATCACGGTCGCGCACGAGCGTCGCCGCACGCACGTCGGGAAATCCATCGCACCCGGTGGAGCCAAGGGCGATTACGACATCGTCCTCATCTACCAGAACAAGGGCGACACGCCGAAGACCGACGTCAAGATCGCGGACTTCGTGCCGACGGGTTTCTCGGTCACGCGTGCAGCGAAGGTCAAGGACATCGAGCCCGAGCAAGCCCGCCAGGAAGACGGCACGATGCTCACGTGGACGTTCAAGGAAGTCGCCGCCAACGAGGAGATCGAGATCACGTACTCGATACACGGCGAGGGCGACGAGTACACCCTCAAGAACGTCGAGGCAAAGGCCTTCAAGTAATCTTTCTTTTTTCCATTTCTACTTTTTAAACAGCCCAGATCGGGCGTTCTGGTAGGGAGGGACAAATGATATATCAGCCGGATCGAAACGTGGTGTTGTTGGAATAGACCAAATGCAAAGCGAACGGGAAAAACAATGAACGATGAGCAAAAAGGAATGGATGACGTAAAAAAAATCATCGCAAACAAGGAAATCATAAAGGATCTAAATCTATGCATAGGAAAATCAACTGCCAACTTGAACAGATTGACAACCCTGCTCGAAGATAACAAAAAAGCGCAAAAGAGCGCGCAAGACATTAACGTCGCCGCGATCTTCAAGGATGAGCTCGAGAACATGAACGACATGATTTTCGACAATTTCATGGAGCTCAACACCTCGATTGAAGGCCTCATCAACAAGTACTTCAAGAAGGAGAACCCGGACGTCACCAAATTCATGGAAACAGAGAAAGTTCGGTTTTCGAAGCTCCAGAAGGAGATCTCGAGATCCTCGGCGAAATTGAAGGAAAAATCACTCCAACTCGAGCAATTAGACAAGATCAACCAGGAGATCTTGCCCCAGCTGATCAAATCGAGCCGGGAACTGGACGACTTGATAAAAGGAATTATGACGAAGTCCGAATCACAGTTCCGAGCGCTCGATACGCGCGTCTCCGAGATCATTTCCTTCATGGATGAGGAGGCTTCGAAGAACGATGCACAGCTCGCCGCCTTGCGGTCGGATCTCGAAAAGAAAAACGCGGAAATCAAGGCTCTGCAAGAAGAGATCTCGAGTTCGGCCCAAAAAACAGGCGACATGGAGCAAAACATGAAAGAATTGAAGCGATCCATAGCCGAACGCGACGAGGCCATGGATGGATTGAAGGCAAGGCTCTTGGAGAACGAGAAAGCCATTGCCGGGCTTCAACGCGATGTTTCAGGCAAGGACAACGAGCTCGTCGAGTTGAAACGTACACTCGGGGAAAAAGAGAACTCGATGGAGGAGATCAAGAGAAAGCTTTCCCGAGCAGAAGGGGACGCTGACGAGCTCAAGCACGGCATCGAGGAGAAGGAACGTGTTATCGAGGAACTCAAGCGCTGCCTCGATGATTCCAAGGGCCTAGCCAAGAAAGCCCAGGAACTCGGCGAGATGGAAGCCTTGAACGCGAAGCAAGGCAAGGAGCTGAAAGAATTGCAAGGGAAACTTGCCGCGCTGAACCAGGAGCTGGTCATGAAAAACGGGATATGCCAGGATCTGGAACGCGCGAGGGATAGCGCGACCAAAGAACTTGCCGTGGAACTCGAGCGATCCAAGGACTTGAAAGCCACCAACGAGAACTTGTCGGCAGATGTCGCGAGGCTCAAGGAGAAGATCAAGAGCCTCGGCGAGGATTTAAGTGCCAAGGAGAAGATCGCCGATGATCTTAGCCGCTGCAACGAGAAACTGAGAATGCTTTCCAAGGACGCGGGAAAATCCGGGGAATTACAGGCGCTGCTGGACAAGCAGGCCAGGGAGTTAGATGACTGCAAGGGACGCGTTGAAAGTCTGAGCAAGGATCTTGCCGGGAGGGACGCGGTCATCGGAGGGCTGCAGCAGCAGAACGCAGCCATCGCTGCCCAGGCGAAACAAACGGGCGAGGCAAAGGACGCTGCCGAGAAGCAAGCTAACGAGCTGAGAGAGATCTCGGACAAGCAAGTTGCCGAAATCAAGTCCTTGAACGACCAGATCGCGGGGATGAAGAATGACTTGGCAGCGAAGGATGCGAACATCGAGAACTTGAAGCAGGGCATCGCCACCTTAAAGGCACTCTCGGCCAGGCCACGTCCCCTCGACGATCTTAAAGATGCCATCAAGCAAAAGACCGACGAGCTCAAGGCGTCCATGGTGGCAAAAGAAGATAGCGAGTTAAAGGGAAAGTACGAGGCATTGCAGAGGGAGATGAAGCAACTCTTGAAATTTCTCGAGAAGAGCCCGAAGCAGCAATTGCTTTTCCTTGTTAGCAATCTTGGCACGACGTCACTGGACAAGCTCGTCGAGATGACGAAACTTGACGAAGGATTGGTTCGAAATATTCTCGATGACTTGCGCGAGGCAAATTTGATCGACGTCACCTCCGATCCCTCGGATATAACGAAGTTTACCGTCAAGATCATCGAGAAGCTCAACCCGATCGGGTACCTCGAGGTAAAACATGCCGGGCTCACCCTCGACTTCGAGTCCAGACCCCTTGAGCAGGCCTTCGAGTCGCTGCTGGACATCGTGAAGACCTACCAGGATGTTGACCCGGAAACAGCCGGGTACATCATCGCCGTTCTTTACACGCGTGCGCGGGAGCGCAAAAACTTCACGCTCTTGCGGCAGCTCGGAAGCCTCATCGAAAGCGTCAAGCCGCGCTCGTTCTACCTGCGGCTCGTCGATAACCTGTTATCGGCCAGTCCCGGGGAGTCGCAAAGCGAAGCGATCTCGAACGCACATGTAACGATGCCACGGCTAATCCCGTTTAACAAGGCGAACGAGGAGCTGAGTGAAACGAGCGATGACTACCCGAAGAAGGCCCCATTCACCATCGAAAATGCCTGGTGTATTTCCATCGTCGAGGAGGTCGAGCGGCCTGATATATGCGGGAAGGCAGGTGCCTTCAGCACCGTCTCCTCATTGCTCAACTGGGCCTGGCTCGCGGCGAGGGGGAGCAAGATCAAACTGGCGATCAAGGACGCAACTGGCAAGGTCTACGACGTCATCGTCGCGCCAGGGAAGCCACGGAACGCGGAGGTACTTTCCAAGTCCTTCAAGAGCGAGGCGGGGTAGACGTGGACAAAACGAAGATCAAGAACCTGCTTGGCTCGATAAATTACGGCGTGAACATAGAGGTCTTGCAATCGATCGAGGCCCTCGAGAAGATCTACGTGAAGCTGAACTTCTACTTCAAGAACAACAAGCTGCACGAGATCATCGTCGACAACTTCTGGGCCTTGATCCAGCAACTCACGATATTCTGGGAGAGCGATGCGAAATTACCGATCTTCGCGCGGCGGATGGCTGCTTGGCTATCCGATTACCTCATCGAGATCGGCTACCCCAAGTACGACTTCCAATACGTGCTCGACATGATCAACCGCGTGGTCGCGGCGAAAGAGACCGACGACAAGCTCGTGGAGATGCTTGGTTCAGCCGACCCGGAAATCCGTTCGCGCATGACATCGCTCCGCCTGACCCTTCCCGAGGACGACGTGGCCGGCTTCCTCCAGAACGAGCTGGACAAGCTCGTCACCCTTGTACCGAAGACTATCGAGAGCGAGATCATATATATAGATGCCGCGGGAAAGGTGTCCTCGGTCAAGTCAAAACAGCCCATCGAGAAGCGCAAGGGGAAGGATAGCGATATAGAATTGACCGCGAGCATGTCGTTCCTCAATCCACTCGACGCGGCGCTGCACGACGTCCAGATCAACCAGATCATCCCCTACGATTACAAGGTGGTGGACGCGACGCTATCGGGCTTCGAGAAGCTGGAGCCCAACAAGAAAGCCTTGGACGACGGGCTGCACTTGACGTGGACCATTCCAGAGATCAAGCCGAAGGCCGAGGTGACCATCGATGTCGGCTTGAGGAGGCGCGTCACGCGGTCGATCCTGCTCAGGGATCAAAGTAAGGTCGACGTTATCAAGACCTATTTCAACATCGACCCGCAGGAATCAAAATTCGTCGCGCGTGGCACGTTCGCGAACGCGATCGTCCCCGTACTTGACGATGTCCTCATAGAGGACCAGATTCCAGCCACGTTCAAGATGCTCGAGGTGGATCCGAGCGAGGACGTCTACGCGTTCGATGCAGAAAAGATGGACCTGCTCGACAACCTCGTGAAATGGCGCTACAGCAAGCTCCCGATCAAGCAGGACGTGAAGCACAAGTACACGCTTCTTGACCGTGATTTCTTCTTGCTCGACCAGTACGCTTTAAAGGGTGAAGAGGGAAAGCCAGAGCTCAAGGTAGTCAGGCTCGTGGAACCGAACGTCATATATGATGAGCTTGTCGTGAGTTACTATTTCCGGCCTACAAGTGGCTTTATAGGAGAGGTCTTCATCAAGGAAAAGATAACAAGCGATTCGGAAGTCGTGTTCCACCAGCCATCCTATTTAGATCGTGTTGTCGAGGTCGATGGCGAAAACGTGTACCAGATCTGGAAAAAGCCTCGAGATTGCGATGAGTTCGGATATATCATCCAACATTTCGATTTGAACCAGCTCGTCGCCGCGCCGATCTCCGTGTATGCCCCCTCCGCGAAGAACGAGAAGTGGACGGCGACCGCCAGCACGGTAATAAGGAGGAGGGTTTTCCTTCCGGCGCTGCACGAGTACCTGGAGGGCTTCAAGCTTGCCAAGCCCGAGGCTTCGCCATAGCTCGCGGCAATCCGGGAATCCCACGACTTTTTTTAAATAAGCTTGTTCATTTCCAAGAGTTTTTCGGCAATGTATCGGAAAGAGTCGATGACGTTAGCACCCGTCAAGGCTGATGTTTCGAGGTACTGCATCCCGATATGCTGCGCAAGTTCTGCTGCTTCTCTCCCGACCTTGCGCTGGGAAACGAGATCTGCCTTGTTCCCGGCCAAGCAAGCGATGATGGGTGCTTTTTGGCTCTTCACGATGTCGGCGTGCCAGTCCGAGACGCTCTTGAACGTCTCGGGGCGTGTTAAATCAAAGACAAGGAGTAATGCTTGCGCGCCCTCGTAGAAATGTGTACGCATCTTGAGGAATTTCGATTGGCCCGCTATGTCCCAGAGCACGAATTCGACGCGCTTGTCCCGGACCATGATAGCCTTCTCGCTGATGTTCACACCAATCGTCGGTATGTAGGTCCGGCGGAAGGCCCGCTCCGTGAAGCTCAAGACCAGGGAGGTCTTGCCAACCTCTGGATCCCCGACGACGATGAGCTTGTAACGGATCTTGTTTGCTTGGTTGCCCACACCTGGCACTACGGGGAATGCATCCTTGAAATCCATCAATTCTGCCTTGGCTAAATCGGCAATCAAGGCCGTGATCTCGCCAAGGAAGCCATTCAAAAGCGTGTTACATCGTCCCTTGACGAGATTATCTTCTAATTGCTCCGCTTCGGTGAAACGGTTAGAGTAGGTATTGATGACCTTTTCGAATTGCTTGATGTACTTGTAGAAGATGCAATCCCTTGTCTCGTCGAACACCAGCACCAAGCAGCATTCACCCTTGCCCCCGCGGCGTCTCGGGTGGTCGAAAACGACGTTCTTTACGAGCCCCTTGAGATTATAAAGGGGGTAAGGAATCACCGCGACTGATTTCGCCGTGCGTTCGGACATCGAGGTGAAGCTCATCGACTTGAAGGTTATTTCGTTAATCCTTTCCTCAGGAAACGATCCCGGCAAGAAGCACCGCGCGACGGGCCCGGCCTTCTCGTCGAAGACTGCATATATCACGGCCTTTACCAGGTTCGCCGGGGTGATCGTCTCGGTCATACGATAGCAAGACTACTTGGATCCTAATTAAGGTTCCTCATTCCATGAATTTAGCCGCGAGCTGTTCAATAAACGCGAACTGCTTCACGTCGCCCGTCCATTTCTGGAGTCCCTCCTTGGCATCTCGTTCGGTCGTCGCGAGCACTTCCTTCAACTCCTGGCGCAGTTTCGGGCTCTCCTTGTTTGCAAAAACCATCCCCATCAAGTTCGGAGAATATTCAAACAAGATCTTGACATTATCACGATCCAGAAGCGATAGTTGCTGCTCCCCGGAAAGAACCTCCGTGAGAAAACTCGTGATGCCGCTGATCATGCCGGCGATGAGGTTCTCGTCCATCTTGGGCATGGTCGAGAGTGCTTTGCTCTCCTTCGAGAAGATGGATAGCCCGTTTCCCTTGAAAATGATGAGCAAGTAATACACCTGCAATGGCTGGAAGTTCCGGATCTTCTCGAACATGTACTTCGACATTGTCTTGTGATCGATGCCGGTCTGGGCAAGCGTGGCCGCGTATTCTTGAGAGATCGTGTAAAGTTGTGTCGCGACCTCCTTGTCATTCGGGGGAAGCTCTTCTTGTAACGCTTTCCCGCACAAGTTTGAATAGATCCCGATGACCTCTTTTACCTTTTCGGATATCTCGGTGCCAACATAAAAGTGCGCGAGGAAAATAAAGCCTAAACCCTTGAGAACCATGTCCACGGCGCGGGATGCATCGCGTTCGATCTCGAGGATCTTGATCGCCACGGCATACTCGCGAGCGAGGTTGAAATAGGAGATGCCGAGGTTCCGGGTCACTTTGCTGGTATCCTGGCCGAGCAAGCCCAAGATATTGGTGGCGAACGTGAAATTCTTGCACGCGTCGAAGTATGCCTCGTCATTGAAGTCGATCGTCCCGCGGCCGAAATAGCATATCGCCGAGTCGATGTTGCCTTGTTTGGCGCGCTGGAAGCACTCGATCCCCTTCGCGAACGCCGTGCGAGCCGAAGCGATGTCTTTCAAGGCCTGGCAGGTCTCGCCGTCGTGCCTGTAAAAGATACCCTTGATGGTATCAGAGAGCAAGGTAGTTTCTTGTATCATGGGCCTTAAAGCAGCGATCTTTTCTGATGCACCTTTCCAGTCATTCGCTTGCTTTGAATTGATAGCAACATTGAACCCGGCAAATATCTCGAGGCGTTGGGCATTGCTCGCCGAGAATATGCCTTCAGCAGCGGCGAACAGCCGTGACGAACTCTTGAGGTGGCCGAGCTCCCGGAGCACGAGGGCGAGATTGTAACAAACGATTCCCTTGTCCAGGGTTGATAATTCGGCCGGGCTAGCTGCATCGAGTGCCACGACGAGCCCGTCTATCAAGTTGATGACCTGGGGGTCATCGGATGAGCCAACGCGATCCTTGTGGCGCATCAAGAGATCCAGTTTGGTGAACATGATCCTGTCCGTCAGGGAGGTGGCATATCGCGTTCGGTTTAGGACGGGGAGTATCTCGTCACCGCGCTTGCTGCGATCGTCATCGGAAAGCCAGGCCATCATCCCGAACCGCGTGCGGATCGGGCGGGAAAAGTCATAGGCATCAACGGCCGCCAAAACGAGGAGGATGTTGTGAGTCAGGGTCGCCAGATCGAGGTTGGCATCGAGGTATTGGGCTAGCTGTATCGAAACCTTCTTGATCTCGTCTGTATTGTAGATGATGCCGGTAATGCGGACGAGAACGGTATTGACCTGGGTGCCGACCGGAAAGAATTTGATGAAATTATACCCTTCAACGTCGTCAAAGAGCATGGTGCGCGGCTTGTCCGCATGATTGAGCACGACGGTAGGAATCCGCGAGCCGAGTTCCGCGATCAACCGGGAGAGCATCGCGTCGTCCAGCGGGACGCTGGCCTCGGAAAGAGACAGCTTCCCGCTGGTGTATGTGCCCTTTCCCACGAGCAATGTTTTCGTTTCCATTTGCATGACCCCAATCAAGTTATGGACGTTATTTTGCGGTGTATCTTTATTTCCGTAAATGACATCTGGCTGGCCAGGCCATCCGGCAAGGCCAAGTCCTTGTTCCCGCGCAGGTCGAGGAGTTGGAGGGACCGATTCTTCGCTAGATCGACTGGAACCGTGCGGATCTTGTTGTACTCGAGCTTGAGCACGCGCAAGGTCGACATGGATCCGATATCCCCGGGTACTTGCTCGACATCGTTCATCGATAGATCGAGTTCGACGAGCTTGGCGAGCTGGTTGATGCTGGCAGGAATCACTACCAGGTTATTATTCCGGGCATGCATGCCCGTTAATGATTTCAAGTTTCCGATCTCCTCGGGTATTGAGGCTAGCTGGTTGCCCGATAGATCAAGCACTCTCAGAGAGACTATCTTGAAGATGCACGCCGGGATCGTGGCGAGCTGGTTCGTTTTTAGATCGAGTTCCTGGACCGGTAGGGAGGAGATGCATGCAGGCAAGTCTTCGAGGAGATTGTCGTTGAGAACGAGGCGCTCGAGCACGGCAAGGTTCCCGACCGACGCCGGGATCTCGCGAAGGATGTTGATACCGACATCTAGCACCTTCAACTTGGATAATTTCCCTAACGCATCGGGCAGCGCAGAGACGTGGTTCCCGCTGAGATCCAATAATTGGAGGTTCGAGAGCGAGCCTATCGAATCGGGGATCGAGCGGAGCTGGTTCGACGAGAGCACGAGCGACTCGAGCTTGGATAGATTACCAATCTCCGATGGGATTTCCTTGAACGCGTTCCCGCTTAGATTTAGGTGCTTGAGGTTCTTGAGCTCCCCGATCTTCGGGGAGATCCTCTCGGCGAGCATGAAGCCGAAAAAGAGGGACTCCAGGTGCAAGAGGCCAAGGGCGAGATCGATGATCTCGTCCACGCCACCGATGACGACGCGTGCCCAGATGGCGAGGCCAGTGACATGGTTGTCGCGCGCCGTGAACCCGATTTCCATCGGCTTGATCTCCGGAATTACGGTCAGTGCCTGGCCGACGAGCCTTCCAATGTCTTTCATTATCCCGGCCTCTTTCTGGACAAGCGGGACGCCAGCATACGATACGATTTCGTCCATATTGTTCACGCGGTTGTTGATCTTTGCCGCTTGTGCTGCGAAATGTACTCGTGGAATTCGGGAAGGAGCACGGCCTCCTTCCGCGTCACCACGGGCTTGGCTTGCATGCGATACGTTCCACCCCCAGGGATGGTTATCTCGAGAGGCACCTCGGCGGTTGACTTGATGCCGGAACACACGTAGCCGAACGTGACCCGGTTCGAGCCACGGGAGGGGAGCAACTTCCAGTTCTGTATCGATGACCCTTCGAGTATCTCCACGCCCCGCGCCGTGTACGAAGGGCTCTGGAAGGCGATCGATGCCTGTTCCGGGCTGATCTCCCTTATATCTAGCTCGGGAACATGTTCCGCGAGTTCGATGTAGATGGACACGGACATCTCGTTGAATATCAAGTTCGGTTCGGCGATCTTTAACACCGACCGAACGGGACATCCCTTGATGGAAGAGAAATCATAGGTGCTGATGACCAGCAATCGACGGTCTGCAAGGGTGTACCCGTGGTCGAGACGACGTGCAATTTCCACGGGTGCATACTGCCATTTCACGAGATTTTCAAAATGCTGCCGGTCCGGGTTGAACGATTGGACATCTTTCGTTGGTACCACGTCCACGAGGTGGAACGTGAGGGGGATCTCGTCCTCGATGACCAGGTTGTTCACGCCCGCGCTGTACACGTTAGTGAATTGGCCGTTGGCGGCGTACCGCTCGCCTGCCGGGACAATGTTGAACCATGTCTGGATCAAGTCCACCTTTTCGCTGATGTTCGCGATTATCGTTCGCGAGATGCGGCGCTCCAGGTCGAGTTCCGCTTGGACCTTCTGTTTCGGCTTGACTTCAGGCAATGTCCAAGTGAGCTGGAGCCCCTCGTCGAGGAGTTTTTTCTTGGGCTGTATGTCCTCGAACCCCTCTATGGTGGTACCCATGACCTTGTAATGATACGGGACGACGTTGTTGATTTGGACGTTGGTAAGCGAGACGTCGAGAGGGTTCTCGAACGTAGTAGATGCAGCCATCGACATGGAACCCTCTTCCTTCTCGATCTCCTGCTTTGCCTTGATCGCTTGCACCTTGCCCGTGTTGTCGATGTAGATGATGCTGCTATCGATTGTTTTCGGGGCAGCGATGATCTGGTTGTCGACCTCCAAACGGACGACTTCTGCAGGATTTTTGCCCCTGAAGTCGAGATTAAGGGGTCTCAAGCTTGGCTTGACGTCGGGATCGATATCCCCCAGCATATTTCGGAGCATCGCGAGTAAATTGCGTTCATCGTTAAGGCGGCGGATCATCGCCAGGATAACTTCGTATGGATACCGGGTAATCCCGATCTCTCCGAGAAACTCCGCTAGCCACGCGGCCATCCGCTGGGGGAAAATCTGCATGTGCGCTTCGTCGAGCCAGAAAGAGCCAAGCTCCGTGATGAGGCCCTTGAAGTCATCGACGATATGCTCGTAGAGCTTGTGCTTGTGCTCGAAGAAGCTCATGCGAACGTAAATGTCCTCGAGCTCGGTGAGCGCTTGCAACAGATCGAACTGTATGCTATAAGTGACGGAACCCAGCAAATTCTTCTGTGCCGAGGATTGCACCACGTCAACTCGCCCCTTCGTGCGCGACCGAGACGACCTCTGCATCGAACAAGGCACGATCGGTCACGATGATCGAAATTGACTGTCCGGATGCGTCCTTCAGCCCAATCCTCAGCTTGCCCGCGTCGCTGGAAAACCACGCAAACATCGCGGCGCCCTGGATCGTGGCGAACCCGTTCAACTCTGGTAAAACCCTCGCGGCAATGGCGTTTCCCGAGATGTCGGCGTTGGTGATGCTCTCGATGGAGAAAGGACCATTGGACGTGTATTCCGGCGTTCCTTGATCGATTTCCTTGAGATCCGGGCCGAAGATCTTCAGCTTCGGCACGTCCCCGAGCCGGTCGAGCAAGAAATTCTTCTGCTTCTCGTGCAAGGGGGCCGAGAACATGTTCTCGACAAGCCGAACGTAGAACGACCTCGATCGCTGTTCGTCCATAGCATCACGTATCGCCGGGAACCAGTGGAACGACCGGGACTCGTGCATCTTGAAGAACGCGAGCGATGCAAGGAACCCGGCCTTCTCGGCATCCGTCTCGCGCATCCGTCCCATCAATTCCTTTATCGGATTGAATGCTGCCTCTATTACCGATGGATCCGTCGCAGTCGCGAATGCCTGGATGGTCGCCGACTCTTCCGGGGAGAAGGTCGAGATGCAAGATATCGGGTTCAGCGGCTGGGCTATCTCCGCCACGACGTCGTTTTCTTGGCGCGAGATCTTCACCAGTTCTTGAGCCGCGAGGTCTTCGACGATCGCCTTGACGATGTTCTCGTCGATCGTGAGCATGCTCGACAGCTTGGAGACCGAGGCAGACTTCAAGTTGTTGATCGCGTACAACAATTGGTAGCGGGGATTCTTCTCGATGAACCGCAGGAGATCCTTGATCTCGCGCTCGAATTGCAGCACCTTCGCGGCGAGGTTTTTCCCGGCCTCTTCCTCCAACTGTTTCTTGAGAGCGGCTCTTGCCTCTTCCGCCTCTTCGATCGCCTTCGCGAGCAACGCGTTTTTCCGCCGCTCCTCCTCGAGCGCGGCCTGGAGCGATGCGATTTGTGCTGCGTTGGCGGATGCCATCTGTTGGCCCACCTCGGTTTCTAACTCGGCGAGCAAGTCAGTTGCCTCCTTCTGGATGCTGGATAGGCTCTCCCCGACAGACACGGAGATGCTGTCGACTTGCTGGTTCAGCTTCTGGATGCCGCTCTCGAGGGCGGGAAGGAGCGTGCCGTTGATCGCCGCCAGCGATTTTGGATCGACGAACCCGTCCGGCACGCGTTCGACGATCTTTGACAAGGATTTCTGGATCTTCGCGATCCGCCCTTTCAACAGCTCGGGATACTCCTTTGCTTCCTTGTCCCCCTTATCAGCATAGCGCTCGGATAATTTTTCTGCGGTCTTCGTGATAGGCATTAAATTATCGAAGATAACTTGGTTGATAAACGTGATCTCGTCTCGAAACACCTGTCCCAAGTTGATGCCTTTAATTGCCTCCTCCGCTGCCTTGTTTTTTTCGATCACGTTCCTTGTTTCCTTGATAACCCCGGTAAAATCGCCCGCGCAAGCACCTATGCATTCGATCCGAGCGATGCCATCGACGACCTTCTTGATTTCCCCGATCAACGCCTTTATCCGTTCCATCATGGCCACTTTGCGCATTATGGCTGGACTTTAAGAGTCTGTCTAACTAATAATTAACACCTCGTTCTCTTTAAACTTCTCACCCAAAGAAAAATGCCGGCCTCAAGTACATTTCCTCCATCCCCGTCTCGGCCGACACGACTGCAAGGAATAACATCGAGATTGCTTTTAACAGCGTGTCCTTTTTCGCGTTTTCAAGACCCCGGACGCGAGTTTGCTCCAAGCCGAGATGCTGCTCGCCGATCCCGATTATTCCCTCGATACACTTCCGCTGGTTGCGTCGTTTCTTGGAAATTTTGACGGGACTAGACTGTCTCTGCGCAATGCTGTTGTTAATGCCCCGGTCAACGAGTGCCTTGCCATTTTCTGGGCTTTGGTACCCATTGTCCGCGTTGATATTGCCAACTTGCACGCCTGGATGTTCTGCCTTAAGTTCATCAATCAGTGGGATGAGCGTGATGGAATCGTGCGTGTTCGCCGGATACGTCTCGACCTTTATGGGTACCTTTTTTTGTCGTCGATTAGCAGCTGCACGCGGTAGCCGAGGAAGACTTGCTTCTTTGCGGCGCAGTAGCCGAGCCGGGCATCCGGGTCAATATACGAGAAGGATGTCTGCAGCGCGGCAAATAAGCCCGGGAAAAGCAAGTCAACCGACGTATATTGTGGCGTTGAAATCCCGATGAGAAATTTCGTGACATGCGACCTAAATGCTTCGAATGCAGGCGATTTAATAGCCGTCATCAGCTGTTTCTTGAAGTTGGACAAAGTTGCTTCGGAAGGCGCCTTGGCCCCGTTTTGGACTGCT
>JAUQYZ010000107.1 GCA_030587475.1 Candidatus Sigynarchaeum calidifontis
AAGTGAGGTAATCGATAACGTGAATACAATCTCGCTGAATACCATCTCGCTTGAATCTTTCATTCTCTTTTCCGCTGTTTCAAGCCTGGTCAAGCTTGAAAACCAGAAAAGAGAAGATCGCCCAGATCAGAATGATTACTATCGAAAATCGCACGAAAAATGATGAAAAACAAGGATTATTGAGCATATTTTTTAGTCCATTCCTTCGCTTTTTTCTCGAATTTATGCCATGCTCTTAATGCCTCTTCTCCAGCCTCGTGATTCAGCGGGTCATTCGGGTTGAAGAAGGGCGGTTCTGTATGCATCATGCCCTTGAGCGCTTCTATAACGTTCGTGAGTGTTTTCGACGGCGTCCACCCGCTCGCGCCCGTCGACACGTCCACCTTTCCCACGAGCTCGGGGTTGATCAGGTCGAGGCAGATGTTGAGTTTCCCTGGCGGGATGGACGAGTCGATGTTGGGGTGGTACATGATCGTGTGGCTGTAGGCGAAGGGCGGGTAGAAGGGATAGTTCGGGGGGAGTTTTATCTCGAAGATGAATTTTCCACCCTCGTACGGCGTTCCATCCAAGCCCTTGATGGTGAGCCGGAGATGGTCTATCGAGCCACCTGGTTGCCAGGGCTCGATCGTGACGAACGCGTCGTTCTTGAAAGCGTCGATACATTCAGCAAAGTCCGTGTCTTCTCTCATGAGTGATTCATCGGGTGTGAGTTTTTTATCGGGATGGTATTCGGATCTGGTTCACGACCTCGGCATCGCCCGCGCCCGGCACGCCGTGCTCGAGTTCCGCCGCGCAATAATCGATCTTTCTCGCTTTTTGTTAAAAAACCTTCGCATTGGGTCACTTTTGTCAATGGAGGCTTGCCTTGTTATACCAATGTGAGAACCTCTAAAAATCCTCGCACTTGGAACCATCGAGCATGTCGCGGGTTCTGGTGAAAAAAAATTGCTCGTCTTCCCCCGTGGCAAGAAATCTTTGCCTTGATCTTTCGCCCCAGAAAATAGCGCTTATATAATCCCGATTTCGACTTGTCATTCTGCATTTGGCGGTCATCCGCATCAGAAAAGGCCCGTGATGTTCTCGTCGTCGTCGATGTCTATGCCATCGGCCGCCGGCACGTCCGGCAGCCCCGGCATCAGTAGCACCCCGCCGCAGACGGGGACGACGAACTCGGCGCCGGTGTACACGCGGACATCATCGACGGTCAGCGTGAATCCCTTGGGCGCCCCGATCTTGAGGGGGTCGTCGCTCAAGGAGGCCTGCGTCTTGGCCATGCAGATGGGAAAGTTCCTCGCCCCGTCCCGCGCCTCGATCTGCTGGATGGCCCTTGCAGCGTCGGCCGAGTACACGACGTCCGCGGCCCCGTATACCCGCGTCGCGATCTTGGCGATCTTCTCCTTGACGGGATCGGCGAGATCGTAGGTGAACTTCAGCCCGTGCTCGTCCACGGACTCGGACTCGGCTACCTCGATCACTTTCCTCGCGAGCTCGATACCCCCGTCCGCCCCTTTCTCGTAGACCTCCGAGATCGCGGCCGGCACGCCGAGCGCCTTGCAGTGGCCAAGGAGCCACTCGAGCTCCTCGTCGCTGTCGGCGGCGAACTTGTTGATGGCGATCACGGGCTTGAGGCCGAAGCCCTTCACGATGCCGACGTGCGCGTCGAGGTTCGGCGCCCCGGCCACGAGCGCGGCCAGGTTGGCTGCCTTGCACCGCTCGAAGGGCACCCCGCCGTGCTGGCGCAGCGCGCGGCACGACACGACGAGCACCACGGCGCGCGGGACGAGCCCGTATCGCCGGCACACGATGTTGACGAACTTCTCGAGCCCGAGATCCGATCCAAAGCCTGCCTCGTTGATCACGTACTCGTTCATCTTCAAGGCCATGAGGATGGCGATGATCGAAGCCGTGCCGTGTGCCACGTTGCTGAATGGCCCGCAATGGATCGACGCGGGCGCACCGGAAAGGGTTTGCACGAGGTTCGGCTTGAGGGCGTCGCGCAAGATCAGCGCCATGGCGCCGGTCGCCTTCAAGTCCTTGGCCAGCACGGGCTTGTCATCGTAGGTGTAGGCGACCGTGATGTTGCCGAGCCTCGCCTTCAGCTCGGAGATGTTGCGCGACAAGGCAAGTATTGCCATGATTTCCGACGCCGCCGCGATGATGAAGCCATCCTCACGGACGATGCCGCCCTTGGAGCGGCCGCCCATGCCCACGATGACCTTTCGCAGCGCCCGGTCGTTGATATCGATCGTGCGCGGCCACGTGATCTTGGTCGGGTCGATGCGCAGCTTGTTTTCCTTCGAGAGATGGTTGTCGACGAGCGCCGCGAGCAAGTTGTGCGCCGCGGCGACCGCGTTGATGTCGCCCGTGAACTCCAGGTCGATCTTCCACATGGGATAGACTTGCGAATAGCCGCCGCCCGTGGCCCCGCCCTTCAAGCCGAACACGGGCCCCATCGAAGGCTGGCGAAGGGTTGCTTGCACGCGCTTGCCCAGCTTGTCCAGCGCCTGGGTGAGGCCGATGGTCGTGGTCGTTTTTCCCTCGCCTGCCCTCGTGGGCGTGATCGCGGTGACGAGGACGAGCTTGCCATGCTTGATTTCATGCCGCGTGCCGTTCATGTAACCATTCAGCGCTTTCAGCGCGATCTTCGCAACGTGATCGCCGTACGGGATGATCTCGTCCTCCTTGAGGCCGAGCTTCCTCGATGCTATCTCCTTGATAGGGCGGGGCTCGTGTTCGAGCGTTATCTGGATGTCGGACTTCATGCGAGGGTCGTCCCGACGCGCGGTTTATACCGGGTAAATATGGTAGAGAATGCCGCGTCCGTTAAAAGAATTCCAATTTCGAGTTCCAGCGAGTGATGAGACGTAGAACCAGCAAACCGCTGAATGCGAACCATCGGGATCCCTTACAAGACGTAACGGACCCGGGCACGAGAGTTAGAAAAACGAAAGCAACGTGATCAAGACTCGTGTTCAGCCAAATCAACGAGGAAGGCGATGGAACGGCTCGCGGCCGGGCGCGGAATTGCTGTGCATTGCGTGCCACGTTTTCTGCACCCGGGAAGGATCTACTCGTGCCGCTGGATGCAGCTCTGCTTGGGCGTGGTAAAAACATCTCTTTTTACCGGGTAAAAAGAAAAAGGGATTTTCTTTTTGTTTCGTTTCTCACTTTTTTACCAAAAGTGAGAAACCAGTAAAAAGCATCCAACGAAATAAAACGATAAATGTCGTCCTTATTAATGGAATCTGGGTTTAACTTTATTTTCCACGGGTCGAGATGCATCAGCAATGAGAAGACATTTCGACATTAAACGCCTCAAGGAATTCAAGAAGCACCCCGGCATCCAGTGCGCGTTGATCGTCCTCGCGATGCTCGCCGCCCCGCTCGTGTATGGCTGGATATGGGATATCAGCCATGAAGGAACGAAGCTCCAGCCTGCCACGAGCAGCCGGGCACCTGAGCTTCTGAACCGGGGCCTCGTGGCCATGCAGGTGCCGGGGGGCGTGAACATCGGGTGGCGCATGCTCCCCCAGGACCCCTTGAACGTCACGTTCGACGTGTACCGCCAGAACAACTCCGAGGCACCCGTGAAGCTGAACGGGTCGCCGGTCAGCACGACCACGGATTACATCGACGCGGCACCAGGGGTGGACGTGACCGGGCTGCGCTACTGGGTCAATGCCACGCCTGGCGGGCAGTCCGAAGCAACCCCGGTTCGCAACGCGCCCGGGATGCCGTACATCTCGATTCACATTGCGAAAAACTACACGCCCGAGCGGGTGGCGTTCGGCGACCTGGACGGCGATGGCGGCCTTGATTACGTCATCAAGCAGCGGAACTCGTCGGACGCCGGCTTCAAGAACGGGCAAGGCCCGAGCCCGAGCACGTACAAGATCCAGGCCTACTCGTCCAACGGCACGTTCTTGTGGGAAAACGACCTCGGCTGGGACATCCAGCTCGACACGTTCGCGCCCTACCTCGTTTATGACCTGGACAGCGACGGCCGCGCGGAGGTCGCGATCAAGACGGGGAGCGGCGACCACCGCGACGCGAACGGCGACGTCACGACCGGCCCCGAGTACTTGAGCGTGTGGGACGGCCTCACGGGCGCGGAGATCGCCCGCGCGGACTGGATCCCCCGCTGGAGCGAGGACGACTGGCACCCGCAGAGCCTGCTCGGCGTGGCCTACCTCGACGGCGTGTCCCCGTACATCATCATGGAGCGGGGAGTCTACGGGAGCGTGAAGGTGGCCGCATATCGCTACCACGATCACCAGCTCACGCGCGCGTGGTACTGGGAGAGCAGCTACGAGTTCGGCTTCGCGTATTTCGGGCCTGGCTCCCACTGGCTCCGTTGCGTCGACGTGGACAGCGATGGCCGGGACGAGATCATCCCCGGCTCGTGCGTCATCGATGACAACGGGAAGGGGCTCTGGTCGCCCGGATTCCAGCACGCCGATGCTGCATGGATCGGGGAGATCAACCCCTCCCGCCCCGGCCTCGAGATCTACTTCATCATTCAAGGGGAACCGACGAGCAAAAAGGAGGTCGATTACGGCATGTGCTGCATTGACGCCAGGACCGGGAAGGTCGTCTGGGCTGGCAACGAGACGACGGTCCACGCGCACTCGCGGGGGCTCGTGTCGGACATCGATAGCCGCTACCCGGGCATGGAGTGTTACTCGGGCGAGGAATGGACGGGCGAGTGCTGGATGTTCGCCGCGAACGGGACCCGGATCGGCAACGGCAGCGGGGTCATGAATTACAAGCTCGCGCCGTGCGCGGCGTTCTGGGATGCCGATCTCCAGCGTGAAGTGATCAGGTCATCGCACGTGTACGACTACGAGACCGGCTACATGCACTTCACGCATGCTGGCAATCTCATTGCGATCGGAGATTTGTTCGGGGACTGGCGCGAGGAAATCGTCGTGTCCTTGCAGATGGAGCTGCGGATCTATACTACGACGATCCCGGCCGCCGATCGCCGGCCGACGCTCTTGTGCGATCCTATCTACCGGCTTGACCTCGCGCATTGCGCGATGGGTTACTGGCAAGTGCCCATGATGAGCACTTGCCTGGCCGTGCCGTCGGTCGCCTACGATCCGAGCCAGCCCGTCGTGTACAACGCGGGGTTGGACTCGAAGATCTCCACCGCGGCGTTCTGGATGGCCCTCGAGTGCTTTATTGATGAATTTCTCGTGGAAGCCATCGTTTATGGCAGCGTCATCGTCTTGGTAGGCCTCGTGTACCTCATCGCGTACGTGCGGCGGCTGGTCCTTCGCCGCAAGACAATGCCGGAATCTCCAATAAAGGGTTCTGGCAAATAGCCGGCACGCCCGGCGCCTATCCGGGTCTTGGCAACCGGCTTCTCGGCGCATCTCTTGACCGTGATAAAGATGTCCTTTGCATCGTAACCCAAGACAAGATTACGAGTATTCAACGACACTCAGGCCGGGAACGCGCTTGAAGTGTTCGGCATTGCTGGTGACGATCGTGTTGCCATGTTGGAGCACGATCGCGGCGATGAACGTGTCCCGCCATCCGATTGCATTCCCTTTCAACATAGATGCGAATAATTTGCCCGCGACGAGGGACGTGTCATAATCGACGCCAAATGGGTGCAACGTGAAAAAAAAGTCCTTCAATTTTTCCAATTCAGCTACGGAAGCTTCCCTTACCTTGTACAAGCCCATGAAAAACTCGGTAACGTTGATAGTCGTCGTATACAAGTCAAAGCCTTGCTGCTGAAACTCGTCGATGGCCTTTTTCGCTTTAACCTTCTTGTTCAAGTATTGGGAGAGCAAACGGGTATCGAGGCATATCGCCTTCAGACTCCATCACCCCTGGAGAGATCAGCCACGTCGTTCGCTTCCCTCGCCTCTTCGATTGCTTTCTCGATCTGGTCGCCGTTCTTGCTTGAAATGATGCCAAAGTATGGTGTCAAGTCTTGATACTTGTATATGAGGCGTCGAATTATATCATTAAACGATTCATTCCCACGCCTCAATTCTGCAAGTTTTTGATAGGTTTCCTCCTGGATCATTATCGTTTTCGATGCCATTTTCCTCTGGATATCTGTATGTAATTGTATGTAAATAAATGTTGGCTTGATATAACACATAGTGGACAGGCAAACAGCGGCCAGTAACCGCTCGTTTATGGAAAAGAAGGTTGAGACGTGTAAACCGTTATCGCCGATCACCGTACTCGGTGGTCTTCATTTCCGCGAGATAACTGGGAGCTGGATGGAGGACGGGTGGTATTTATTTCGTGAAATCGTTATTTTTTGGTCGCCCGTCTCCGGGATCCGCGCGAAGCTGTCCTTGTCCGCGCCCGCTATGGCCACGCGGATGCAATGTCCCTTTCGCACGAGCACCGACGTGGCGAGCATCCCGAACTTGGCCTCGGCGACCTCGCCCTTCACCATCGGCATGCCGTCCTTCCGCAAGTACGTGTGGAAGTGCACGAGCGACTTGTACGGCATGTCATCGGTCGCGGGCTTCCTGTGGATGAGCCGCAGCAAGCCTTCCGTGATGTAGGTCACGCGCCCGTTCTCGGCCACGTCTTCCAGGTACGCGATCACGATGCCGTCGTCGTGAGTCGACGAGACGTAGATGTTGACGATCGCGTTTCCCGTGATCTCCACGTCCTCTGCCAGGGGCTGGCTCGTGTAGACCAGCAGTTTCTTGTCTTGCTTCGCCCTGTTGGGGTACACGATGCGGTACCCGAGCCCTGCACCCCACCTGTTGAACTTCCCCGTCGTCGCGTCGAAGTCGACGTCGTACTCGTCCTCCCCCGAATCAGCTTCGGGTGGGGTCTTGGTCAGCATGTGGCCGCTTGAAAGATACCATGTCTGCATCTTGCTGCATTCCGGGGGCCAGGTGGTGGTTCTTTTCCATTTCTCCTCGACGAGGGTGTAGTAGTAGATGGCTTTCTCGTCGGGGACGTTCCCGGTCAAGCAGCGGTCGAAAAAGTTTGCCCACTCGATGAACTGCTCGTCTCTCGGCGGGATCACCTTCATCTTGGGAGGGAAGAACTGGTTCGACCTGAAACTCGCACCGTGGTTCCAGTCCCCGATCACGGCACGCTGCCTGTTCGAGACGTTCAAGAACCGCGTGATCGCCACGTCGGCGGTTCCCGCGTCCAGCCACGAGCCCCAATAATAGTAGGGCACGCCTGACTTCTCGATCTTGTCCTTGTAGTTGTAGATGCACATCGAGGCGACTTGGGTGCCATCCGTGTCGATGGGATCGTCCCTGTACTTGATCACCTTGGTGAGATCGAAGGGATACACGTTTTGCTCGTGTTCCTTCACTGCAGCCTTCACCATGCTACCGTCCTCGTCCTCGTCCACGGGCTTGACGTGGTTTGCCACGAGAACGATCAAGGGAACCTTCTTTGCCATCGCCTTGATCGAGTTCTGGTCCATGCTCTTCCCGAGATCCGACCATTCCTTCAAGAAGCGCGTGTTCGGGACGCCGCCGGGGGCCCCAACATCGGCGAGCACGTCCCAGTAGTCGTGCATCGGCATCATGCCCTTCAAGCCGGGGTGGCCGTGTATGCCTGCCAGTTCCGCGGTCAGCCCGAGATACGAGATCCCCCACGAGATGACGTTCCCGTCGGACCACGGCTGCTCGACGATCCAGTCCATGATCTCCTTGCAGTCGGAGAATTCCTTCTCGGAGTTTGCATTTCGCCAGTTGCCCGTCGATGCCCCCGTTCCCCGGACGTCGGTGTAGACCACCGCGAACCCGTAACCCGTCGCCATGTCGATGATCTTCTGCACTAGCGGCGGTTGGTCCCCGAGGATCCACCGGAACAGGGCACGGAACTGGTGGGCGCGCCAGTAGCGGGTCTGGGCCAGGATCGCCGGGAACCGCTCCCCGGCGCTCGCGCTGGCGGGGGTGATCACGGTCGCCGCGATCTTGACCCCGTCTTTCATAGGAAGGTACAACGAGACCTTCCGGGAGCCCTTGTACTTCTTGGTACGGCGAGGAACGTCGTCGAACTTGAAAATGAACTGGCTCATCGGTCACCATCTTTCGCGCGGGCACGACTGCGATGCGGTCTGGTGCTCTGCTGGAGAAACGATCTAGAAGACCAGCGCTTACTTCTACTAAAAGAATAAAATGCTAGTGATGAAACACGAAATCGCCGGTCATGAAGGACAAAACCCGTTTTTATATCCCTCGCTCGGTACTGGTGAATTATGGACGAATACCTCCGTCCCACCTACTTCATCGACTTTGAATCGCCCGCTGTTTCGCGGGCGGCGAGGGAGACCGTGGCCGGTCACGATCCGGCCGACAAGGTCGGCATGGCAGTCAAGTTATTCTACTTTGTCCGCGACACGATCCCGTACCGCGTCATCTGGGGCTTGCCGACGCGCAAGTACTTGAAGGCGAGCGAGACGCTCTCCCGCGGCTATGGATTCTGCATACCGAAGGCGACGCTGCTCGTGGCGCTGGCAAGGGCGAACGGCATCCCTGCCCGGCTCCATTTCGCCGACATCATCAACCACCTCGCGTCCGATAGCCTGCAAAAGGTCATGGGCTCGAAGCTGTTCGCGTTCCACGGCTATGCCGAGTTGTTGCTGAACGGCACGTGGTTCAAGGTCAACCCCGCGTTCGACCTCGCGCTCTCCGAGGACAAGGGCTATTTTTCCGTCGATTTCGATGGAAAACGCGACGCTGTCTTCCAGAAAACCGACAAGCTCGGCAACCCGCATTTCGAATACGTGCTCGACCGCGGCACGTACGCCGACGTGCCGTTCAAGGAGATCATCGACGCGTGGATCGAGAAATACGGCGATGCTTTTTTCAAGCAGCAGCAGACACCCGGTGGATCCCCTCGAACGTGAAAGAAACACTGATTCGAAAGGCTGGAACACCGGCGAGGGCGCCTGGAAAATCTCGCGCTGCAACGTGCAATTGTCTAGACCAAAAGGTTTGGACATGGTCCCCATCCTCTACGGGCTAGGACGGGTCACTCTACAAAATTTATAAGGGGTAAACTCTCATCATTCGATCAAGGCGGTCGAATAGGTTTCCCGGCCAATTGTTGCGCAGTGCTTGCAGCGCGATGTCCTGGCGAGCTGAAATGAAGGAAAAACTGCAAAAAGCCATGTTGAAGCGCATAAACTTCAAGGTCGTTGCCGGCGAAGATATCAAGTACGTGTATTTCGATGCAGCCGGGGGCTTTGAGATGGTCAATACCATATTCATGATCTTCATGCTCCCGCTCGCTGGCGCGATGCTCATCACGACGATGGGCATGCTAATTCCTCTTTTCGGCGTTGGTGAATTCAGCGCATCGGGAATCCTCACCAATTTGGCTTGGTCGATGACAGCATCCATCCTCGCCTCCACGTTGATTACCCTCCTGCTGCGCAACCGGCTTCTCGATTACTACTCCTTCAACTTCGTCATCTTCACGGACAAGGCAATGTACACGGCGTTGAACTTCAGCAAGCGGCGAGATGTTGGCTACAACGCGCTCGCCCGGACGAGGTATTCAGACATCATCGGGATTGATTTCGGGACACGGACGGCCTTGCGCATGAAACCTTGTCCTGGCATCCGGATGATGCTCAACAAGCCGCTCGCTGCCAACGCCCGGACCATCTTCTCGGTCGACCTCAAGTTCCGCAACGCCGATGAGTTTTCTTCAATGAAGAATTTCCTCGAGTCCCTGGTGTTCGGCTACCAGCCTCTCGACGTGCAACAGGCTATGCGGTACAAGATCTTGAAAAAAGACCCTCCACCCATGAATGGAGACCTCAGGTTCAACATCTCTCAGCCGGGTCTCGAGCGATTGAGGGAAAGGCGAAAAAGGCTTGCCATTTCGACCCCGGTCGGGCTTGGTATCGCTTCACTCATCGTGATCGTCATCATGGAAGTCACGTGGGGTCCTGTCGATACCGTTACCATGCCAAATTTCATGATATTCTTTATGACCGCCATCATCGGCCCATACCTCATGGTCGCAATTGCGTTGATCAACACGAAGGAATACAAGCGCCTCGGCACCTTCTTATCCCAGCGTTTCAGCAGCATCGAGATTGACAACAAGGGTCTCACCATCTGGGATGGCGGGAAGGAAAGCCGGATTCCATTCAGCCGCGACTTGGTGTATTCGATCTGCGCGTCCCCGAAGAACAACGCTTATTTCGCGGCGTGGGAAGCCGATACTCTCGTGCTCGGGCGCACCGGCGACAAGACATTCACGGTGCAGCTCGGCCCTGTCGAGGACGTGTTCAGCTTGTATTATGCTTTTCTCTTCAAGTACTCCGAGTGGATGCGTGCCAACGAGTCATTCTTTAGCCCGGACGAGATCCGGGCCATGATGCTTCGTGCTGAGCCGTTCAAGGAGCAGGTTGTCGAAAAGCTCTCGGGACAAGGGGCGATCACGACGGAACGCCCGCTGCCCCCGTCACCAGCACCCGCCGATTCTCTCAAGCTGGTCGATGACATGTCCAAGACTGGAAAGAGCGTCCTGGAAACCATGACCGGCGAGATCGGTGCTACCCGATATCCGATCCGCATGTACGAGCCATATCTCGAGCCAGGCGAGCGGCTCATCAATGTGTACCAGCCTAAGCATGTCATGGCATATATCTTCAATCCGGGGCTCGTCATCTCGCTCGTCATGATCGCCGTGGTCACCGTGGGGATAATATATGCACACGTCGTCCTCGGCGGTGCCATCGTTTTCCTCGCGGAGATGGTTGCCATGTTGTTCAACGTGATGTGCTGCTGCTTTCAAGGTTGCTTGAAATTGTCAATCGTTCCTTACTTGAAGCGAACCGAGATCTTGTTTTCCCCGAAAAAAATGATCATTTCCTATGGTGGCGGGAAATTATCTATCGTGCCACGTGAAAACTTCAGCCACGTCGTCTACGGGAAGAAAGTGATGAAGGGAAAGGTGTTCAAGACGATCCAGATACATTTCAGCACGCCCCTGGTTCAATCCCCGTTCATCGACAAGACGAGGTATTTTCTTTATCTGGTTGATGATACCGAGCCCTTGATCGCGATCATCGACGAATTCGCCAAAATGAAGATTCATGAATGAAACAAGCCCGTTACAAGAGACGATCAAGCAGATCATCGAGAAACATTTCAGCATCGTTGAATACAGCGTGAGTCCGGAGGTTTTCGAGCCAGACTGTATCGTGATGCTCGAGAGGCCATCGCAAGGCGCCGAGTTACTCGAAAAAGCAGACCAGGATCTGCGGATCCACGGGTTCGCGCTGCAGCTTGCACCCGTGAGCAAGGGCTGGTTGAGGCAAAATAGCATCGATGGTTCATCACCCGGGAAGCCACGTTATTTTCGTGCCATCCTCGTGCCTAGAATGGACACCCGCCCGACCCCGAACGTAAAACGCCGCGAGCGAGTCGCGAGTGCAGTGTTCTTTGTCGTGACGCTGGTCACGGTTTATCTTTCGGCGCTCTTTTACTTTTTAATGGTGGATCCCGTTTTTGGCTATGCAAACAATACTTCCTTGGGAAACGTCATCAACACCGCCCTGTTCATGACCGGGATGATAATCATCATTCTTTGCCACGAGATGGGACACAAGATCGCAAGCGACAAGAACAAGATCCCGGCTAGCGTGCCATTCCTGATACCCGGCCCGCCCCCCATTGGAATGCTCGGGGCATTCGTCAGCATCAAGGGCGACGCGAGCACGAGGAACAGAACCTTCGACATCGCTTCTGGCGGAATAGTCCTCGGCATCATCGCGTCGTTCGTTCTCGTGTTGCTGGGCCTTTTGATGTCGATACGGATTCCAACCTCTGAATACCTCGACTTGCGCCTTGCCATGACGCAAGCGACCAATCCAGATTCCACGATGAGCGACACGATCGAGTTCGTGCGAGACAACTTGAATCCCTACAATCTCTTGATGGCGATGATCCTGCGTTCGACGTACGCGATACCCAGCTTTTCGGCGTATGGAGCCTCGAACATCGCGTTACCTGATAGCATCGTGATCTTGCATCCGCTTGCATTCGCTGGCTGGATCGGGCTCTACATATCTGCCTTGAATCTCCTGCCAGTGAGTTTCCTGGACGGTGGATACATATTCCGATCGATTTTCCCGTATAAATGGGCTCCGCTTGCCGGCACGCTGGTTGGCTTGGCCGTGTCTTTCGCGATATCCGAATATTTTTACCTATTTGCCATGTTCGGGCTTTTCTCGGCATGCCAGCGTTTGAACAAGAGCGAGATCGAACCCGGCGACATCGCCTTCGAGTTCGTGCCGTTGACGAGGAACCGGAAGATCGCCGCGGTTCTTCTCCTAATCGTGATGGTGCTGCTGTTCCCGCTCGCCGGAGGACGCCGCCTGTTCGGGATCGGTTATTGAGGATGATCTTGATGCGGTGCTTCCCTTCAGGCTATTCAAAAGGTTGAAAATCCGTCGTGGGCACCTGGAAGATCTCCCAGACGGGCGCCGCTGATTCGTTCACTTTCGTGATGGCCTTGTTGAGCTGCGCCTGGTACTGCTTCGGGATGTCGCTCAGCATCGGGATGATGTTTTCCCCGTTCGATGCCTTTTCCATGAGGGGCAAGCACCACTTCTGCGGGACCTGGGCATACATGGCCTCGATGAGGACGAGTTTCTGGTAAAGCTCGAAGGTTTCCTGCATGTATTTCTCGAGGATCTCTTGTATCTCCGCGTTGAAGCCGTCGAACGCGGCGCTCTTGAAGAACTTGGCCTTCTTGCCCGCGACGAGCTCCTTCTCGTAGCGTGCCTCGAACCGTTCCGTGATTTCCGTGGCGAAGCCGGAGAGCACCGGCTCGGTCATGGCCCCGAGGGGCATGGCATAATCGATGATAAGGACTGTAAAGATGTATTTCCCGGCCGTGTACCGCGCTTCCAGGGACCCAGAGCGGATCAGCGACACGCCCGCGGGAAAGCCGACGTCATTGGCGAAGTTATTCAGGGCACAGAGGAACCCGGAGATGAGCTGGTCCTTTTCCTCGTTCTTTTCACCGAGGATATCGAACTTGCTTAAATTTGTACCTTCATCCTTTGTGATGATGTAGATCTCGACGCGGGGTTCCCCTGAAACACTCATTTTCGATCGATCTTCTATTTAGCTCGGCGGGTTAATAATCAAATTCCCGCCTTCGACATCGTGCATTCTCCTTGATCTGTTCTGCCACCGACGCGACGCGGGAGAGATTTAATGGTTTACCCCATTGGAACCGGATCGGGACAATCGCGGCAGGTTGAAGCGCGTCGCGAGATATATATTCATGGTGGAATCGGAATTGAGGGATAGCGAGGTGTTTTGGGTCGACGCGGACGATATGCACATGCAGCACCACGTGCGCATGCCCAAACCATGCTTGACACACGTCCTTCTGTCGAGACCGGGGGAATTTATCCGTATACCCGCCCATCCATTGCTTGATATCACGAAAGGGGCAAAGGAACAGCAACGGATGCGGGCGCTCCTCGTCCCCCTCCGCCTGGTACGTGGTGCGGCGGGGAATGAGAACCTTTCGGGGTGCAGCGGAAACGTGAAAAAGGATTCGGTAGGGGTGCCGGTCTTTTTCTCGTCGTTCACGAACGTAGGTGCTTAGTTGCTTCTTCTTGGCGGCCATGTGCTGTGAAATGGCCCCAAGAGAGGCAGATGATCAATGCCATCGTGTCTTTTAATGGCATCGTCATAGCTAAACATTTTTTCTGTTCCCACGCGGCTCCTACGCTCGCGCAGGCCCAATTCTTCCCGACCGGGCGTGAAGAGGGAAGCAATAAATCATTTCCGACCCATGGTGGATCGTGGACGTTAACAGAGAACCGCGTGTAAAACAGGCAAGCGAACCGGTCCAAGAGCACCAGCCGTTGTCCAGGGCGTTCTTGCGCGTTCACGGCTACGATGCAGCCTCCATCGACGCGTATTACGCGATGCTGACCCGGTTCCGCGGCCGCTTTCATCCCGCCGATCGACAAGCTCTTGATCCCCGCGAGTATTACATCGAAGCATCGGACGGGGCTCGAATCTTCGTGCAAGAGTTCCTCCCGGAGCATCCCAAGGCCGTGGTCATCGGCCAGCCGGGCAACAATTGCCAGTCAGACCTGTACTACCCGCTGGCCGACCATCTCTACCCGGCGGGTATCGGCCTCGTGGCCGTCGACAACCGTGGCCACGGCCGGAGTGGGCCATCGCGCGGGAAGTTCAATAAGCCATCCTTGATGTTTCCCGTTTACGATGCCCTGGTGGAGCGGTTCGCTGCCACGAACGTGCCCGTGCACGTGCTCGGGGAGAGCCTGGGCACGACCATGTTCGCTTCTTACCTCGCGAACGGATCGCCCGCGTCGGTGAAGGTCGCTTCCGCGATCTTCCTCGTGCCCCCGTACAAGCTCCGGCGCCAGCGATTGCTCGATCGGATCAAGTGGCTCGCCAAGCTCTTGCTCTGGATGGTGCGCGCGTTCACGCTGGATCGCCCGGTGCTCGCGTTCAAGCCAGACTTGCGGCCGACATACTTTCTTGAGTACCACGAGATGGACGTCGGGGACATCATCAGGGCGCCCAAGTCGACGGCCGTGCACCTGCTCGGCGTGCTCGGGCAGATTGAGCGGTTTCACGACAATGTCAAGGCTATCACGATTCCCCTCCTCGTGCTCGCGGGTACCGGCGACAAAGATCTCGACCCGGCAGGTGCTGAACAGCTCACCCGCGAATCGGCGAGCACGAACCCGGCCTTGCACGTCTACGAGAACGCCGACCACAGCCTTATGTTCGACATGAACTCGCAAGGATCGTTCGATGCTATACTCCGATGGGTTGAGCGTGGGTGGCAAATGCGAAATTCTTAATTCTCCTACCCAGAATAACCAACAAGTGTTCGATCCATGAGCGACGATGAAATCGCTTGGGGCGAGTTTTTGCGTGAACTCGCACGGAAGACGAAAAGCAAGGGCACGAGAGACGGCGGGGGCAAAATCGACTTGCCAACCGCCCTCAACAATTCGATCGTCCGGCCAGATATCTTCTTGCTGCACGGCATCCATGGCAACGTGCTCTTTCCTGACGTTGGCTATTGCGAGTTCGACGACCCCGAAAGGGCGTGGCAGCACATCCACCGCTGGTGCGAGATGGCCATGCGGGCCAAGGGCGACCCGGCGTCGTGGAAAGGCGGCTTGCCGGTGGGCTTCGAGATCGGCATCGCGTCGCTGGAGGAACTCGGGAAGAAGGAGCCCGTCTGGCCGCTGTTCAAGGAGTGCGGGGCCGAGATCATCAACCCGCTGTACTCGCAGCCGTACTTGCGCCACTGCGGGGAGGAGTCCACGATCCGCCAGTTCGAGTTCGGCTTGGACATCATGGCACGCAACGGGCTCGTGGCGAGGGTGTTCGCGTCCTCCGAGCACGCGCTGCACCCGCAATTGCCGCAGCTGCTGAGGGGCTTCGGGATCGGTTTCGCCTTCGCTTCTGCAAGGCTCGCCGGTGGCGCTCCAACGTCTTACCAGCCGAAGGTCGAGTGGGAGGGGCTGGACGGGACGACCGTGCCGGCGATAACGGGACAATCCGGGCTTCCCAACGGCCACGTCTGGCACGGGCGGTTCTTCGAGGAGATCCCGGGCTTGATCTTCAGCGGCGTGTCGCGGCCGGACTTGCCGGCCATCGTGTATGCAAACATCGAGGACTTCGCGAACCCGATGCCTGGCTCCGAAGCCATCGCGAACCACGTCGCCGAGCTCGAGCGCGCGCGGATCCGCGTCCGTGGCTTTTCCAGCATGGTGGATATCTTGCCGTCCAGCCGCCGCGCCAAGTGGTCGATCGAGGACTTTCCGATCCGCTTCATGGAGTCCAAGCTGATCCATCTCGTTCGCCGGTGCGAGGATTTCCTGGTTTTAGCCGAGGCAGCTGACACGCTACTTTCAAGGCTCGGATCAATCACGCAAGAGGTTCAATTTAGGGACGCGTGGAAACACTTGCTCATGGCGCAGAACCACGATGCCTACATCGTCCCGTTCATCGTGCCTGGCTTGTATTCCGAGATCCAAGGCCTCCCGGGCTTGAACCCGTGGACCAGCGAGGAGACCATCGAGGAACGCTGCATCCGCGAGGTCGAATTAGCCAAGGGCATCGCGCGATCGGCGCTCGATGCCACGACCGGGATGGACGATGATGCCCGAAAAGCTGCCTTGGGAAGCTCCAGGACCGGCGTCGCGATGTTCAACATACTCTGGGAGCGGGAAGAAATCATCGGCGGCATCAAGTATCATTTGCCTTCGACTGGATACGCTTCAACGGGTACGCCATACAAGAGCAAGGCGAGCTTGACATTCGAAGGCCAGGCCTTCATCATTCATGGCCGAAAGATCGAGATCGGCGACCGCGCGTTTCCCGTGACACGTGGCAGCGAGGGGATCGTCATGGACGCGGGCAGGTACAAGGCGATCCTCAAGGATGCGGGTAGCCGGGTCGAGATCCACCTGATGAACCAGTCGCCGCTCGAGATCTCGATCGAGGCCCAGAGCAAGGTGGTCATCACGTACCCGTTCGGTGCCGAGCCATCGACCGAACGCGAGGGCCATTCAAGCCGCTTCACGTGGATCGACGACAGCATCGTGATCGCGCACGATGGAACACCATACTTCAAGCAAGGCCAGGGAAAGTACAAGATCCGGGTGCCTGCTGGCGAGCACGTGTTCTGCATCGCGAAAGCGACGCGCCTTCTCGATGCATACAAGCGGGCTTGGGAGTTCTCGTACCCTCCGGTCCCGTTTTTATTGCCCGAGGGGAGCCCTCCCGAGGGGCGGCTCGCCCGCATTGCCTTCGAGGGCTGCGTTCCGATCTCGTTCCGCGCGAGGGGCGGCTTGTGCAATGCACGGTTCTTGAGCATTGACGGCTCGGAACCAGTGATCGAGGGTGGCGCGGCCGTGGACTTTTACGGGCGATTATCCAAGCACGAGCCAAAGCAGTGGCGCCTTATGAATTATGAGCTCCCCGTCTCGCTGAAATGATGCAAGCCCCGTGTTGATTGAAAACAATCTTCACTAAGTGACCATCATTTTGCACCTTTTATTGTTTTTTTCATAATCGACATAATTCCCTCGGTTAAGACCCGGGTCGTGAAGGTCACGGCGTCGACGAGTCCCGAGATGCCACGCTCGACGGGAATCCTGATCCATGGCCGCACGTCTTTCCACAGCATGACCGGCCTGCCACGGGCACGCAACCACGCTACGACCTGTCTCACTCGCGCGATCCGCCACCAGTTGTGCAGCATCATGCCGAGCACCAGGACGAATTGCCGGGCTGTCGGTTTGCAGCTGCGGATGTCACGGCAAAAGGATTCCTTCACGACCTTGAATCCATTCTCGATCAGCCAGCGTGCGTGGTAATCGCGTGCCAGCTCGATGAACATCGTGGCGGCTGCGATCACGTCCTCGCCGGGAAACAAGGATATCGCGAAAAAGACGAACGAAGCCAGGATGCTTTCTTTCCGCGCTTCCAGGCGTCT
>JAUQYZ010000199.1 GCA_030587475.1 Candidatus Sigynarchaeum calidifontis
GCGCCGGGGGCTGGCACGCGAGCCAGATGACCTGGGCGACTTGTTCGGGAGAAAACTTCCCCGGTGCACCAGAACGGGGCGCATCGCTCAAGACCGTGCTGATCAGTGCCGTGAGCTGTCGTTCCGTCCATCCGTCTCGCTCCGCAGCTGCGAGAACAGGTGTTGCATCGTGCCACCGCTTGCGCCACTTGCGAACGGTCTTGATGGAGATGCCAAGGCGCGTGGCGATGGAAGAATTGGAATATTTCCGTGCGAGCAAGATGATTTCCATCCTGATCGCAATGCCTTGCGGGCATTTGTACCGTCGCTTCTGTTTTTTCAATATCACTTTTTGTCGATGTGATATCGTTACCTTGACTGGCTTTGGACCAGGCATCGTGGACGTCCTTGGTTTTCACGAGGAAATCCACGGCAAAATGTAAGGTTTGCGGTTTTGGGACGTATCACGGAACTAGGTAGGGACTTAAGGATTAGTGCACTAGCATTGCATTCAACGATGCCCGATACAGAAACAGCGAAAGCGTTGTGATATGAGCTGCTAGATCCTCCTTTAATAAAACCTCCACGTAAAACGTATTTCCCGCTCTTGTAAACACTTATCCCAAAGAAATCGCCCCCATAAGCAACGGTACAAAATTGCGCGTCGATAGAGTAATACCCGGCCTTTGGGACCGCATAGGTATGATTCGCAAGGTTGAAAGCACCGTGGCTATCGAAGGAAACACTCGTGAAATTGATTTTCCGATCAGAGCCAGATGCCAGGTTGAAAGGCGATGCAAGGTATGCCTTCGCTTTTGGGAAATCTGAGACAGGTCGTGATAAATCCCCAAGAACCGCGTAACCGCCGAGTGCAATGCCGATAATGCTGAAAAATAACGCTGTACCCGCTAAAATGCTCGTTCTATTCGCCATGTTTATATTCACCTCATTTCAAAAACGCGAATAACATCAGCATCGGTTCCCCTAAATAATGTTTTCGGGGGTTCCAGGAAGACACTTGGCCGCCCCGTGCCTTTCAAGATGTCGGGACGATGGAAAAACGGCGGAACTGCGATGACTCGCCGGGGAACTCGTCCTCTGTGCTTTGCACTCGAGCACCGGTCGGGTCGTGCTCGGCATCCGATCGGAAACGCAAGAAACGTCGTTGGAGGGGCCATGCTTATTTTCGATCACGCCCTATCATCCCTCGTGAAACCCTTTACCAAGCCACAAGTGCCGGTCACCATCGGCAACGTGACGCTCGGCGGCCAGCCGGGCGAGTACCCGACTTGCATGATCGGGAGCATGTTCTACAAGGGGCACAAGGTCATCACGGATCACGCTGCTGCCACGTTCGATGTCGACGAGGCCACGGAACAATTGCGCGAGATGGAGGCAATCGCTGGGGAGACGGGCATGCAATTCATCGTCGACGTGGTCGGCGAGTCGGCAGAGGCCCTCGTGAAGTATTGCCAGTTCGTCGCGGACACGGCGGCGAGCAGGCAGACTCCCCTCCTCATGGACGGCCTTACCGACGAGATCCGCGTCCCGGCCATGAAGGTGCTCGTCGATAGCGGCCTTCGCGATCGCTTGATCTACAACAGCATCGAGCCCAAGGTTAAGGAAGAGACCATCGAGGCGATCAAGGCTTGCGAGATCCGGCACGCGGTCCTTCTCTCGTTCGACTCGACCATGCTGCTCCCGGTCCAGAAGCTCAAGCTCTTGCAGGGCTGGGATGACAGGACAGGCATCAAGGAGGGCCTGCTGGCGAAGGCAACGCGCGCGGGCATCTCGAACTGCATCGTGGACGTGGCGGTGCTGGACATGCCATCGATCGGCATCGCGGCCCGCACGATAGGCGACGTCCGCGAGGCGACCGGCCTGCCCGCGGGCTGCGCCCCGTCGAACGCCATCTTCGAGTGCGGGGGGATCAAGCGGTTCGGAAACGACGCTCGGCTCACGAGCCTCGTCGCGGCATGCACGTACCTCGCGGCTAGCGGGGCGAGTTTCGTCCTCTTCGGGCCGATCAAGAATGCCCGACCCGTTACCCTCGCGGTCGCGAACGCGGATGCCTTCCACGCTTACGCCGGCCGCAGGATCGACAAGATCAAGCCCGGGTCGGAGAACCACCCGCTCTTCAGGCTGTTCTGATCGCTACTCGATGTCGGGAAAAGGAAAAAAAAAACAGCAACGCCCGAGTTCTAAATCAAGGTTTCAAGACCTTGTAGATGAGCAAGGCACACACTATCATGCATTCGCATGATAGTGCCGAGGTACAACGCCGTTATGAGCGTCGGGGCGACCCACATGTAACTCAAGATCCCGTACAACCCTCCGCCGATGCTGTTGTCTATGTTGTGTCCGGTTGCCAATATCGTGAGAAAATCTGTAGTAGGAGCAAGCCATAACAAGCTCGCGAACCAAGCCATTATGGCACCGTACGGGAGAAGCTCCGCCTGGATTTTCCTCGAAATGGCTAAAATGATGATGGCAACGATGCTACCGAAACAAACGATCAACAACGCGGTCGCGCCATCAAGCCAGCCTTCCAGTGTGAGGTTAAGCATGCTCATGTCATCCTCGCGAATACACAAAACATTTACCCCGATGCCCATTTTATTGTTTTCTCCCATCTCGATGGAAAGTCCAGCCACGTGGCCATTGATGCCTTCGATTCCAAATTCCATTCTGGTCTTGTCCACGTTTGTTCGATGAAGGGCAATTTAACTACAAGAGGTTTGAAAGGATGCTAAAGTATGCTTGAATCTCAAAATTGAGTCTCGAAATGCAGATAATGCATTCAAGAGAGAAGAGGACGGCTTGATATAAACGTGATCCAACTTCGGGATCACGACTCTTGCATCAATCCGCGTTTTCCATCAAGGATGGTATCGCAAATAGCGTGGGATACGGGTCCCACATTCTGGACAAAATATGCTTCCTTCCTCTATTACTTTTTTACATTCCGGGCAATATATTCGCCCAGGCGGCGCCTGGCTCTGGTCCACGTAGGTCACGGTCGACGTGTCGTCATCCGCCGTGCCCGCCGACGAGCCCTTGGGCTTCTTCGGGGCGCCAACAGCCACGTAGATGGCGATGGTGAAACCCAGCGCGCCGAATAAGATGCAGTAGGTGATGAACGGGTTCGAGCCGACCAGGAGTTCGTGGACGATCACCGTGGTATTGCTCGCTTGGCTGAAGGTGAAGTTGATGTGATGGCTGCCAGGGGCGGCGAACGGATCAATCCCGAACGTGATGATTAGCGGGTTCAAGCCCGCGTTAACGTTCATGTTTAGGGTGAACGGTTCAACCACGTCGCTCACGGCTGTCACGATCATAACGGCGGTGATGTTGGAGTCGACCGTGAAGTTGAAAGTGACCGGCTCTAACCAGGTGAATCTAGGCGCCGTGTAGTTCACGATGGTGATGTCAGCATTCACGGTATATTGCGACGCGGCGATCGATCCTGGAGCGCGGCCGCCCACGCCCCGCGCCGACGTGCTCGCGTTGGCCACGAGCACCATGGCAAGGCCGGCGATCGCCACGCTCGCGGCGAGCAATACCTTGCCCGCGCGCCCGTTTCGACATTCCGGATAGCCGGCGATACGCTTCGACATATCGATCTTGTATCAAGATTGCAAGTCTTGTCTAAAATACTTCTATGAACGCGCGGATAAACATCAATCCAAGGCAACACGGGAGAGCAACAGCCTTCAAGTAAGGTTCTTGCATTATGTTTTCTCGAGGCGATGAGAGTGCGATTCGACAGAATGAAAAAGCGACATTCCTCCATCTTCATCATCTCATCCGTCTGCATGCTGTTGCAGTTTCTTTCCACGATAACCTTTGTCCGGGCACTCGCGCCGGCTAACGCTCCTTGCACGATAACGATGGACGGCAGCATTAGCAGCAGTGAATGGGCATGTGCGGAAAAAAAGTCCACGTTCTTCCTCGACGTGAGCAATGTTCCAGATGGCAACGGTCACGTGAACGTGGACGGGAACAACTACCTCTACCTTGCCGAGGACCAGACCAACTTGTACGTAGGATCGATGCATCGCATGTTCGAGATCCGCATCCCGAAGAGTGAAATCGAGCACTATGACTCGAACGGTAACCTTGGCATCATGGTCGGGGGATACGGCACGCTGGCCTTCCCGGATTCCAATTACTGGGTTTACTCTAAAGTAATGACCGCGATGCTGATCCAGCAATCGGACAAGTATTATTACTTCAACATGCAAGGTCTCGAGACGCCGAATGGCGTCCCAGGTTACGATTTGCTGGTCCTTACGGGCGTGGCGAGCGCGCTCGTGGCTTGCCTGGCTATCAAGCGCGCCAGGGCCACCCGGTAGCAACAATCGTGTCTTGTAATGAAACTTCCCAGGGACATACCTTTTTTTCCCCTCCTTTCTTGCTTTTACCTATGGACTTCGACGCTTTCGCCGCGGCGATCCAAGGCCACGCCGCCATCAAGAAGAAGCTCGTGATCCACGACGTGTTGAAGATCCTCGCCGATAACAAGTTCAACAGCACCCACGTGTTCAAGAGCATCGGCGAGGATGCCGCGGCGGTCGAGGTCGAGGGAGGTACTCTCGTGCTCGTTGCTACCGATATGGTATCGTCGGAATTCGTCAAGCGAGCCCCGTACTCCGCCGGGTACAGCGCCATCCTTGTTTGCGTCGACGATATTTTCGCGTGCGGTGGCGTGCCCATGACGGCGGCAATCGACGTGCAAGCGGCGACCGATGCCGTGCTGCACGAGCTCGTGAAGGGTGCCAAGAAAGCTGCCGAGCAGCTAGGCATCTCGATCACGCGCGGGCACACATCCCTCAAGGAAGGGGGCGATGCCATTTCGTGCACGGTCGTGGGCCAGCACGCGAGCAAGGCTGACTTCGTCTCGGCCGGCGACGCGCGGCCGGGCCAGGTGCTGGTGCTGGTCTGGGACGGCAACGGCAAGCGCAGCCCGAATGGCCCCTACTGGGACACGGTCACGTTCAAGACCACTGAGGAGGTGCGCAAGCACAGGGCCCTGATGGTCGAGCTGGCAGGCAGCCCGCTCTACGAGCGGGCTACCGAGCACTTGCGGGCTTCACCGAGGGAAAGACTCATCCATGCTAGCAAGGACGTGAGCGACGCTGGATTTTTTGGCACGGCAATGATGTTCGCCAATTATTCGCGGGTGGGCTTCGAGATCGAGGAAAGATTGCTATTCGAAGCCTTTAGCGTGGATAATTACGAGGACCTCTTGTGGTTCACGACGGCCTACCTCACGACCGCGTTCCTCGTTACTATCGACGATCGCAGCATCTACAACGTGCAAAGAAGGGCCATCGGGTCGGGTATGCAGGCCGCGGTCATCGGCCGGGTCGTTCCCGGGAGCAACATCCACGTGGTGCACGAGGGCAAGTCCAGGCTGCTCCTGGACTGGCGGGAAACTCCTATATTTCCCGATGATGTATTCAAAAACTCCCGCGATGGGGTCTAGATAGCAGCATGGAAGCCAAGAACACGAGCACCTGGGCGGAACAGTTCATCGAGACGAACGGCATCCGTTTGTGCATCCACCGGACGGGCGGCGACAAGCAACCCGTCGTGTTACTACACGGTATCACGGATAACGGGCTTTGCTGGTCGCGGGTCGCGCGTGCCTTGGAAGGCGAGTTCGACGTGATCATGGTCGACGCCAGGGGGCACGGGAAGTCGGCGATCGAGCAGTCCGACTTCAGCTTCGGGCTCATGGCGGACGACGTGGCAGGATTGATCCAAGCGCTCGACTTTCAAAAGCCCCCGATCCTCGGCGGGCACTCGATGGGCGGCCAGGTTGCCACGCTCGTCGCTGCTCGCCACCCCGACCTCGTCTCCAGGATTTTCCTGGAGGATCCCGCGTATTTCATGAAGGGATCCTTGAGGATCCTGGTCAAGATCGCCCTGCCGTTCATGATGCTGGAATGGCGAAAGAACGGCAAGAGGAACGCCGCGGAAATCGAGCGGACCTGCCGGAAACGATACCCGACCTGGTCGGACGAGGAGGTCGTGCCGTGGGTTACGGCCCAGCAAGAATTCGGCCGCAATATGGTGAACGGGCGCCTCGGGAAGGTGGATCTATTCGTCGATTGGCGCCCTGTCTTCTCGCAGATCAAGTGCCCGGTGCTGCTCATCATCCCATCGAAGGGGATCATGTCGCTGGAGCAGGCCGAATCGCTCGAGCCGCTGTTCGGCAACTTGCGGATCGAGTACATCGCAGGCGCGGGGCACAGCGTCCGCCGCGAGCAATATGAGAAGTACATGGCCGCCGTGCTGGCGTTCTGCCGGGAACCGTGATCCAGGGGAGGCGCGTTCCATTGGGATACTGCACGATCTGCGGGAAACCCGCGAAATCGGGCGTGTACTGCGACGAGTGCCGCCAGATGCTGCAAAAGCGGGTGAACAAGGGGCTGGTGGTCACGAAACCAGCCATCGTGTCGCACCAGGACCGGCGGCAAGCTTCGGGTTCCTCGGGATCGTCCCGGAAGGCGATAGCGGCAAGCACCCGTGGCGAGCAGAAAGGCCAGGAGCGGCCCGCCGGGAGGAACATCGCGGTCGGCAAGGACGGGCTGCCCATGTACTGCGACGCGTGCGGGAACTTGCTCTACCGGGATGGCGCGGGTTTCGTGTGCCGTGCTTGTGGCCGCCTCGTGAAGGGACCGGGTTCATGACCGGGCGTTTTACCTTCCGGTGATAGCTTCAAATAGGGAGGCGAGGATCCTTTGACAATCGTTCACCAGCAACGAGCGGGATGTCTAGATGTTGTTCGGCCTCAATTGGTCTACCAGCGTGCTCTTCGGGTTCTTCGCGGCGGGCCTCGTTTACCTTCCCATGGCCATCATCATGCTCCGGATCTACGCGAAATGGAAGGCTCGCTACGCCATCCTTTGGGCATGTATTATCATGCTTGGCATTGGATATAACATCATGTCTTGCTTCGGTAGCATCTTCAGCATGGACGTGCTGGGTACCATGGGCATCGTCTCCTTGTTCTCGAGCAATTTCCTCATCGTGCTGTTCATCGACTCGGTAAACCGCGACACGGTGGATCCCCTCAAAATTGGCTTCATTGCCATCATGTGGGCGATAACCTCGATCGCATTCATCATCTCCATAACGCAAGACCCGTTCAACCTCCTGATCGCCACCAACTTGATTTTCGACGCCATCGCGGCACCTTGCGCCCTGGTGATACTGTTCTTGCCAGGCAGCCTCGTGGTGTACCACGGCACTCGCATTTACCGGCACGTGCCGAAGCCATTGAAGCCGTACGCCGGGCTTTTCCTTTTCGGGGGCATTATGATCATCATCACGTCGTTCCTCTCGCTCTCCGAGGTCACCATCGTCGAAGGGCTGGGCCTGTCGGGGTTCGTCATGATCGCCGCGATATCGGGCATCACGATAGCGTTTGCAAGGCAGCCCAAGCTCGCCTACGTCCTCCCGTTCAAGGCCTATCGCTTGACCGTCTTCGACACGACCGGTGGCACGCCGGTCTATAACCACAACTGGCAACCCTCCAGGGAACAAGTCGACGAGACGCTTTTCTCCGGCATGCTTCAAGGAGTCGGCGCTATCCTCAACGAATCGCTCAACCAGGGAAATGTGCGGGAGATATTGCTGGATAAGGGCACCATGATCCTCCAGCGGAGCCAGGCGAAGAACATCGCCTTCGTCCTCGTGGCTTCCAAGACCTCCAGGACGCTACGCGATGGCCTCCAGCTGTTCGCGGAGCGCTTCTACGCGCGGTTCAAGGGCGACCTCGTCGACCCCATCAACAAGGCGGCCTTCGAGCCGGCGTCGGCGCTCGTGGCGGAATGCTTCCCGTTCTTGCTCGAATGAGCGCGAAAAGCGCCTGCCCGCTCGTGAGGATAAATACCGCGAAAGTGAACTCCCTACCATCATGAGCGAGTCGAGCGCGCCACCCGCGGGAAAGAAGCAGTTCTTCCTTTTAGCCAAGATAAACCAGGTGAAACGGAAGCAAAAGGAGGAGGAAAAGCGAAAGATCGAGATGTGGGGCAGCATCGGGTATCATCGGGTGCTTGGCGGGCAATTCTACGATCGCATCCTCTCGCTCATCGTGCTGCCCGTGAGCCTTCTGCTCTTCAGCGTGGTCACGGAATTGTTCTTGCCAGGTCCCGAGGTGAGTGGATATCAGGACCTGACTAAAAGCTTACTTGGCTTTTTTTTCGGGGTCATGGACATCGGGCTCGCCGGATCGCAAGGTTATTTCAGCGACAAGATGCAGCGCTTCGTGGCGGAGCACGCGGAAATCCATCCGGAGAAGGCCATTCATCAGATCCAGTTTTTCTGTGCCTATCAAATGTTTACAGGGCTCATCCAAGTGACCGTGGTCGGATTATATTGTTTCTTCTTTCTAGCTAACTCGACGCTCGCGCATATGGCCTATTTCATCATCTTCTACTCGTTCGTGCAATTTCCGGGCATGTTGCAAATCTTTGAATCGCTCTTTCAATGTTACCAGCGTTACGATATGCATGGTCTCGTCACGAGCATGCGCGATGCGGTATTCGCCCCCGTCGCGACGATCATCTGCGTGTTCCTCGGCAAGTTCATCGGCGGCGCGAATCCCGCCATCGGCGAGGTCATGGGCATCACGATCGGGTTCCTCACGTCGATATACGTCGCGGACATCTACGGCATGATGTTCGGGGCGCGATTGTTCAGCAAGCGAGTGCTCGACAAGCTGAAGGTGCGGCACCGGTTCCGGGATTTTTTCCGCCCCGAGTTCAGCTGGAAAGAAGTAAAGGAGATCCTGTCCTTCATCGGCCCGATACAGATCGTCGACACGCTCCTCGGCTTCATGGGCATGGTCACGACCATCTGGATCACGCAGTGGGTGACCTCGTACGCGAGCTGGAAGGGGCTTATCAGCTTCGCCGGCACCATCGCCGGGCTGGCCGCGCCCGGCGGCAGCAACAAGGGAACGGCCACCGTGTCGGAGGCCTACAACAACGGCAAGATCGAGCTCACGCACAACTACATGAATAAGATCCTCAAGTATGATCTCATGAACGTGACGGTCAATCTCATCCCCGTCATCATCCTCCTGCCCACCGTGCTGGACCAGGCCATCAAGATGTTCCCCGGCGCCAACATCCAGAACTACTTGCCCGCGCTCGTCGTCCTCCCGATCAGCATCATCATGAACATCACGAACAAGATCTGGTTCTTGCCCAACCAGATGCTCGTCATCGCCACGCGGCGCAACGCGATCATGGTTTTTTCTATCGTCGGCCCCTTCGTGAACTTTTTCTTTTCGTGGCTCTTCCTCGTCTACTTCCAGCTCGGGTGGCTATCGCTCATCCTCATGGGCTGGATCCCCACCATCATCTTCAGTATCATCAAGTGGATCTACATGCTCAAGCGCATCACGCCCAAGTTCAAGGCCGCCTTGTGGCAGATTGCCGCCGCGCCCCTCATCACGCAGGCGGGCATGGCCGGGTTCTCGTTCCTCGTCTGGCTCGCCATGCCGCCGATCATCGAGGCCATCACGGCGTGGGGATTCCTGGTCATCCTGGTCTTCTTGCTCTTCATGGGGAACTCGATCGTCTACCAGGTCTTTTACTCGCTCGCGGGTGGGTGGGACGCAAAAACGCTGGAGGAGTTCCGCAAGGGCGTGGAGCTCGCTGGCCCATCCAAATTCCTGGTCAAGCCCACGTATCTCGCTGCCAAGATATTTGCCAAGATCTCCCCGCTCCATGACCGGTTCCCGATCACGAACGAGGATGCCGCACAGAAGGAAATCGCCGAGCTCATGGTGCTCCGCGACCAGAATGTCTCGAAGGATTAGGCGACGGTGCCTTTTTAATTGCCCCAGAACCTATTCACTTCTCGTGAATCCGCGGAAAACGCGAGGTTGAATGGAGACTTATTTCACGACCCTCGTGCACCAGGGGCCGATCAAGGGAGCAAAACACGTCTGTCCGCAATGCAATACCTTTTACTGCCTTGGCCGTGCCGCCACCTTCGCGAGCAAGGGCGTGGATTGCTGGGGCTGCGGCAACAAGATCGAGCTCGACGAGGCATTGAGAACGGCCGGGGAAAAGCAATACAAGAAATGAAAAGGTGGCGGGTGGCTCATGCCCGCTCGAAGAAGTCCTTCAGCCGCCTGGGTGTCACGTCTATGCCCGCCTTCTGCAGCATGGCAAACAGCTGCTTGCGGTTGAACTCGAGATCGTCGATCATGGACGCGTTGGCGGAGAACATCGCGGTGAGCCCGTAGAGGATGGGCGTGAATACGAGCATGATCATGAATATGAACACGAGGAGTAACATGCCCATGAGCGGATCCTCCATATCCACCAGCGCGAGGAAATCGGTGCCCGCGAAGAGCTGGTAGTATGATAACAGCGCTGAAATTCCAAAGAAACCCTTCAGCCATCCTGTCAACCAGTCCGAGATCTTGGAGATGTCGCCCGGATGTATCACCTCCTTCGGCTGTTCGAAGTACACGACGCCGCAATCGTCGAGCAGCCAGCCACCTGGACTGATGAAAATCATTAATAGATAGGAAGCGATGAACGTCAGTCCCCCGTATAATTCAAACTCCGCGAGCCAGACCATGTTCATGCTGCCCGTGGTTCCACTTAAACCGGTCATTTCCGAGGCGAAGGCTCCGAATATCGTGAGCCCGAGCGTCAGCGAGACCAGCAATGGGAACAGGGATCGGGACATGACCAGGGCGACTGAATGTTTTTTCCCGTAGTCTGAAAGGTCCAGGACAACGATTCTGTATTCCTTTCTCTTTTTTTGTAGCCTGAAAAAGAACCGCTGGATCTTGATGTAGAGCATGGCCGATCTCGGCGACAAGTGGTTGTACATGATGGCGATGATGGGCAAGGAGACGAACGTGATGGATATCGTGATATACGAGTTCCGGATGGCGTAATAATTCTCACTGTTGTAATAATTATCGCCCACCCCGATCACGACGATAAAAGTAACGAACACGATGGCTGCCGCCAGCATCACGAGCAGCATGACGAGACTAAGGCCCCGCAGCGGCCTGGTCGTCTGGAGGGTCGTGGTGACCTCGCGCTTCCTCGCCGCCAGCTCGGGCTGGATGGCCTCCTCCGTCCTGGAGAGGCGGGAATGTGCCAGCCTCGCCTTGATCAAGAGCAAGCCAGAAACGACGCCCACGATGATCGCCGAGTAGAACAAGATTGCGTTCGTGGAATCCAGCTCGAACATTGCCTTGGCTTTTGCCAATATCGGCCAAACATAATATCCACGCTCGAGGTTCACGCCCAGCAATTCTGGGCCTGCCCATTCGTCAAAAAAATATCCAATGATCGCGTCGTCCCTGGCCCGGTCCACGTCACAGATGGTCGTCCCGTCGTTGCAATCGACGAGAGCGACCCGTTCGCGTGCATTCCAAACATCGTATACAAAATAACCTCACTGCTTCCGATGGGAACATGCATCACTTCTGTCTGCCAGGTACGGTTCGTCGTTACGATGATATAATCCGCGAGATCATCCGATGGATCGTACGGGAGGCGAATGACGCCAATGGCCCGGCAGCCCGTGCCGATGGCGCTCGTGATCTCGTTCATG
>JAUQYZ010000201.1 GCA_030587475.1 Candidatus Sigynarchaeum calidifontis
CGCCCGATTTTTGCACCACGGCCTCGACCTGGCTCGTGATGTTCACGACCGCCTCCCGCTCTGCCGTTCGCACCTGGACGCGCTCGACGTGTGTCTTCATGGTTGCTCGACCCCGATAGAAGTAACATGGACCATTTTATTCCAGATGCGAGTATTTATAGAAAAGGAGAAGGATTATTTGAGACGGGTGCCGCATTTGTTGCAGAATCGCATTCTACTCGATACTGAATAGCCACAGCCCGGGCACTTGATGACGTCCGAGGTTGCTGCAGCCGCGGCTCCACCGGCAACCGCCTTCACTTCAGCCTTCTTCTTTTGCTTCTTCATGTGAAGCAAGTCCTCGGGAATGGAGGCCTGGAAGAAGATGCTCATGCCGCTTGGCTTGGCAGCCGCGCCACCACTGCTGACGGTTTTCTTCGCCGTGAAGCCGGCCGAGAACGGGATGGCACCGCCACTACCGCCCGCGGGCGTCGCCGCGTGCGACTTGGCCGTGAGGGCGGCGAGGAAGCTGGACGTCGACGAGCCCGCGCTGGCTTTCGCCGCCGCTGGCTGCGGTGCGGCCTTGGCAGGTGTCGCGGCCGCTGGCCTCGGGGCTGCCTTGGCGGGTGTCGCGGCTGCTGGCTGCTTGGAAAATACAACGGGACCGCCTGCTGCCTTGGCCACCGGCCTTGTGGCGACAGGCCTCGGGGCAACCTCCTCGACCTCGGGCATCCCCGCATCGATCTCGGGCAGCGCCTCCTCGACGCTGGGCTTCACCACGGGTATAGGCTTAACCTGGCGCCCCGGCACGACTGGCTTGGTCGGCGGCAGCTCCGGCATCTCGACCGGTGGCTCCTCGGCAATCTCCTCGGCTGCCGAGAAGAGCGCCACGGAATTGACCGCTGCCTTCGGGGCCGGCGCGGGCACCACCGCCGCAGGCTTGGGCTTCACGGCGGGCTGTGCCCTGGGTTGCGGCTGCGCCGCGGGCACGCTCAGCGCGATCGGCGTCGGCTTGGGGAGAGGCTGCACCGAGGGTGCTGCCGGCCTGGCCACGGGCTGCACTGTTGGCCTTGACGGCTGCTGCGCCTGGGGAACAGGATGGACGGCGGGCCGCGGCGCGGGTGCCGCCGCCGGCCTCGGGGCGGCCGCCGCTGGCCTGGGAACCGGCGCGGCGACCGGCCTCGGCAGGGGAGCCACCGCTGGCTTCGGGGGGGTCGCCGCCACGGGCCTCGGGAGGGGCTGGACGACTGGCGCGGCGGCCGGCCTTGGCGCGGGCACGGGCGCCGGGGCAGGAACCTCCACGTCGGCATACTCGTCGGCCCCGCCGAACTCGTCCGCAACCGGGATCGCCGCGGGAGCGGCGGCTTGCACTTGTGGTATGGCCAGCTGGGGCCTCGCTGCCGCGGCTGCCGGTGCTGCCATGCCTGGCACGGCGCCGAGCTGCTTCATGACGTTCGGGTACGCCTCGGGGGGCATCTTGACGTTCATCATGGCATACGCGAGCCCGTGGAAGCAGTCGCCGACCGACTCGCCGGTCTTGGCCGATGTCTCGTAATAATAGGGGATGCCCATCTGCTTGCAAAACGCCCATGCCTCGTCCGCGCCCACGGCGCGTGGCAGGTCGATCTTATTGCCGACGAGCACGTACGGCACCTTGCCCGCGTTGGACTCGAGCTCCTCGACCCAGTTCGGCAGGTGGTCGAATGACTCCCTGTTCGTCACGTCGAAGACAAGCAGCGCGCCCATCGCACCGCGATAATAGAGGGGACGCACAAAACTGAACCTTTCTTGACCCCCCGTATCCCAAATTTGCAGCTTGGCACGTTTATCCGCAACTTCGAGCAGCTTGACGGAAAAATCCACGCCGACGGTCATCTTGTATGATTCCTGGAAGTATCCTTGCGAGAAACGAACAGTTAGTGCCGTTTTACCACAGCCGCCATCGCCCAACACGATACACTTGAATAGGAAGTCATATTCTTCCATAATATGCCGATCTCGTTTATTATTTAAGCAATTTTCCCGATCTCATCACCGGTTGAAGCGCGTCTCATGCGCCGTTTTAAACCCGTTAAGATTGCCTATTATACTAGAGTTACTCTCTATTGGTTTAAAATGTTAATCACCCGTGGATTCCACCAAACCCACGCCCCGAACGCGAACGCGCCGGCGCGGACGATGCCATGGCTTTTCTGGCCGCGTCCGTCCATATCGTGACCGTGCTCGCCAGGAGCGCGGTGTTCAATGCAAGACGGCCTGGTGATCGATGGCGTGATGGGCGATGACAGCCAGTTTCTTCGCTAAGCTCGGGTCGATCGCGTTCCACGGTCGATGACATGCATCGATAACCAGACGTGATTGTCGACGCCGGAACAAAAAAAAATGAACAATGTTCAGTTATGGTCAACGAGCCGGTGGTATGGTGTATCTCACCACGCCAAGCGTGAAGGGCAAGGAATGAGATATATGCAAGGAGGAAACAGAACCATTCTTGACCACCGGTGTCACGCTCTGAACATTTTTTATTCAAGTATATAAAGCGGGTTGACCTTTTTTAACTTCTATCGACATTCAAGGGTGCTGCGAGCCAACACAAATTTATGCCACGGAACGAAGGCGGATCCATGGATCGATCGTCCGTGCTGCGCGTGCTGCGGGGAGAATTTACCTGGCGCACCTTGCGCGCCTTTCTCGCGGTCGTCCTGGCCGCCATCGCCGTGCTACTTGGCATCGCATGGGCGTTATATGAGGCCTCCAACCCCGGCAAGCCGTACAACATCCTCGCGGACCAGATCTCCACCCTCGGCAACACGAAGCAGAACCCGCGCGGGTTCTACCTGTTCTCTGCGGCGCTCTGGGTGCTCTCCTTCGCTGCCGTCCCCTTGCTCCGGTTCTATCGCCGCGCGCTCCCGCCGCTCCAGGCAAGGGTCACGGGCGTCTTCGTGTTCTTCTTTGCCATCGGCATCCCCGGCACGGCACTGGTCGGGTTCTTCCCGTCGTCGTTCGATTCGACCGTGCACCTCGTCGTCGCGGCCCTCGCGCTCGGCGGCATCGGCCTCGCGTTCTTCCTCTCGGGGTTCGGCATCATCACGAGCAAGATCCGAGATCGAAACGAAAAGATCCCCATTGCCCTCGCGATCCCCTTCGCCGTGTTCATTTGCTTCGTCATCTTTGGTGCCACGGTGGTGGGGTACACGGCCGCCGCGGGCATCTTCAACGACGTCGATGGCACATGGCTCTCTTTTTCGCTCTGGGAGTGGCTCTTGCTCGGCGCGATCCTGGCCATGTGCGCCGTGACAGGCCTTCAACTCGCCCGGATGGCGGCAACCACGCGCGGATGAATGGAAAAGCAAACGATGAACGACACGCCACGCCGCCACGGTGTCACGGTGCCACGGTGCCTCAATCGTTTCCCGGGTCCTCGCCTTCCCCTTCCTCTTCGTCGACGGGCTTGACGTTTTTCAAGATCTCCGAGGTGAGCGGGAAGGACTTGTCCTCGACGACCGCCCAGGTCCCGGCCTTGCCCAGCGAGAGCTGGGGCTTGCCGTTCCATTCCTTGACCCAGCCGTCCGCGATCTCGATGACCCGGCCGACATTTTTTTCCATTGCCGAGACGTCCTTCCCGAAGGCGGAGTACTCGACGGTGCCCGTCTCGTCGCCGACCAGGAAGCTGCAGACGTACAGCGGGTATCCTTTCTTCGATTGAACCTTCCGTGATGGCCCCTGGCTGCACACGCGCACGCGCAAGCTCGCGTTCGTGTTGGGCTTGAGATCCTTGACTTTCATCGGCATGGCTTTCAGCTCGTTAATAAAGAGTGATCGCGGCGCACGAAACAGCGACGGTCTCTCATGGGTTGTTAGCTAACATTTGCTTGACCAGATCCGCGAAGACTTGTTCCACGTTCTCCCCGGTCTTCGATGATATCTCGTGGTACGAGGTGATGCCGTGTTTCTTCATGAACGCGTCGATCCTTTCTTTCTTGACCGGGCGACCGGCATCCTTGCAAAGATCCTTCTTGGTACCGGCGAGCACGACGGGTATCGGCTGCCTCGTCCCGAGCTTGTCGCCCTCGCCCGTGTTGGCCCGGATTATCTCCATCCATTCGTCGAGTCCCTTGAAACTATCGGGCCAGTTGAGGTCGAACAGGAGGATCGCGCCGGACGAGCCGATGCAGAACGGGCCGAGCAGCGTGCGGAAGCGCTCCTCCCCCGCGAAGTCGCATAGCTGTAGCCGGATCTTGCCTTGTTCTTTCGTTTGTACATCCTTGATGGCAAACGCGACGCCGATGGTGCTCTTCGTCTCCATGAACTTGTTTTCGGTAAACCGCAAGACCAGGCACGTCTTGCCAACGGATGCCTCGCCGCAGATGGGAACCTTGAATTTGACTTGCAACATCGTTAACAGCACCCCGCGCTTTTCGCTCGCCGGACGCTCGATCGCAGCTCGCGCCGTGGCTGCTAGGATCATGCCACGGATGGCTAATAAAGTAAGCCGCGGGAACCTTATTAAATTCGCAACTGATCGTAACAGATAACGATAACGAGTGGCGAAAAGAGAATCATGCAGTTTCACATCGGCTTTGACGAGTCTCACAAGGAACGCGGGAAGCTCAGCAGCAATTACCGCACGCTCCGCCAGCTTCTCGAAAGCGAGGGCTTTGGATGCTGGGAATACTCGTCCTTTCCAATCACGCGGCAGTCCCTCCAGAACTACGACATCCTGGTCTTTGCGTGCACCGACTCCAGCAAGTATTCCGCCGAGGAGATCGAGGCGATAGCGACCTGGGTCAAGGAGGATGGCGGGGGGCTCCTCATGCTCTCCCACGCGGGTGGCGATCGCGGCCGGCGCACGAACATGACCGAGCTGGCGACCCAGTTCGGCATGTTGTTCGAAAACGACCAGGTCCTGGACGACATGAACAACTACGGCATCGACAACATGCCCAACATCAAGACCTTCCCCAACCCGCACCCCATCGTCGAGGGAATTTCATCGATTTGCTACCGCGCGGGCTGCAGCGTGTCGATCGTCGGCATGTCGCAGTCGATCGCTCTCACGAACCCGAGCTCGATCCCGGGCAACGTCACGATCATCGCCGCGTCGGAGCCAGGCGAGGGCAAGGCCGTCTGCATCGGGTCGTACGAGATATTCCGTGACGAGATCAACGGAGGGATCACCAACCCCGCCTCGCATGCCCAGCTTGCCAAGAACATTTTCTCGTGGCTCGTGACCCCGCGGCGGGTCATGCTGCGCGAGGGCGGGGCGGTGCCCGCGTCGAGCCCGGGCGTGGCAAGCACGCCACCTGCTAGCTCTGGTTCTTTCGATCCCTACGGCGTCATGAAACCACAAGCGGCGCCTTCCCCAGAACACGGCGGAAAGCTCGTCCAGATCACGTCCATCCACGATCTTTTTCTGGAGATGCAAAACATCCTCAAGGATGTTGACTTGATCCGTGCCCGGGTCATGAACGTGTTCGGCGTCGTCTCGGCCCTCGATAGCGGGGAGGGTGGCGGGGCCACCGCGCCACAAGCGGCCCCTGCTGCTCCCGCACCCGCGGCGGAACCAGCGAAGATGATAGCGGAGACCACCAGCAAGAAGGGCCAAGAACTTCCCGCGGGGCCACCCCCGAGCAAGGACGACTTGCTGGCCATGATCGCAGGGATAAAGGGGAAGAAATCCGAGCCAAGTTCGAGTTCCCCAGCCGAAACCGCACCGAGCGGCGCCTCGATGTCCAGCCTCCTCTCCGAACTCAAGGCCGAGGGCAAGAAGAAGGAACTCAGTCCAGAGGACTTGAAGGCCCTAGAGGTCTCGCAGCCCGGCCTCGGGAAGGTCGCCGACGAAAGTGTAGTCGGTTCAACCCCATCCACGCCCAAGGAATACGAGCTCACGTCCACCGACAAGCGCAAGAGCAAGGCAGACCTCGAAGACGAGATCGACAAGCTCGAGGCCAAGCTCAAGTCGACCGAGAATCTCAAGGCATTCGTCGACAAGCAGTTCAAGGACGGCAAGAAGTCCAAGGAAGACCACGAGCGCGAGGCGAGGCGCCTGGTCTCCGACATCGAGAACGCGAAGGCGAAGATGGAAGCATACAAGAAGCTCGCCGCGTCGAAGTAGCCGTTTCCCTTCCCCTAGAGTTTTTGTACCGCCTACCTTTTTTTTCAGTGATTCCCATGCCGAGCAAGGGTGGAAAAATCGCGAGGATCGCGGTCGTCGAAGGCGACGGCATCGGGCCCGAGATCATCCGAGAGGCCAAGAAGATCCTCGGCGTGGTGCAAGAATGCACCTCGATGAAGTTCGAGTTCACGGATGCGCCGGCCGGCGGGGAGGTGTACAAGAAGACCGGGTCGTCCCTGCCGGAGACTTCCTTGAAGGCGATGGAAGCGTCCGATGCCATCCTCTACGGCGCGATCGGCTTGCCAGACCTCCCGCAAGGCGTCGCCGAGTTGGCGCTTCTCAAGATCCGCCAGCACTTCGACGAGTATATCAACTTGCGTCCCGTTAAGCTCTACGAGTCGGTGCGGGACATGTGCCCGCTCAAGGACCAATTCGTGGGCAAGGGCATCGACATGGTCATCGTCCGCGAGAACACGGAAAGTCTCTATGCCAAGATCGGCGGGCAGGTCCGGGACGATACCGCCGTGAACCTCATGGTCTACACGAAGACCGGCGTCGACCGCGTCATCAAGTACGCGTTTGAACTCGCGAAGGGCAGCAAATCGTACAAGAAAGTCACGTCGGTGGACAAGGCGAACATCCTGTCCGTCTCGCAGATGTGGCGCAGCATTTTCCATGAGATCGCCAAGAGTTACCCCGGCATCGCTATCGAGGACTATTACGTCGACGCGTTTTGCCAGGCCCTCATCCGCAAGCCGCATGATTTCCAGGTCGTCGTGACCGAGAACATGTTCGGGGACATCGTGTCGGACGAGGCCGCGTACCTTCTCGGTTCCCTCGGGATGGCGCCGAGTGGCAACATCAACCCGAACGGCATTTCCATGTACGAGCCAATCCACGGCAGCGCCCCGGACATCGCGGGCAAGGGTATCGCAAACCCTATTGGCACGATCCTCGCCGCCAAGCTCATGCTCTCCGAGACCTTCAAGGAACACGCGATCGCGAAGGCGATCGAGGAGGCGGTCGAGGCATCGCTGCTCAAGGGCCGCACTCCCGACGTGGCGAGGCAGGGGTTACCCACGCTCAAGACGGCGGAGATGGGGGATCTCGTCGCCGCGGAACTGGGAAAGATATTGAGAAAGTAGATTCGCTCCTTTTTTCATGCTTCACAGGTTCTTGATGACGGCGGCAGCGAACGCCGAGCAAGAGACGGGCTTCACGCCGGGCATCTGCCGGGCGAGGTCGTACGTCACGATCTTGGCCTTGATCGTCTTTTCAAGTGCCTTCTTGATGGCATCGCTTGCCTCGTCCCATTCCATGTACTCGAGCATGAGCACCGCGGAGAGGATGAGGCTCGTGGGGTTGACCTTGTCCTGGCCCGCGTACTTGGGGGCAGAACCGTGGATCGCCTCGAAAAGGGACACGCCATCCCCCACGTTACCGCCTGGTGCCACGCCAAGCCCGCCGACCTGTGCCGCGCATGCATCGCTGATGTAATCGCCGTTGAGGTTCGGCGTGGCGATGACAGAATACTCCTCGGGCCGCAAGAGTACTTGCTGGAACATGTTGTCGGCGATGCGATCCTTAATGACGATCTTGCCGGCGGGCACCTTCCCGCCGAGCTTGTTGGTGACCTCGTCCTCCGTGATGGTCATGTCCCCGAACTCCTTCGCCGCGACCTCGTATCCCCAGGTCCTGAAGCTGCCCTCGGTGTACTTCATGATGTTGCCCTTGTGCATGAGCGTGACGCTGGGGAGCTCGTGCTTGATCGCGTAATTGAGGGCGGCCCGCACGAGGCGCTTGGAGCCGGTCTCGCTCATGGGCTTGACGCCGATGCCGGAATCAGGCCGCACGGTGATCTTGAACTCGTCCTTGAGAAAACCGATCATCTTCTTCGCCTCGGGCGTGTCCTTGGCCCATTCGATACCGGCGTAGACGTCTTCAGTGTTCTCGCGGAAGATGACGACTTGCATGAGTTCGGGGTGCACGACGGGGCTCGGCACGCCCGCGATGTACTGGCATGGTCGCAAGCACTGGTAGAGGTCGAGCTCTTTGCGGATGGCGACGTTGAGGCTGCGGATCCCGCCACCGACCGGCGTGCTGAGGGGCCCCTTGATGGCGACGCGGAAGTGCTTGATGGCGTTGATCGTGTCCTTGGGAAGGTACTCGCCGTACTTGGCCTTTGCCTTCTCGCCGGCGAAGATCTCGAACCACTCGATCTTGCGCGCGCCCTTGAACGCCTTTTCAACCGCTGCATCGACGACCTTGATCATCTGCGGCGTGATGTCGGTCCCTGTGCCATCTCCCTCGATGAACGGGACGACGGGATGATCCGGGACGACGAAGCGCCCGTCCTTGTATCCAATGACCTCCCCGCTGGATGGGAAGGCGATCTTGTCAAACTTGATCATGTCTCTTCACTGCTCGTGATGGTGCCACGAGCGGCAGAATGAAACGACGTTAAAAAGAGGCGGGTGTCCCGTGGAGGCCTGGCTGGACAAGTGCCCTCATTCCTTGACGAGCACGCCGTTGATGACGGGGACCTGTCCGGGGCGGCTCGTGACGCGTACCTTGCCGAGCTCGGTCTTGATGAGGGTATTCCTGGTGATGACCTTTCGCCGGTTCAGGTCCTTGTTGGAAGGGTTCTCGATCACGTCCTGGATTTTCACGCGCTTGGTCGTTGCACCATCGGTCACGTTGACGAATTGATCGTGGTATAGCTTGCTCTTGATGTTTCCCCCGCGGACACGCTGGCGCTTGACCGCGCGCTCGCCCTTTGTAGTTTCAATGCTGTAGCGCCCCATTTCTCTTTTGTGCTTCTTGACTGCCTGGTGCAACCGTCCGCCGGATGGTTTCTTCTTGAGATTCTTCATCCACTGTGGCACGTTTTATCACGAATTGGATTAAGTATGCATTCAAATGCAACGCCTAATAAAATGCAAACGGGTCGTAGCGAGAAGGTTTTTCCTATTTCTTCGGTCGGGTCGTGGCTCCCGACACGCGCGCGAGCATCTCTCCCACGAGACGCGCGGGCTTGAACGCCCCCGGATCGCCGTCCGGCTGGTTGTTCCAGCGCCGCGCGAAGGCCCGTGCCTCGTCGATCTCCGCGAGGATGAGTTTTCCCGTCTCCTTGACCTTGGCCGGGTTCACGGGCTCGCCCTGGCCGATGCCGGGGCATGACGTCGTCGCGAACCGCGCGACCGAGATGGCGGGGCCTTCCCCCGCGGGCTTGAACGAGAAGGGGAAGGCCTGGCAGATGCGGGGTCGCGCCGCGTAGATCGAGCACGTGTCGCCGGCGAGGAACCTGCACTCGCCCGTGGGGCTCTTGAGCAGTCCAAGATACGCCGGGCCCCTGTGCGTCTTGAGTGGCGGGAACACCATACGCTCCTGGACGTCCTCCTGGCTCTGGCCCTGCCCTGGCTCGATCTGGTAGAAGCCCAGCACCTTGAGCATCCCCGCCGCATCGGCCTTGAGGTGCTTGGCGAGCACCCGCACATCCCTCGGGGTGACGTTCACGATGAGGCCGGGGTACTTGCAACAAGCACCGCACTTCGTGCAATGGAAGCGAAAGTTTCCCAAGGACGCCATGAGATGATCATCAAGGGAACTTCAATAAAGTTTTTTGAAGGCGCGTGTATCTAAAGATGTAGAGATACTCTACTCGTAGCGGGGTAGGGTAAGGCTGGAGCTTTTGCACCAGTTCCCGAAGCCTGGAAATCCCGCAGGGCTCATAACCCTGAGATCAGTAGTTCAAAGCTGCTAATGGCTTACATTGGCCGTGAAACTCTACTCCCCGCTACCATTTTCACCTTCTCGCTCGTTTCTTGCTTCTTGATAGTTCTAACAATGGATGGAAAAAAGACATTCCACCCGTGTTGAATCGTTACCGATTTACACGGGAGATGCTTCAATCGAACAGTAATGTCTTGCCGCACTTGGAGCACGGCTCCTTGCACTCGGAATGCTTGATGGCACAAGCAATGCAGTACATCGTGGAGCATTCAGGGCAAACGTAAATGGTTCCCTCTATCGTCTTCTTGCACGTGGTGCATTGCGCGGTCCACCTTGCTCTGCAGCTCGGACACTCGAAATAACGGGGTTTTTGTTCCATGATCTCACGAGTATTAGCAGATTTTATGAAGCGATCACCACCGAACGTGGACGAGCGCCTATTCATGGCCATGACCACAAGGGCTTGCCACACTTGGAGCACGAGTCCTTGCGCTCGGATAGCACGATGGTGCACCGCATGCAGTAGAACGTGGCGCATTCCGGGCAAACGTAGGCCGCCGCCTTGATCGTTGCCTTGCAGTATGCGCACTGCATTGGCCACGTGGCCTTGCAGCTCGGGCACTCGAAGTGGGTCGGTTTCGGTTCCATGATCAGAGGAACGCGATCAGCATACTAAAGACGATCCCCACCGGATACGATTATCGAATGCGGTTTCCACGCGATATAAATGGCCGTACTTCATTCTATTGCGCCTGATGCCATCGGTACATGGTGCAAACGGATATGGGTAAAAATGATGATCTCGAATTCGAGGCCCTCTGCAAGGTGGCCGAATCCAATCCATCAATTATAGGATTGTTCCTCGGTGGCTCGCGCGGGAACGGTCGACCCACCCCGCATTCCGATTACGACGTGTACATCATCGTGAAGGACGGGCAGGCCGCGGAGGTAGAGGCATCCTTGAGAGGCGAGTCGTCACCCTTCCGCGACTTTTGCAAGAATAACGACATCATCGTGCGGGACGCCGATGGCTTAAAAGCGTATCCCTCGTGGGGTCACGGCGATGACATGGCGTACGATTTCTTGCGGTTGAAGACGATAATCGATAAAACGTGCATTATACAAGCAATCCTCGATGAGAAGGCGAAAATGCATCTGAACGCAGATATTTTAAACGCGAAGATCGACGCGTACGTTAACTTCTTCTACAGGTCACTGAAATGCGTCCGTGATGGCTATCTACTCGGGGCGAGGCTCGAGGCGAACATCTCGATGGGCATCCTCATCGACTTGCTCTTTGCATTCCACGACAGGCCAGCGCCCTATGGTAAATACCTGGAATGGGAACTCGAGACCTTCCCGCTGGAAAAGCTCCCCATCCCGAGCCGTGACTTGTTGATCAACGTGAAAAAAGTCTGGGACAGCGCGGACGTCGTAGCACAGCGGTTCTTGTTCGGCGTAGTGGAGCAGATGTCCCGAGACGCGGGCTGTGGTGCCCAGATCGACAGCTGGGGCGAGGAGCCGCTGCGCTTCATGCGCGATTTCAAGTTCGACAAGTAGCCCGTATCTTTTTTTAGGACTCGCCCCCTTGTTTCTCCCGTATGCCAGCGCTTCGCGATGGAACGCCCTACGAGATACGCCAGGTACGGGTCTCGGACTACGAGGGCGGCCGCAATGAACGTATCCACGAATGGCTTGGCGATGTGGACCAGTTCCTCTTCATCAAGTTCGACCCGGGCGATCTGGAAAGGAACCGCAAGTTCTGGATCGACGAGGTGAGGAACCAGCGTGACACGAGCCATATCATCATCGCGGCGTTCTTGAACGGGGAGATCATCGGCCAGGCTGATTTGAGGCTGAACAAGGAGGGGCATCACAGGGCCAGGAACACGGGGGGATGGGGCGTGAGCGTCAAGAAGGCCTACCACAACCAGGGCGTCGGTTACCAGTTGTTACTCGAGATCGAGCGCATCGCGAGGCGCCTTGGCTTGCACAAGCTCGAGGCGAGCGTGGTGGAACACAACGAGCCGGCAAAGGCGCTCTACTTGCGGAAGCTCGGGTACCAGGTCGAAGGCCGGCTCCGGGACCATCTCATCCTCGATAATGACGAATATGTCGACGAGCTCGACATCGGGAAGATCCTTAACTAGCGACGTTCATGATCCACCGAACACCATTCCATTCCATGTCGTACCAACACGTGAGAACTTGATTTCAGCTGAAGATGCGTGTGTATAACGCTTCCACCACGCTATCTTTCTGCCTTAACACGACTTCTGGATCCGCCGACACGAGTACGATGCTGACGATTACCTTGTGAAGGTACGCCGTGGTCACGAACTTGACGGGCTGGATGAAGGTGTCCTTGAACTGCTCGGCCACCTCGGCAAAGGCCTTTTTCGTCCGCTCCGGGTCGGCCTTCGGGAACTCGAGAGTGAAGACGTATTTCGTTATCTCCCGCTGGATGAGCTCGGCCTTGAGGTTCTTCGCATAATGGGTCATGCCCTCGTGCTCGTGGATGGGGAGCGAGAAGTTCGAGATCTTGGAATTGATGATGGATTGGTTCGAGATGAAATAATGGCCACCGGATCGTAACCGCAGCTTGGTGTGGTTCAAGCTTATCTCGTCTACGATGCCCTCGTATTCGTTAATACGCACGAGATCTCCGATGTTGAATGGACGGGTCAAGATGATATATATCCCGGCGATGAAGTTCTGGACAACCGTGGTCGCGGACAATGCAAACACGGTTCCGATCGCCGTGCTGATGATGATGGCGATCTCGACCGGGATCCCCCCGGGGATCAGGCTCACCGACAACGAGATGAAGGTGCTGAACGCCACGAGGATGAAGATCAAACGTAGCACGAATCGGATACCGTTGATGACGCCGGGGGAGAGTTTAAACCGGTTCACGAATCGCTTCAAGAAGAACATGGCGATCTTGTATATTATGTAGATGACTACCAGGATGCCGATGAATATTCCCCACCACAACACGACCGAGATAAAACCGTCGAACGGGAACTGGTTCAACGTCATCACGGTTCTCCTCCTTGTTTCGTGTTCATGGTGATCCAGATGTCGTCGAGGAACTTGTCCAAGTTCTCCTGGATCGCGTTCATGGTGTCCGCGGTGATGACGACACGAACTTGCACGCGAAATCCGAAGGTGGTAATGAAGAATCGTGGGATGTACTGGAACGTCGCTGTCCATTTATCACATATGGAACCAAGGATGCCCTCCAGCTTCGCCGCTGGAACGGAGAGATCCTCCTCGATGAAGAACCGGTACCGCACGACGTTGTCTTCCTGCAAGATCTTTTTGCTCCAGGGCATTTCTCCTGGCTTTTGTCGCCGTGGCACGTTGTAGACCTGCATGTTCTCGTTCATCGCCACCTTGTTCGGGATCATTGTCATGGCACCGGTCGAGGCATTGCGGATCTTGGAATAGTTCAGGCCGATCTCGACCACGTGACCCTCCAGCGAACCCATCTGGATGTAATCGCCGACCTGGTAAGGGCGCGATGCGATGAGGTACATGCCGGCCACGAAGTTGCCGATGGCAATGGCGCTGGAGAAACCGATGGCCGTGGAGAAAATGGTGATGAAACTCAAAGATGTACCCACGTTGATGATGCCAAAATAGTTGAGAAAGACGAACAATGTGATGAATGCTGAGATGATGCGGATTATGTACGAGATACCGTTGATGGCGTCCTTTGGCGCGTTCGTCCTCTTGCTCAGTTTGCTTTTCACGATACGAATGAGTATTTTTTGGACCAGCCAGATGATCAAGATGAGGCCGATGCCGATAGCCGCGTTTATGATGAATTCAATGATATGAAATTGAAAGAGCACGATCCGTCGACCTCGAAACGGGGAGCTGCACCCTGGAATGGTGGGGAGATACAATACATCTTCTCGGCCAATTTATAATAAATCTTCCCCCCTTGCGGGTCCGCGAGAGTGACCCGCCGGGGGCGCATTGGTGGAGGGAACGGTCACGGAGGAACCGATGGTCGTCAAGAAGGGGAGGGGATGGATAACTCGCCCGGGATCATTGCATCCGGTTCCGGATATCTCGCCGGGGCTTAAGGCTCCATCCCCATGGATGCAAGCTCATTTCTTGATGCTACAAGCCCAGCAAGACGGGTTCTTGGTCTTTTCGATGAACGTGAAGGTGTTCCTTGTCCCGTCGTAACGGAGCTCCTTGCCATACACGGGCGGCCCGACGTACTCGTTCCACGTGCCTTGCTTCTTGTACTGGTCGAGACCGAGCAGGACCTTCACGATTTGCTGGGCTTGCAGCGCACCGATGATCGACGTGGTCGTGATGATGTTGGCCATCTTTATCTCGGTAAAACCCTCCTCCTTGGCGATCTCCTGCCCCGTGCACGAGAACTTCTTGAACATGTTGTCAAGGTCCTGGGAGGACATGCTACACTGGATGCATGGGCAATCTTTCACTTGTGGAACCACGCAAAAGATGCTGCCGAACCACCCGTCTATACCCGAATCGATGAAGGGGAGGTCGTAATAGTACGAGAAGGAATTGAGTTGAAGACGGGCTTCCATATTGTCGAGGCACGACGCGGTCGCGTTGCATTCCTTGTAAACGTCCTCCTTCACGTCCTCGATCTTGCCCACGATCGGGATGATCTTGGTGCGCCCGAACTCCATGGCGTTCTTTGCAACAATTTCAGCCTTGAAACGTTTTTGTTCCACGTCGCCTTCCTTGAAGAACACGCAGCGGTTCAGGTTCGACCTGTCCACCGTGTCGAAGTCCACGAGAAAGATCTTGCCGAGGCCCATCAGCGTGAGATTTTTCACGAGCTCGTTCCCGGTCGCGCCGGCGCCCACGACGAGCACCGTGCTGGTACGTATCTTCTCCTGGTCCCAGCCCTTGAGGCGTTTCTGGCGGTCGAACAGGTCCTGGTTGATGTTCTCGACCCCGAGGATCGCTACGTCGTTCACGACATCCCCGGTTCCATTGATTCCTTTACCCTCGACCATAGAACTGCCCCCGTGGGTGGAACCTTGGCTTTTTCATTTTTTCTCCCGCAAGACCGCATAGCTCACGTAATGATAGTGCTTCTCGTCGTCGATCTTGAAGAATGCCCTCTCACTACGAATGGGATCGACCACCAGGGCGACGTGAAAACCCTTGTTGAACATCTCCATGGTTTTTATATCGACTGAACTCAAGAATACGCCAAGGTTTGGATGCGAATGCCACCAACCCGTGATGATCGAGCCAGGATATTCCTTGTCCTTCTTGGTCGACATCTCGCCGACGGCGCCATCGATGACTTGGGTAAAGATTGGAGATGTCTCTATCATCTCAGAAAATAGAAAACCGTTGATCAATACATACTCTTTGCCCTTGTATTTGAATGCGTTGCCGACGAGCATCCCGATGATCTCGTACTTGTTATTCTTGCATCGGGCCTCGATTTCATCGAGGATGTGCTTCTGGATATACACGTCGTGAACGTAATTAGTATTTTTTTTCTCATCTGGCATCCGACATCACTTCATATTGGCGATTCGGTATTATTACGCGTCTTTTTTTGTTCTTCGGTCTTTTCCGGCTCGGCTGCTGTTGCCTGGGATGAGAAGATATTCGACAACATCTGGCCAACGAGCGCGAAAAAATTACCCTTGGCCTCGGGGTCTATTGCCGAGAACCCGTAGGTTTTTAGCAACAAATTCTTCTCGATCATGTCGGGCTCGAGCGCGACATCTTTCATATCTTGACAGTTTGCAAGGCAAACAAGCCGTCCCTTGCGGATGTTCGCCTTTAGCTTGTCGACGAACTTCCTCGTGCGGCTCACGTTCGAAACGCCCGAACTAACGACGAGTATCACTAGATCGGCAGATTTAAGCAGGTCTACGTGGAGCCGGATCTCGTTGATAAGCGGTTCAAGCGTGAACTTGAAAAGGTCCATCTGCTTCACGTTCTGGATGCCTTCGACCGCGACCGATTTCTTGTAGATCTCGTTGTCATTCTCGTCCAAAGAAAGGATGCCCTCGCCAGGGAAAAAGTCAAACAGCGTGGACTTGCCAACACCAGGCTCGCCCACGATGACGATCTTGAGCGGCAAGGCGATGAGCTCATCGACGATCTGGTCGAACGGGCGGAATATAGTCACGTTCCCGTTCCAGTTCTTGACCTGGTCCGCGAACATTCGATGGAACTCGTTCTTGACCTTCTCGATGCGGCCTTGTACCTCCTCCTCCATGTCATCCTTGTCGCAGCAAAAGACGAAGAGCAAGTCCGCCTCACCGACGGAATAAATAAATCGGATGTCTTGCATCACCAAGCTCTCGATCTTTCCGCCCTTCACCTCGGAGCTGAAGGATGCCAGTGCTGTTAAAAAGCCAGAGATAAGGTCCTGGTCGACTTTTTTGTCGCCATACTGCCGCGAATACATTAAAAGCCCACCAGTGCCGATTACCATGAAGTTTCGTATCATAATGGATCAATCGATGAGGTTTTTCACGCCCACGAGATCATCACACGCCACGCGTTAAAGGACGTGCTACGCGTTATCACTCGCGCACTATCATTCAGATATATCCTATCATATGTTTGTAACAATAACATTCTTGGTTTGTCAAGATATAAGATCACTCCGAGCAGCACGGGATCGCCATGAATAACCAAAAATTACAACACGATCTCTCGACGGTCGTCAATGGTTTGATAGATGCAAAGGGAAGGCTCCAAGCTGAAATACCCATAGCAGAAGCAAGAATAACGGAGCGTGACCCCATATCCAAGGATCTTCTCCAAGCACACGAGAAGTTCAAGAGAATACTCGTTGACTTGGACTTGATCGTTCCGGATTCACAGTCAGTAAGCGCGAGCGGGGAATCCGTGGACTTGAAAATAGATCCTGGGAGGATCCTCGTCATCACGTGCCGGAACGCGTTGAAAGAAAAGATCGACGAGTTCCAGGATCTCTTGCTCGACCAGGTCACCACCGGGGGCCCTCTAGAGGCCCGGTATTTCAAGGAAATTAACCCGAACTTGTCTGATGCAGCCCTGGTGAACATTGAAAAGAAAATAGAGAAGATTTTCAACCAGGTACTGAAAAAAGCTCAAGACAAGGATTTCATCATCTTGCTGGGGATCGTTGATGATAAAACGGATCAGCTCCTCTTCAAGTCGACGGAACTCGTCGCGACACGGTCGGGCAAGCCCGTCCACGTCATTGAGGTCGACTCCATGCAACGGTTGTCAGAAAGCGAGGTGAAAAGACTGCTCTCGGAGGCATTTCCGGCGCCATGAAGATCGACGATCTCAAGGTGTTATTGACCCAGGAGGTTGGCCTCCAAGTCGATATCCACGATACCATCATCACGAGCGCCTGGAAGATCAGCGACAAGTTACACAAGCAAATCGTCTTTTTCCCGGATGAAGAGATGAAGCTGCTCTACATTTCCATCTTGTTCGAGGAACATAGCGATGATCCGGAGTTCCTGGCAGCGTTATTAAAGGAAAATCTCAAGCTCTCGGTCGTTAAGTTCTGCATCGACAAGGATGGGGATTTTATGGCACTTGCCGAGCTCCCAGACGATTTCGTGACAGCGGGCGTGATCCGGAAGGCACTTTTTGGCCTCTTCACCGCGGCCGGGCGATTCCAGGAATTGCTTGCCGCCGCAGCCAGAACGAAGTGATGATATCCCAACACGATCCGCAACGCCCGGGCGTTAGCAGATGCAAAAAGCCACGTATTACCTGGAAACCTACGGATGCACGCTCAACTCGAGCGACTCGGAGCTGATCGCGGGCGTGCTGCAAGGCGCGGGCCTCGTCGAGGTAAAAGAACCTGGCGAGGCAAAATTCATCATCCTCAATACATGTGGCGTTAAAAAAACCACTGAACAGAAGATACTGCACCAGATGCGCCGGTATGCACGTCTCGAAGAGAAGATACTCGTGATAGCAGGCTGTTTACCCCTCATCTTCAAAAACAACCTGGATGCCTTGATGAAAATCGCCCCGAACATCGGCGCCGTGGTTGGCCCGAGAGATTATCACGGGCTACGGGAGGTTTTCAAGGCGCTCCAAACAGGAGCGAGCAACATCATCAAGCTGGAGGGCGCGTCGCTTGAAGATAAGGCAAATCTCGAGCCCAAGCGCCCGAACGAGCACGTCGCGATCCTTGCCATAGCCGAGGGATGCGTGGGCGCGTGCACCTATTGCTGCACCCGTTTTGCTCGCGGAACTCTCGATTCCTATCCCTCGGCGCACGTCACAAGAAAGTTTTCCAAATATATCGATGCTGGAACGAAGGAAGTGTTTCTCACGGCCGAGGACTGTTCTGCATACCTCGACACCAAGGAGAACGTCACGCTGCCGGGCTTGGTAGACAAGCTCCTCCAGAAACCCGGGAACTATCGTGTCCGGCTCGGCATGATGAACCCGAGCACGCTGCTGCCCGTGCACCAGCACTTGATACGAGCGATGCTTGACCGTCGCGTGTTCACTTTCATCCACGTGCCCGTCCAATCGGGCTCTGACCGCATCTTGAAGGCCATGAACCGATTGTACTCGGTCGCCGATTTCGTGAAAATGATCGACGCGTTCAAGGCGGCCTTACCTGGCATCACGATCGATACGGACATCATTTGCGGTTTCCCGGGGGAAACTGACGAAGACTTCCAACAAACCCTTGCCTTGATGGAACGCGTGCGCCCGGACATCATCAATATCTCCGCATATGGCCATCGGCCCGGCACGGCAGCGTCCAAGCTCAAGCAGGTCCCGTCAGGTACTGTCAAGGCGCGCACGCGGGAACTCACGGCCGTTTACAAGGATATTGCGAGAAAAAACAACGAGCAATGGATAGGTTGGGAAGGGGAGGCGATCATTGAGGAATATAATGAGAAAACCAAGAATTGGCTTGCGAGAAACCGATTTTACAAGCCCATCATCGTTGATAGGGGCAAGTTGGGCGAGATCGTGAGTTTAAGAATCACGGGAGCGGTCTCGCACTACTTTACGGGTACGATCACCTGATCGACGCGCCTTGTCGGGCGACGAAATCGCGCATGATATCATCATAGTCCTTGCCGCAGAGCTTGTCGATGTAAAAGCAAGCCATGCACTGGTCAAGCGCCTTGCTTTTCGGGGAGCCACAGCGGGGGCATACCGAGATCACCTCGGGTTCAACGGGCATGATCAGGCGTGGGAAGATTGTATCCATAAATTTCTTGATATTGAAGAGCGTGCCCGGGTGATCCCCTTCGAGCCTATTGATGATGCCCCGGGCCTCGGCGCGGAAGATGTTCTCGCGTACATACGGGCATGGGCTCTCCTGGAATTCCCCGCCAATGTAATACAAGTACAAGACGATATCTTGCTGGATCAAGTCTTGCAACGGCTTGATCTTTTTTACGAATGGTGACGCATCATCCTCGATAGCAACGGACGCGGCCCGACCAATACGATTCACGTCGCCCTTGAATAAGTTTATGAGAAACGTTTCAGCCTCGTCGTTAAGATTGTGGCCAGTTGCGAGCTTCGTGGCATGCACCATAGCTGCCAAGTCATTCAAGACCCGGCGCCTGAGCACGCCGCAGATCGAGCACGGCTTCCCCACAACTTTCGACGCGTTTTTCAACTGCCCGACGTGTTGGCCATCGTATAGCGATTGCTTGAATGCCGGTTTATCGGCCACGACGATCATCTCGTCGAGCGAGAGCCCGAATTCTTTCTTGAATGAAAACACGATCTGGTCGATACCCAGTTCCTTGCACATGTTAGCCGCGATGCGGATGCTCTCGTCCCGGTAATTCGCAATACCCTCATCAATCGTAATCACGACTGGCGGGTTCCCGCTTTTCGCTTGCTGGGCAAGCAATTGCTTGTGAATGGAGGTCATGGTGCGCAGCAAGACCGTGCTATCTTTCCCGCCCGACACGGCAAACGCAACCTTGTCACCCGGTTCCACCATCTTGTATCGGGAAATGGTCTTGCGTACCTTGTCCTCGATCTCCTTTAAAAAACACGCCTTGCACACCTTCTCGCCGGAATGTACCCGCTCCAATACGGGGCGGTTTTTCTTGCAGCGGGTGCAAGCCGGCGCATCTTCTATCATGGTGCGAGCACCAGGAAACGGGTGTGGAAATCGAATAAGCTGGGTCAACCGAAGGGCATCGTGAAGCCCATAGTGAGCCCCGACACGATGAAATTGGCCACGATGATCACGGTTGCGATCAACCGGATGGCGATCATGATCCCCCGCTTCTTGCCCGCTGTGGCGTCAACCTCGGCGAGATATTCGACCTCGACTTGCTTTCCATCGAGATCCCGTTCGCTGATCTCGAAGGTGATATGGTCGATCTTGCCGTCCTCGTCTGAGTCCATGACCTGGTAGTCCCGATGTTCGACAAGCTCCACGACTGACCCATTCAAGTTGTCACGATCGGGGAACATAAAAACCTTCAGCACTTGCTCCGCGTTGGCCTTCCGCAACTCGCATGTTTTCTCATCCTTCGAGGGCACGAATCGTTCCGTGATGGCCTTTTTCTCCTTACGGGGCTTGATGAAATGATTGATGATCTCGTAGACGCACTTGTCCCCGTCGAAAATTGGTAGCGGCATCATGTTGAAAATCGTCACGCTGATGGCGATCTGGAAAAGCCAGAAGATCTCGAGAAACAGCGTGTTCGGAGCCGTCCCGCCGAGCCAACTACCCAACCAGTCTTTTGGCGGCCACCATTCCTCGGACTGGATGCCGATGAAAGCAATGGATTTGTTTTTGAAATCTGGAGGCGGCGGCCCGGTAAACACGGTTATATTTTGATACATGTTATTCCGCAATATCAAGCAAGTCAGGTTATCACCCTGGGTCACGTTGTAGTACAAGTAATACGAAAGGGCCACGCGGACGTTCTCCACGATGGAACCGTTGAAGGTGTAATTATTGAGGGCGGTCCCGTTAATTTTCAAGAGAACATCCCCAGGATATAAGTTTCCTTGATTATGCCCTCCTTGGGTCCCTTGATAGACGTTGGTAATATACACGCCCGTGGGAGCACCCCAGGAGAGCGAAACGACGGCCGTGAAGTTTACCAGGAGCACGAGCGCAATGCCCGCGAGGATGGCATTCGAAAAAGAACCAGCGGCAGCGAGGCGGGTCTTTTGCCAGCCAGAGAATTTGCCGTGCTTGTACGCTTTATCGTCGATTTCCACGAAGGCACCGAACCCGATGATGAAGAACGCGCCCATGCCGAGTACCCCTGTCGATTTCACGGGGATGCCATCCGAATTCGCAGCGATCGCGTGGGAAAACTCGTGCACCGTGAGCACGAAAAGGATCGGGATGATGAGGTAGGTGAAGGTGCCGAAATCGATGGTCAAGCCAGGAACGAGGGGCGTTATCTGGGATGATGGTTCGGGGTTATTAAAGTGCGTCAACAAGGTGACCAGGTTGGATATGAAATACCAGAACCCGTAAACGGTAAATGAGAACGAGACGAAAATCCCCGCGGTAAAGATCATCTTCCATGTCCGAGGGGATTTCCTAGCGATCTTGGCAAGCAGCCTGTTGAGACGGGTCGTCTTCAGCATCGCGAGGAACGGGAAGAACACCGAGAGCGCCTTTGATTTCTTGAGGCGCCCGAGGATGATGACAAGCATAGCTATGGCAGCCCAGAAAACGACGGCGATGATGAAGAACGGGTTGGTCACGATGCTGATGAGAAAAAACGACATGTCGTTCTCGGTTTGGAAAATAGCGGACACCTTTTTTAGTTCGTTCCTACTGGGAGTGAAGGTCTCGTTAAAAATAAAGATGCGAACTATCGACCTCGTATCATGCTGATAAGATGGTGAGATTTATACCTTGAAGTTGTAGAATAACGGGAGATACACCTATGCCTCTTGACGAAACTGAACTCTACGAAATGACCGTCCCAGGGAAGTTCATCGGCAAGGAAATCATAGACTCGGAAGCCAGGCGTATCGGCTTGTGCCATTCGATCAAGATCAGGACCGGCTTGGACAAGAAAGGGGTATTACAATCGGAAATGTTCGTCGTCATCAAGGGCTTGGATATAGAGTTCGACGTCTCGTTTAACGAGATCGAGAAGATCGGGAACGTTATAAAACTGAAAATCCCCGCCCGGCAAGCTGACGAGCTGCAAGTGAAGGACGCGATCCGCATCCAAGAGGACATCGCCGGCGAGATACGGGCGCGCGCCTCGAAAATATAGGTTACCAGGGAAGTTTCCTTTTTATACGATATTCCGACGGACCACGTCGACGACCCGCTTCAGGAGCAGCTGAGCTAGTTCGGGTGGTGCCCACGAGCTGAGACCGCAATCCGGGCCAACGTATGCGAGGTTTTCCACGCCGTAATGCGCGATCGCCTTCTCGAGGGCTGCCTTGATCTTCTCCTCGCTATCGACCAGCAAGAGTTGGCCCTCATAGCCCGTGTCGACCGCAAGTCCCTCCTCGATCATCTTGCCGATGATTGCATTGTAGTTCGTCCTGCAAATCCCCACCCGCATCTTCTTGCGGTGCTGCTCGATGAGTTCCCGATCGATCGTGTTCGTCGGGTCCGAGGCGAATTCACACGTGAGCACGTCGATGTTCTTTGCTTGGAGCGGGATACCCGCGTCCGCGAGCGAGTGCAGGTGGATTTGCTTGACAACGTCTTCTGGGAGACCAGAAAGGGCGATGTCGAGACAAGCAACGAGGTCGGCATCGTCGATGTTGAACAGGTCGATAAATCCAAGAGATGGCTCGTCAATGGCGATGATCTTGGTCTTGATGCGCGGGTCGTTGATGATCGAATTCCTCGCGAACGCGTTGACCGTCCTCGCGAAATTGGCGAGGATCTCCTTGTAGACCGTGAATCCCATCTCGCTGTGCACGTACAGCTCGATCGGCCCCGTGATGCAGATCTTCAACTGGACTTGATCCTTCGACGCGGAGAACTCTGGGATGCCGAGTTTTTCCACGGGCGTGCTGTTCACGAAATGCTGCAGGATCCGTACCTCGGGGACAATAGCTTTCCGCTCGTCTATCAAGTACGGGGCAATGTCGCTTGCCGGGGAAGGATAGGCCGCGAGAGGCCTGAAAAACTGCGCGTACATGCTGAAGTGCTGCGGGTAATTGACGACATCGAGCCCCGTTCGTAGTTTTTTTTCGAAGCTAAACACTATCGGATCGTAAACCGCGTTCTTCAAGCCGCGATGTTCTAGCAAGACGGAAGCATCCCCGTCGCTTTCAACCAGCTTATCGTATGCTTTGAGATAGTTCTGGTCGAACGCGTCTCGCTTGCCTTCGAGCAAGGGGAAACTGCCCACGTCATCGACGAGGATTTTCCGTGCCATGAAATATAAATCGCACGCCGGCATTTCAAGGTTGCTTCCCATCCGGGACTTGTATAGCACGCTCGCAAGGTATAAGTCCTCGTTTTACCACCAGGAGCAATGAACCCGGAACCGAGAGGGCACTGAAGGGAAAAAAATGGTCGAACTCACTATCATCGCGCGCATGGTGCTCGAGGACAGGTATTTGCTGAAGAACGAGAGAGGCGAGGTCATAGAATCGGTCGAGGAAATGATCGATAGGGTCGCGACGAGCGTGTGCGAGGCGGACGTGAAGCGGATGCGAGCGGGTGACTCGGCATCATGCAAGCAAGAGATTCACGACATGATGTCGAACTTGGAATTTTTACCCAATTCTCCAACGCTCATGAACGCGGGAACGACCATGGGCCAACTTTCAGCGTGTTTCGTGCTCCCAGTTCACGATTCGATAGAGGGAATCTTCGATGCTGTCAAGAACATGGCTCAGATCCACAAGAGCGGGGGCGGGACGGGCTTTTCGTTCTCGGAGCTGCGCCCGAAGGGTGACATCATCCACTCGACCATGGGCGCCTCGTCGGGACCGCTCTCGTTCATGAACGTGTTCGATGCCACGACGAATGCGATCACCCAGGGCGGGCGGAGGCGCGGCGCGAACATGGGGATCCTTGACGTGAACCATCCGGATATCGAAGAATTTATCGATGCGAAGATCAAGGGAGACGCGCTCAAGAACTTCAACTTGTCCGTTGCAGTTACAGACGATTTTATTCAAGCCGTGAAGGATAACCTGGATTTTCCCCTGGTAAACCCGAGAACGCTTAAAATCGTGCGCAATGTTCCTGCGGCTAGCTTGTTCGACAAGATAGCGAGTTCAGCATGGAAGTCTGGCGACCCGGGCCTGATATTCATCGATGAGATCAACCGGAAGAACCCGACTCCAAAGCTCGGGCTCATCAAGAGTACCAACCCGTGCGGCGAGGTGCCCCTTTATTCGTTCGAATCTTGCAACCTGGGCTCGATCAACCTTGCCCGGATCGTTCACGATGGGAAGATCGACTGGGAAAAGCTGCGATCCCTCGTGCGAGCGGGTATCCGTTTCCTCGATAACGTCATCGACGCGAACAAGTATCCACTCGCGGACATCGATACCGCGACGAAGGCAAACCGCAAGATCGGCCTCGGTGTCATGGGATTTGCCGACATGTTGATCCTGCTGGGCATCAAGTACACCGATAAAAAAACCCTCGACATGGCGAGCCAAGTCATGAAATTCATCCAGGACGAGGCAGACGCCACGTCGATCCAGCTCGGCATCGATCGCGGCTCGTTTCCCAACTTCGTTCATTCCATCTTCAAGGGGCGCGTCCCGGCCATGCGGAACGCGACCCGCACGGCCATCGCACCGACAGGCACCATCAGCCTCATCGCGGGCGTGTCGAACGGCATCGAGCCTATCTTCTCCGTCTACCACAAGCGCGAGATCGCTGGTAGGGGGGCTGTAGATTATATCCACCCGCTTTTCATCAATCAACTTGCCAATCGGGGCGTCGATGTCCAAAAAATCCAGCAATCGATAATCAAGACCAAGAACATCGATGTTCCCGGGGTTCCGGATGACCTTAAACGCCTTTACATCACCGCGTTTGACGTCGACCCAGATTGGCACATCACCATCCAAGCAGCGTTCCAGCAGCACGTCGATAACTCGGTCAGCAAGACCATCAACCTGCCCGAATCTGCTACGGTCGAGGACGTGAAGCACTGTTTCTTGAAAGCTCACGAGATGAAAACGAAAGGAATCACGGTGTACCGGTACAACTCGGTCGCGGGTAACGTGTTGAACCTGGATTGAAATGGCTTTCCAGCCCGCGCCGTCCGAAACCCGTTTCTCTATCCCGGTCGCGGCAGCTTTTTGAGGAGGCTTGATTGATCGTGCCTCGATCGGCATGAGTTTCACATCGACGGATTCTCTCATTTCTGCAATCCTCGCAACGCTGTTCACCTACGGTGTCACCGCCCTTGGCGCGGCCCTCGTGTTCTTTTTCAAGAGCATCAACAAGCGGGTTCTCGCACTCATGCTTGGCTTCGCCGCCGGAGTCATGATAGCCGCGAGCTTCTGGTCCTTGCTCGCACCATCCATCTCCCTAGCAGAGGCATCCGGGGAGCCGGGATGGGTGCCGGCACTCCTTGGCTTCCTGGGAGGGGGAGCGTTCTTGTGGTTGTTGGATAGGATCATACCGCACTTGCATCGCGACATGCCCATCGAAAAAGCAGAAGGGATTCACACCACCAAGAAGAGTACGTTGTTGCTGGTACTCGCGATCACGATCCACAACATCCCGGAGGGGCTGGCAGTCGGGGTTGCTTTCGGTGCCATCGCTACCGGGGTGCCAGAAGCCTCGATTGGCGGTGCCATCGCCGTTGCCCTCGGTATCGGGATCCAGAACTTCCCGGAAGGCACGGCGGTGTCTGTCCCGTTGCGGCGCGAGGGGATGTCGAGAACGAAAAGCTTCTTCTACGGGCAGCTCTCGGGCATCGTCGAGCCCGTCGCCGCTATTTTCGGGGCCCTCTCGGTGATCACGATGACATCCATTCTTCCATACGCCCTCGCCTTCGCGGCGGGCGCGATGATCTTCGTGGTCGCGGAGGAGCTGATTCCCGAGCCAGCCCTGGGAGGGAACACGCACGTGGCGACGTTGGGCTTGATGATAGGCTTCGCGGTCATGATGGTGCTCGACGTGGCACTCTCATAGTAGTGAGCGCCATTTTTGGAGTGGGCCGGATTGCCCGATGATCGGGCCAGGCAATAAACCACGAGATCGCGTCGGAATCAATGGATAAACCTTAAAGATATAATCTGGCATTGAAATAACAAGTAGTTTTTTTATCCGGAACGCGCGAAAACATATCTGTAGTTAAGGACGAATCAAGGTCGATTCCATGACAGCGGGCATCTGCGTTGGAACCTGGGACGACGCCATCGGATTGAAGGTTCACGCGGAATATCCCAATTATTTTAGAAAAGAGAACAACATACATGATTCACAACTCTTGAACATCTTCAACGAGCGAATCGTTCACGATGTTTCTGGATTCGCCGTTTTCGAGAACGATACCCGCCAAATAGCGACGTATTATACCCCGTTATCGAAAGGCGATGAATACGATGAAGACGATGAGGAGAAACCGGCGGGGCACGGCATCGTGTTCCTTTTCCTCGAGAAGGACAAGAAGATCGAGGCGATAAAGGAACAATTCATAGAGTTCTCCATCTTCATTCTTAAATTGATAAACAACAACGATTTCCCGGAATTGTTTTTCAACATCATCGATAACTTCTCGTTCCTGGAACCGCTCACGGACGAACAGCGCGTGGCTGCACTATACAACAGCGAAGCGCGCGGGTTTATCTTGCAGAAGCTTGCCGAGAGGCCTTGCTCGCGCAACGAGCTCGAGGTCTGGCTCAGGGACGAGTTTGATATAACCGCGATAGATCTCCAGGGCTTGCTCGTGCCGTTCGTCAAGATGGGCATCATCAAGCAATCCTACGAGGCACCCAAGGGCAAGAAGCGCAAGGAGCTGTATTACTTTCTCATCAAGGACGTCTACTTGTTCCGTATCCCGCCGAAGAAGATCATCGACGCGGTGAAGAAAGGCAAGATCGAGTACCTGGACGGCGGGTATTACGACGAGGTGAAGGATTTCTTCGAGGAATACGAGCTCACGCCCGGCGAGATCAGCAAACTCGGCGTCCTCCTCGCCATCCCGAACTTGTACAAGATCGTGACGCTGCTTCGCGAGGAGGTCTACGAGATGGACGAGCTACGGATCGATTTCCTCGAACAGTTCAATTACATGCCGTCAAACTTCGCCTATCTCTTGAAATTGCTAGAGAAGAGCGACATCGTCAAGATCTACAAGAAGGGGAGCGGGAACAAGAAGATCATCGTGCTCAAGTCGGACATCCAGTTCCAGTTCTTCTTCCCCGAGTACCTCGTCGATAACATCCGCAAGGCGTGGCGCGAGAACGTGATCGACAAGGGCATCGCGCTGAAGCACCTCACGCTCCTGCGGGACGAGTACCTCGAGAATTTCATGAAGATCAACGGGAACAGCAAGGAAAAGCCGCGATTGACGCTCGATGCGGCACCCGGCGAGGCCAGCGACGGGGCGGGCGGGCGCACAAATATCCTGAGAAAGATGGAGATGCTGCTCAAGGTACCCTTGTGAACCGCCCGATGTGCACCCTTCATGCCCTTTATCTCGTCTTTTTCGCCAATGCCTTCGCGTAGGGCACGAGGCCGCCGACCCCGATGATTTCCTGGAGGAACGTGGGTATTTTCTGGATGGGATATTTCTTGCCGGCGGTCATGTTCTCGATGAACCCCCCGTCGGCGTCGATCTTCAGGCCATCGCCGTGTTTCACGCCCTTGTAAAAGGCCGGATCCTTGCACTCGAAGATCGCGAGGCCCGTGTTGATGGCGTTGCGGAAAAATATCCGCGCATAGCTCGGCGCGACGACGGCCTTGATGCCCGCGTGCTTGATGGCAATGGGCGCGTGCTCGCGGCTCGATCCGCAGCCCATGTTGGAGCCAGTGACCATGATTTCCGCGGCGAGTGCTTTCTTGGTCTTCAAGAATTCCTTGTCCAGATCTTCCATGCAATGGCTCGCGAGCTGGTCGGGATCGCTCGTGCTCAAGTACCGTGCCGGGATGATCTCGTCCGTGTTGATGTTGTCCCGGTTGTAGACGATCGCCTTGCCGTCGATGATCATGGCGTGCCCCTCCTCTTGGCCGTCGTGCCCTTGGCTTTTGCCCCGATGTCATCCGGGGAGCAGATATGCCCGGCCAGCGCTGTGGCCGCGGCGATGGCCGGGCTGGCCAGGTATATCTCCGACGTCGTGTCGCCCATCCGGCCGATGAAATTCCGGTTCGTCGTGGACAACGCCTTCTCGCCCCTGGCCAGGATCCCGCTGTGCCCGCCGAGGCATGGCCCGCAAGTTGGCGTCGTCACGGCACAGTTTGCACTTAGAAAAATCTCGAACAAGCCTTCTTTCATCGCATCGAGCGAGACTTGCTGCGTGCCAGGCAAGACGATGCAGCGGACACCCTCGTGCACCTTCCGCCCCTTCATTATGCTTGCCGCGATGCGCAAGTCCTCGATCCGGCCGTTCGTGCAGCTGCCGATCACGACCTGGTCGACCGGGATCTTCATGGCGGCGACCTCGCTGATGGGCCTGGCATTCGACGGGAGGTGCGGGAAGGAGACTTGTGGCTCCAATTTATTGCAGTCGATCTCGATCGTGCCCGCGTAGACGGCGTCGGGATCGCTCTTGTACAGCTTGTACTTCCGTGAAACGCTGCCCTTCACGTATTCCTCTGTTTTTGCATCAGGGTTCACGATACCTGCCTTGCCACCGGCCTCGATCGCCATGTTGCACATGGTAAACCGGCCGGCCATGTCCAGCTCGTCGATGGCGGGCCCGGTGAACTCCATGACCATGTAGTTGGCGCCATCCACGCCGACCTTGCTTATCGTGTGGAGTATCAAGTCCTTGCCCGACACCCACGGGCGCAGCTTGCCCGAGTAGACGAACTTGATGGTCTCCGGGACCTTGAACCACGCCTTCCCGAGGGCGAAGGCAACGCCGAGGTCCGTGCTGCCCATCCCGGTGGCGAACGCGCCGAGCGCGCCGTAGGTACACGTGTGCGAGTCTGCACCGATGACGAGATCGCCGGGCGCAACGATGCCTTGCTCGGGGAGCAAGCAATGCTCGACGCCGACCCGGCCCGTGTCCCAGAACTGCACGATCTTGTGTTTCCTCGCGAACTCTCGGACGAGCTTGCTCTGCTCTGCGCTGGCGATGTCCTTGTTCGGCGTGAAATGATCCAGCACGAGCGCGATCTTGGTCTCGTCGAATACCTTGTCTATGCCGATCTGGTCGAAAGTCTTGATGGCCAGGGGAGCCGTGATGTCGTTCGCCAGCGCGACGTCCACGCTGGCAAGCACGAATTCCCCCGGGACGATCGACGCCTTGCCGCACTTGTCTGCGAGTATCTTCTCGGCGATCGTCATTCCCATCCATTCATCACCAATACAAAGCATTAAATGAAGGATCGGCTCTTTAATCTTGAGATCGGCCAAAGTGGGTTCCTTGTTGAACCAGTTGCTTCCCATCGACATGCTGCGGCATTTTTTCGCCCTTGACACGCTCAACAAACCGGAATACCGCGGTTTCGTGCAAATTCCAGACTTGTTCCTCAAGATCGCGGGCAAGCCAAGGTTTGACGCCCCAAGTGATTGGGAGGAATATCTAGCAAACAAGGACGCGATGCTGCGAAAGGCGCTGGCCTTGCCGTGCTTGCGGCACGTTAAGAACCCGCCGATGATCGCCGACGAGCTCGAGTTCATGGACATGAAAGCGATCCTCGGGCCCAGCGCGTGTTATGCTTGTGGGGAGATGGAGACAAGATATGACGAGCCCCGGCTTGCATCTTGCATCTCGTGTGGCAGATCAACGGTCCTTGATGCCGGGTGCGTGCACGGGCATCATGTTTGTGGAACTTGCGTGGCCCTCCACCTCGACAAGCCCGCGTGCCCAAAGTATCAAACGGAGAAGAAGTGCCACGGTCGCGATTGCACCTTGCTCACGTGAACAGCTTGAAGCGATTTAATCTTCCGTCTCGTAATCCTCGCCGCCCGCGAAGGTGCGCTGCAGCTCCGCGTAAAGATTATCGAGCCCGTTGAGCGACTTGGACGACACAGGCAAGAGCGAGGAGATTGTGCCCAGCTCGTTGAATACTTGTGCCATTTGGCCCGCTTTCTCGCGCTCCAGCCCCTCCGTGCGTTCCTCGATGGCCTCCGTGAGCCGGAAGAAGTCCTCGGACCACTCGACGATCTCGTCGACCTTGGCCTGGCTGATGCTGTCGGCCTTTGCGAGGAGATTCAAGTGCGGGAGGAAAAAACGGTATTCCACGGCGCTTGATAGCAACAGCGTGCTGATAAAGCCGGACGGCTCGCTGCACAGGCCAGGCTCGAACAGGAAGCAGATGGCGCTCTTGCTCTTGTCGCCCCCGAGCCCCTTGCAGATCTTCGGCCCCGCCACGCGGAAGGAGAAGAGCTCGATCTGCCCGGGCGTGTCGACGAGCACGTAATCAGCACGCGTGTCGCGAATCTCTTCCTTTATCGCGTTCAAGTGCGTCACGATCATGTCGGTCGCCGCGACCAGGGCACCATTCGGGCCGAGATTGTAGTCATCCATCAATTTATCATAGCTGACGTAGTCCCTGACGTCGACATCGGGTGCATACGGGAGCCATCGACAGCCCGGGTCGAGATTGACGCATGCCACGCTGATCTCCTTGCTCGCGTTCTTGATCCAGTCCGCGAGCGCGTGCGTCAAGGTCGTCTTCCCGCTACCCGCAGGCCCGATGAAATAGACAAAAAACATGCCGTTTTTGCCCCGACGTGCTTTGATGGTAGAGGATCATGGGTCCTTCCACTAATAGATTTCGTCCATAAGGTTTAAACCCGAAGAAAGAGGTAGAAAATTAGCGGGCACGGCCGGATTTGAACCGGCGAAGCCCAGGTCCGCAACCTGGTGCCCTATCCATTCTAGATGGAACGATAGGATGGTTCCGTTTGCTAGACGACGCGCCCTTTCTCGCACGTTCAATGGTGGTGGGTATTTTTGGTGATCTTGACCGCTTGATAATAGTGCTTCGGCGTATAAAACGGTTTTTCTTGTACGCATAGCACGGCACGACCTATGATTCTTGCCGAGCGTAATAAATCCTTCGCAATCCTGCAGCACCCATCAAATCTCTTCATCATCCGGGTGTCTGATATCGCGCGCGTCCTCGTTTAACCTGCGCCATCTTCGCACGTGTTCAAGGGGAACTAAACCGAGGCGCTCGCGGCACGTATCCGGCAAGAATCCCGTGTCGATCATTTTATCTGGTTTATGACCATAAGCACTTATTACATATCCATGGAATGAGACATCCAGCATTTCCTTCACTGTAGGATGCATATCGAGAATGTAGTTTAGGATTTCCTCGTCAGTCCAATCGATGCTCTCGCGGAGAATCGGGTCTTCGGCCTCCCGGAATTTCTTCAAGAAATCTACAGCGCCATCGTCCAGATCCTTGATCAGGTTCCCTCCAATTCGATAGATGAACTTGTCGTGGCTCGTCAATTTCTTCAAGATCGGTATTTCCCGCAAATGGTTGTCAGAGAGATCGAGATATTGCAGGTTTTCGAGGTGATCGAGTTCCTCGCTATCGATACTCGTGATTTTATTCCGATCAAGTCGTGCGTAAACGAGCTCGGCGAATCTGTCAATTCCTCGCAATGACTCGAGCTTGTTCCCGCTCATAATGAGGGCTTTCAAAGCCTTCATGTTTTTCAAGTCCGGAATAGAACTTAAGAGATTATGATTGACGTACAAGAATTCAAGCTGCGTCAAGCCATCTAATCCATCCAGTGATCGTAATTTATTTCCTCTAAGATCTAAACGGGTAATCCCGGTGCATGATGAAAGCCCCACGATCTCTGATATCTCCGAGATATCTTGCCTGTCCAAGTACAAGCTCGTCACTTCCCTGCTGGGAATGAATGGCAACGAGAAGGAGAACTTGCGTGCTTCGATTTTTTTCCCGTGGACATGAACATTGTCTAGAATCGGCGATCACTAGCCAAGGGCATCGAAATAGTCTTTGAAAGCATCTAAGCAGACCATCAATTAATAGTCGTCTAAAGACCCCATGACAGGTGCTCTATTGACCTCATTAAACGGCTTGTCGGATCAACTCTAAAAAACTAATTCTTGAATCCTTTGACCTTCTGTACATTATACAAGGGATCACAGCGCAAGGCTTCGATGGTATAAACAGTTATGACCGATGGTGTTTGGTAGGAGTTGCCCGTGACGCTCGACTGGATCGACGCGGCGGCGATCTGGCTGCCGGAGAACATGCATCGGCTCGATCACTTGCTCCGTGACCCTATCGAGAGCAGCCCGGCGTTCACGCACGCGATGCTCGGTTTTCCGCTGAATAAATTCGTGTTTTGGGAACATTCGAATCCCAAGCAGGTTCGCGGATGGGCTTTCTCTTTCGGGTCGTTG
>JAUQYZ010000264.1 GCA_030587475.1 Candidatus Sigynarchaeum calidifontis
CCATCCAATTGCGCGTGCAAGCAATTCTCGTGAAATTGGGTGCCACACACGTCGCGTTAACTACTGACGCATTCCCGGTAAGCCCATCGAGTGAATTGTATCAAAAACAAAAAACATGCCATGGCGATTATTCCGCTATGTATGATGAGAAACGATTAGCAGGAGAGGTATTAACAGGAAAACAGACGGGATTGTCACTGCTTAGAGATAGATGCCAGATTGGTGGTATCGTTACGAATTACGACATTCCAACAGTCGCTGGGCCGATTAACTTAAAAATAGAGATTGTTGAATACCTCAAGGAAAATTTCGGTCTTGAAATCCTCGGAATGCTCGGAAATGATGATGAAATTTGCATTTGGAAAATAAGGTGCGGTTAAAAATCACTTTCAGATTCCTGAACTCCAAGTACATTCGAGGGCCTTAAATAAGGCTGGATACGAAACGGCTCATGGCAAAAAAACAAACCGCGAAACCACTCGATGGCAAATCCATTACCAACGAGGTCGAGGTCAAGGCGGAATGGAAGGTCGAGAACGTCGTCGCGACCGTGGTGATCGATCTCGGGACATCAGGTAAAAAAATTGACTTGAACCAGATCGCGCGCAAGTACTCGGATTGCGAATACAACCCCGAGCGGTTTCCTGGCCTGGTCATGCGTGCCGTGGAGCCAAAGGCCACGATCTTAATCTTCAGCACCGGTAAAATGGTCGTGACCGGCTTGCGCGCGGCCGACGAAGCAGGAGCCGTGGTCGCCAACGTCATCAAGAAGATGGAGCAAGCGAAGGTCAACATCGAGGCCGAGCCCGTGATCACCATCCAGAACATCGTGGCGAGCGGCGACTTGCACATGGCCATCGATCTCAACGAAGCGTCCATCCTAATGGAGAATGTCATGTACGAACCGGAAGTGTTCCCCGGCTTGATTTACCGCATGCAAGAGCCGAAAACCGTGTTCCTCATCTTCAGCACCGGTCGCATCGTATGCACGGGTGCCAAGACGAAGGAGATCGTCGGCCAGGCGGTCGAGAAGCTCGTCGAGGCAGTGAAGGAACTTGACCTCACGATGGTAAAGGGTAATGATGGCACCGGGGACGACGATGATTTCATGTAACCTCAAACGATAAGAACAAAATTAGGGAATACACCTGCTTGAAAGCCAAGCCTGGCGCGAAGTGCTCGATATGGAGGAATTAGTTTTACTACCGCTCGAGCAAGCATCACGAGGCAATTGAAAGAATGGCGATACTGTGCAGGCGTGGTAGGTAGAGTGCCCGACGCTCCGCCCGCTAGATGAGATCTTGGCTCCCGTCTTCGCCGATACCTGGTTCCACGCCCGAGAGGGCGTGACCCAATTCCTCGCAGTCGGGATGCTTGCGGGCGATCTGGTTCAGATCGATGCCCTTGTCTCCCGTGACGTTCATGGTCGCGGTGGTGACGACGTTCTCCACCTTCCATTCCGGCTCGATCTCCCGCTCGCCGCCCGGGCGCGCCGGCGCCGTCCGCTTCTTTGGCATGACCCGTCATTCCATCTGGAGAAGCACGAGGATTTAAGGTATCCTTGAAGACTTTCGATCCGTGTCGCCTCTATCCATCTATATATTATCTCTCTTGTCTTCGCTTTGAAAAATGTATATTACCCAAAGCTTATTAGATGCCATTTCGAATAATGACCGCGCAACATCATGACAATTAGCCACGTAAAGCGTTCGCTATTGAACCATGCGAGCCTCGCCTGGAAATTAATCGCCACGACTGTTGTTTTCGTGTCATTCGGGACGCTTGTCATGGCGATGCTCGAGAGCGATTCGGGTGCCTCCATCTCGGGAATAGCGAACAAAGGTACCATGTTGGCGGGCTGGCTCGTCCCGATATTCGTGGGTTTTGTTTCATGCGTTTCCGTTATCACGATCCAGGAATATAAGAGACGCCTGGTTCGGTCATCCTCGGTCAAGGAGCATGCCAGGACGCTTGTCCTTGATGGTTTGTTCCGCAACGATAACAGGGTGGCAGTCTTGCGCGAAATCTTGAACGAACCCGGCATCCATTACAGCCGGTTGCTGAAACGGTGCTTCCTGGCGCCGGGGCAATTGCAGTGGCACTTGCAGGTACTCCTCGATTTCGGTGCTATCAAGAGAAAAGAAATAGGGCAATACGTGGTCTTCTTTCCTGCAATGAAGGGGCAAGATGTCGCCACTGATGTTGATCTCCTGCTGGCGAAGTCGGGCACGTCTTTTCGCGTGTTCGATTCCATTCACTCGACCCCTGGAATTCACGCGGCTGAAATCGCGAGGATCCTCGATTTGAAGCGAAGCTCGATAAAGCATCACGTGGACAAGCTTGTCGACATGGGGTTAATTATCGTGAAGCGCCTCGAAGGAAGGCAAGCACTCTATGTCAACCCGTCTCGCACGGGCTGAACGGCCGCGTGTTCGAAAAGGTGACCTCAAGACATTAATAACACGGGGGCGAGGGAGAGCCTGGTGTTACCATGAAGGAGCCAAAGCGTGCTGTCAATCTCTGGCGCCTGGACGTCATGATACATGTCTTGGCGGCTATCGTGATGGTGATCGTGGTCGTGGGCAACATGCACTTCATGACAGTCGACTATCCCAGCATGGGCATGCTGCCCGTTATCACGACGGTCAAGTATGATGCAAGAGCCATCTGGATTACCTACCTTATCCCTTGCACGATGGCTGCCATCTTGTTTCTAAGGGCGGTCCCCGCCCTCAAGAAGTACCGGCGGATCATGTGGCTCGTCAACGTGGTACTATATGGAATCGTCATTGTCGTGATCGGCATCTCTCCTGGCCTCGCGGTCATCCAGCCGGTGCTGGCGGGCGTTCCCTCCTTGAACGAGTTCGGCGCGGGAGGGATCTTGTCACTCGTGGTTTCTGCCGTGCTCCTTTCATCATCGGCGTTGCAGCTCGCATTGGATCGCTAGGAGATGGTGATAGATGGTGGAGCGGGTTCGAAGAACCGCGGGCGGCATCATGTTTTTCCTGATCGGCGCGTTCCTTTCCGAGCTCGTGCATGAAGCCGGCCACGCGTTCTTCGTCGTCGTGTCCGGTGGCCAGGTGACGGATTTCATCCCGTACCCGGTCTTGCTCTCGAACCAGATCGTGCTCGGGGCGGTCTCCTGGACGGGTGTCCCGGTTCACATGCTTCCGGTCGTTGCGATTGGCGGGGAAGTTTTCCAATACGGGTTCCTGGCGATTGCTCTGGCCTTGCTGCATCGAACGAGGGAGCACCGCGCGCGTCACGTCTTGGAAATCGCTTGTATCCTTTCGTGGCTCGATTTCCCGCTGTATGTTCTCAACAACGGTGCATCAATCCCGCACTGGTTCGTCATCGGCTCTGCCCGCGGGGACATCGTGCACTTCTGTAATTTGTTACAGGTTCCTTACTCGGCAATGTATGTCCCTGCAATCGCGCAATTGGCGTTGGGATTGCTTGTTATCTTTCACGTGAAGCGGGAGAGGATCAAGTCTTTTCTATTGCCCGCAAGGGAGGGCGATGCGGAGGCGGTCAACTCGTGATCAAACGTGCTTTCGAAATCGCGTTCCGCGTTATCAAGGACCCTCCGAAGGTGCTGGAAAGGCTTGCCTCGGAAACGGTTCCCCGGTCGGTCATGTTTGTGCTACTCGTCGGCGCGGTCACCTCGGCCTTGACGCCGCTGCAGGTCTGGCTGGGGTTCGAGGACGTGAACAGCCTGCACGCCGGGGGCCAGGCGGAGGTCCTCGCGATGATGCTCTTGAACTATTGCGGCTTGAGCGTCTGGTGGCGCCCGCTCCTGATCGAGACCTTCTACGTCGCCATCCTTTTCATAACGTCGGCATACATGCACGCCATCTTGAAGATCCTCGGGGGCCGGGGCACGGCGAGGGACACGGCCAAGATGATAGCGTACGGCGACGCGCCCGGGCTGCTATTCGGCTGGATCCCGTATTTCGCCACGGTCGCCGCGCTCTGGGCCGCGGCGATCCAGCTCCTCCTCGGCCCCGCGATCGTGCACAAGCTCCCGTGGGGCAAGGCGGCCGTTCTCTTCGCCGCGCTCGTGGGCCTGGGATTCATCGACATCGTCTTGTCAAGATGAGGCACGGACCCGTTTCTCTCCGTGTTGGGCGAACTCGCACATGTGGAGCTGCTCGCGGGCCGTGTGGATGACCTGGCGGGCCTCGTTGCCCAGGATGCCCTGGATGCGCGCGAGGTCATCGGGGCTCGCTATGGCGACGTGATGCGGGGTTGTGAAGCCCTCCTCGGCGGAAACGTGGAAGAACGGGAAAAAAAGGGTTATTATTCGAGCCCATACTTGATGAAGAAGACGGACGATATCGTGAGCGAATTCGCAATGATGTACGACACTGCCGGATTTGGCGGGAACATTTGGCCACCCAGGAGCCCGGCCACTATGGGGAGCATGATGCCGCAAAGGATTGCCACCGATTTCAGCCGGAGCTTGGCCGCGAGGCCGCGCATCACCACGGCGTAGATCCAGATGATCTGGATTAGCGTGATGATCAAGGTTATGGCAAAAAACGCGAACGATAGGTCGAATATGCCCGGCACCACGAAGACCAGCAGGTTCAGCGCTATCGAGATGGCGATGAGCACGGTCATGATGGGGCGCTTCTTCCGCCCGACGACCGTCTCGATCCGGTAGATCATGAAGAGGTCGCTGAACAATAACAGCGTCAAAAACACGATCTGGTCCACGCGGAACGACGCGAAGGTGAACAGCATGCCCCTGTATTTCCAGTCCGGGTATAGGGGCGTGAAGGTCTCCCGTCCCCACCACGATTGGAATATATCGATGAAATAGTTGATCGAGGCGAACATGAACGTGTATCCAAAGCCCTTGTAAACCTTGCTTTTTTCAACATTCTCCGCTTTCGATGTTTCTCGCGATTGCAAGAACAAATGCACCGTCAAGTAGACCATGAAGAGGAGTACCATGAACTTGGTGGCATCCTTTAGGGTGTCGAGAAGGATCGATCTCGGCTGGTATCTAAGTATGACTTTCACGGGATTCGTGCCGTTGTTTTCGAATGCAAAGTACACGTGCACGCTATCGTTCTTTTCCGTTTCGTACGATCCGAACATCGACGCTATGGCGGTCACATCGAGATCTTGCCGCAACGTCGTGTAATTGATGAAAGCCAGGGCCGGGGTATAGCTGAGGTTGGCTAGAAACAAGCCAGCATTTGTCTGGCTCATCATGTACACGCTGATGGACGCGTTCGAATCCATCTCCAAGGGAGAGACTGCACCTTTGATGACGAAAAAATCCATGACGCGGGATGTTCCCGCTTCCACGCTGAAACTCTCGTTGATTTCCCCGCGAACGCTGTAGATCAGGCCGCTACAAAGAATCAAGCTAGTAATAGCCGTGCTAATGAGGATCGATGTCTTTATTGGCTTCCGATTTTCGGATGAGGTTGTCATTAACGAGACCTCCTTTTGTGGACAAACCATTTCCTACTATCTGGTCTGATTATAAAAAATCTCTCGATTGGACGCATTCGCCATCGGGGCGAGCGTCGATAGCTCCGGTGCTAGCCCCAGCAGCCAGGCCATGGATCCTGCGGTCGCTGCTAGGGGCGGCATTCGCGCTAAAGTGTCTCGCCTGGAGAGGATCTCGGCAGATCATGAAAGAAATCCTTTATCACGCGGATCCTATTATTTGGGTAGATCAAGGCGCTCGCTACGCCTTCCGGCTCCGCTCGTTTAGGGCATTCTGCGGGGGAACGATAACACGGGGAAAGAAAGATAAATTGGCGAGAATTGCCAAATCGACTTGATCACGTGGCATGTGCCACGATGGGGATTTCTCTTCATCATTCAGGAGGCTTGGCTAACGTAACGATGCCGCCAACCAAGATCAACACCGGATCGACGAAGAATAGCGATGAATTCAGCTTGATCGTGACCGCCGATATTCCTATCGTTGCCGATGCTATTGGAATGAACATGCCCACCATGGCGACGATCCCTATAATCAAGGCAAGGACTCCGCCGCCCTTTTTCTTCATGCCAACGGCGCCACCGATTATCCCGAGCACGCCAAACAGCAATGTCATGATAAAATTGACGTAGATCATGTTTGGATCCAAACCGATATCGGCCCAGGTCATGCTATACATTAATAACATCGCCTCCAGGGTTCCCATCAAGCCAAGGGCGATCACGCCACCAATAGCAAGAAGGATACCACCGACAAGTGCGAGAATACCTCCAACTTTTGCCATGTTCATCATCCTCATACTATGTTGCGTATCTAAACTCGATGCAAAACGAATTGCATGATAGGATTCTTAACTTGAGTTTTTTAATCTTCTTTGAATTTTGCGACAAAAACCTTGTCGAATCGCAAGTCCCGCGTAAATGACCCGCGGAGGAACCCATGCCAACGGTTAATAAGGTGATCGACGAGAATTTCACCAGTCCATGAAGTTCGTCGAAAATAACGAGCTGCTCGCGTGGTTCGTCAAGAAATTCATCAATCAAACGCGAGACAAGGCCGATATCATAGCAAAGACCCTCACCGGGCTCATGCCAGGTACGATGCTGCTCTCCCTGCCTTCCGTGAACAAGATCCATGACGAGCTCGTGACGGGCGAAGGGAAGTCTTCCTTTTATAAGGATGTTCGTGACT
>JAUQYZ010000306.1 GCA_030587475.1 Candidatus Sigynarchaeum calidifontis
GAAATTGGGAAGCTTCTTAAATCTGGTGTTAATCAAATCAACAGCCGTCTTTGAAATGTCTAATCCGTGGCAATCCAAACCCATATCCAACAAATTATTTAGAAGGTATCCTGGGCCACTTCCATAATCGAGAACAGGTCCTCTGATCGATAATTGCCTTCCAACCATGCTGATAACGTTTGCACCGACTTGTTTTGAGAAGTATGGAACATTGGTTTTCGAAGTAAAGTCCCAAAAACGCCCTATTTTCTCTGATGTCCACTCAATCTTGTGCTTGTTGAACGAGTTCATATAGAAATCGTGCCTGCATTGTCAATTTTTCTTTAAGAGTGATATTTTCATACAAGGATCAATAGATCCGCTTCTTTCGAACTGAATCCTTGATCCTCTGGATATGGCCGCGCCCGAGGCCCTTCACCTCGCAACCGAGCTCGAAGTACCGGGTGATCCGCTTGTCGTCGAGGATGCAGAAGCAATCGACGACGGCCGCGGGGTTGCCTATCCACGCGACCACCTCGTCCGGGTCGAGGCCGAGGTATTGCTTGTGGCGGACGGCGAACACCACGGCCTTGACGCCCTTGAACGACCCGCGAAGATCCGTGCTCACCCGCAACTGCTTCAACTTGTCCTGGTTGTGAAAGAATTGGGCTTTGGAATGCGTGGGATCGGGGTATTCATCCTGGGCCTCGAACTCCCACCAATGATCGACGTATGGATCGTGCACGCGGATCTCGGCACCCATCTCGGCGAGCCGGCGCACGATGATCTCGCTGCCACTGTACCTCGTGTCCCCCACGTCTTCCCTGTATGATGCGCCGAGGATCAAGACGTCAGCCGCGGCGACGGGAACGTTCATGTTGCGGAGCGCGTCCCGAACCATGCTCGCCGCGTGCATCCCCCTCGTGTCGTTGACGTCGATCGCCACGGGCGTGATCTTGAAAATATCGTCCTCGAAGCCGAGGATGTGCTTGTACGCCCACTGGCCGAGCGCGCCGTCCTTGGGCAAGCAGTAGCCCCCGATGCCAGGGCCGGGGAACATGATGTTCGCGTGGGTGGGCCGCACCTTGATCGCCTGGATCACCTTCATGATGTCCACGCCGTTTCGCTCGGCAAACGTGCTCCACTCGTCCATGAACGCGAGGATGGTCGCCCTGTAGCTGTTCTCCACGATCTTGGCCGTCTCCGACTCGATCGGCCGGTCCAGGACGGTGAGGGGAAATTGCCTGGTGTTCAAGATCTCGGTTAGAAACTTCGTGACGCGGTTCTTTGCCTCTTCCCCGATGCCGCTGCACACCCGCCAGAAGTCGCGGATGCTGGCAACGTAGTTCTTTCCCGGCATCACTCGCTCGTAGCTATGAGCGACGAGCGGCTCCCGCGTTATGTTCCGGCGCTTGAATCCTTTGTTGATGATGGGGAACGCGATGTTCTCGGTCGTCCCAGGCGGCACGGTCGTCTCGATGAGGACCAGGCAGTTTGGATCGATCCGTTCACCGATGATCTCGAAGGCCTTTTCCAGGGCAGAGATCTCGGCGTTCCCGTCGTGGCAATTCCCCAGCGACTCCTTGAGGTAATCGCATTGGATGTCCACGACGACGACGTCTGCCACGGATAGCACGTCGTAGGAGAAGGAAGCGATGAGGTTTTTCCTCTCGAGGACGCAGCGCTGGATGATGCGATCCACCTCAGGGTCGTCCGACTTGACAGGGGCCTGGCCGCGGTTGATCAATGGTATCTTCCAGAAACTTCGAGAGCTGGGTCGCTGCATGCCGATCACGAACTTCGACGGGTTCCCGCTATCGTCGTTGGCATCCGCCACGATCCCCGCCATCACGGCACCCACGAAGCCGATACCCATCACCACGACGATTTCCCGGCCCAGTTTCCGCTGGTCGCGAACCAATGCTTCCACGCGGTTTTTTTCAGCGGCGTAATCATCCTTTCCCGGCAGCGGGAACGCTTCACCATCGGGGCTTCTCGATACTTCTATCATGAGGATGAGAAGGAATCGTCGTTTTTAACACATTTTTAGGCGACGGGGCGCACCGATGTTCTATTAAAGAAAGGACGCCGTTTTTGCAGTTGCCGCGTCCAGCTCAATGCCTCGCGAACAAGGCTTGACGTTAATCGCACACACGTCATGAACACGGCGGGCATAATATTTAAGCAACTCAAGATTCTTGGTATTACAGAACGGTTTCATCTCACATCATCGAATCATCGATGCTTCATTAACAGACGATCAAGGTCGCGCCCTTGAAAAAGACTATCGCGTTCATAATGTACAATTTCTTTCACTTGATCGAAAACGAGCGGTATAGCTCGCCCGGTGGCGCGGAGGTGCGCGTGTTGAAGTACCTCAAGTACTTTGCCGCCCATGGTTGCGGCATCGAAGTGCTGACCATCGTTCCTCACAGCAAGAAATTCGTCATCAAGGGGAAAACGGGCATCACGTATTACAATCTCAACCCGGTCTTCAAGCCGGTAACGGTTTTCTTCTTGATCCGGCTGGCGCGGGCAATGCGTATGTCTAGAGCACGTGTCTTCTTCAAGCGCGTGTATAATGCAGACGTGCTCTATTCAACCATCATCGGGCAAGTATTCAACAAAAAAGTGGTGTACAGCTACGCATCGGACGACGATTTTCTCATCTTCCCGGAAGGCAGGATCGACAAGGATGCCTACTACCGTCTCCTGTTCCACGCCGGCACGCTGCTGTGTAGCAAGCTCATCACGCAATCAGAGAAGCAACAGTCCATGCTCTCGCCATTGCTTAGAAAAAAATCGATACTGGTCAAGAAGGGGGCAGATTTCATACCCCCGAGCGAAGAGATACTCCCGCTGGCAAGCCGGGATTATTTTTTGTGGGTAGGCCGGTTCGCACCGATCAAGGCCCCGGAGAGGCTCAAGAGCATCGTGGCGGCAGGTTTTCCCGTCAAGCTCGCGGGGCGCGTCCCTTCCGAATACCAGGGCCTCCTTGAAGTCTTGAAAAAGCATGCGAACTTCGAATACTTGGGAGTGCTCCCCCCCGGCGAGCTGCGGGGCGTCTACCGAAAGGCGATAGCACTCATCAACACGTCCCATTACGAAGGCTTCCCGGAGACGTACCTGGAGGCATGGTCATTCGGAACGCCCGTCATCTCCCTGCAATTTGACTTGCAGAACATCGGCGCCACGGCTGCAGGTATCTATGCGAAAAATTCTATGAAGCGCATGTTACAGGCGATGGAGGACATCCGAACCGATGAATCGCTGTTCAACCGGCTATCAAGTGCGGCCAGGGATCTCGTCATTCACGAGTTCAACTTCAATAATGAGATGTTAGTTTTAACGAGGCTGTTTTCGTCCTATTGATTCATTCACCTGTCGATCCGGGCTGTACCCTCTACCATTCAAGTCGTCCCGCTTTAGAGCAAGGCCAAGATGGCATCTTATGCTGGCTTTCTGGCGGCCAAGCGGAAGCTCGATGCACGCCACCGAACTTGAGATGTGAAGCCATGCCGCCTACAGAACGTCGCCACCGCGTCTTGGTCGAACTCTGTGACCACCACGTGCTCGATGTCGACGAAGCCGCACTGCTCGCAGATCTTGAGGTAATCGCTTAGCCGGTGACGGTTCGGACAGTCGCTCTCTCGCCCGATCATATGCCACAAACGCCGTGGAACAGTCAAGAAGTACAGAGGGGCTTTCGGGGAGAACATCTTGTGATCGGTCAGGTCGACAACGTGGACGATGATACCGCCCGGGGCGAGCAAATCGTACATTGCCTTGATGGCCCTTGGCAAGTCATACAAGTGCTCGAGAACAGCGTTTGAAACGATCATATCAAACTTTTCCGATGTATTTCGCGAGAAATCCTCGAAAGAGATGCCATGTACATATTTCAGCAGTTTTTCGTTGATCATTACCTTTTTTGCTTGGATCTTGCATGCTGAATCGAATGCCATCTTGCGTTCGGCATTCAAGGTGTCCCTGAACGCCGAGTAGATGGCCAGCTGCTGCTCAACGTCACGCTTGGAATAGAAACGATCGATGCAAGTGACGGCCTTAGCCCCAGTAGAAATGAAGCTTAGTGCAACACAAAGATTATCCCCTGGGCCTATTTCAAGAATATTTTTCCCGATAACATCATTTTCCTCCAGGTTCGCGACACTAAGATATCGGGCGAAGACATCCTTGATGAAGATGATCGCTTCGTTAGTGCCCCAACGCGAGTGGGTGCTGCCTGTGCCAGAATATCTCCTTCTAGGTTGGATGTGAACGAGTGCCATTAACCGTTTCAAGACTGCCTTGTATGTAAGAATCAACAAGATGATGCCGTTCTGGTTCGAATTCTTCAGCAACGAGACAAGGCGCTGCATCATCCAGCTGGGAACCTCTACGAGCTTCAAGTGTCGTTCCCGCAAGACTATTGAGGAATTACTTTGCGGCATTAGATGGCCTCCACGTGTCCCCTCGGAGAACCCTAGCATAGGTCGTGATCAGCTCTTCAATAAGCTTCTCGTTGTTGAATTCTGATTTCACTATCGCCCGCCCTTGTGCACCCATGATTGCCCGCCGTTCAGGAGAATGAATGAGTTCATTCAAGGCATGAACGATGCCATCAACGTCCTTTTCAGCGACCAGCAGCCCCGAAACCCCGTCGTGTACCACTTCCGGAATGCCGGAATGGCGTGTCGTGACGACGGGAAGTTGCATTGCTTGAGCCTCCATCAGCACGGTCGGGGTGCCTTCTTGATCCCCGTCTGAGGTCGTCACGCTAGGAAGCAAGAAAATGTCCGAATTGGCGTATAACGCTTGTATTTCCCTCCGGTCGCGGGCACCGAGTAGCTCGACGTTTCCCGCCACATGCAAGGATTTGATCAATGTTTCGAGACGTTTTCTCTCGGGACCATCCCCCACGATGCTCAAGTGGGCATCAGGGCAATCCTGGATGATGCGCGAGATCGCCTTGATGGAATATGATGCGCCTTTCTTCTCCACGAGCCTTCCAATCGACAAGATGCGAATACCCTTGTTTGTCCGCTGTTTCATGGCTTCTGGATTGAATCGCTCTAAATTAACCCCGATATGTTGGATCTTTATTTTCCTCGAATCGCAACCGAGATCGACGAGGATGTCTCGGAAATAGCTGCAGATCGGAAGGAATAGATCGCCCATCTTGAACAAGAAGGAATACGTGCTTTTTGGCCTCTTGTTGATATACTGGGTGAGATCCGTGCCATAGAAGCTCGTGATCAACTTGCCCGAAATCCCCCAGTACTTCAAGTATGCCCCTATGAGTCCATTTTGGCCGAAATGACAATGAATGATATCGTATTTCTTGCCGCGGCTAAGGAGTTCGTATAGAAGCGCCCATTTTGTGTTATCCCAGATCATGTTCAATTTCAAGGATATCGGCACGGTAAAATCGAGCAAGATCCCGAGATACGTGTCTCGCACGAGGTCCATAAACCGGCGGGGCTTTGAAATCATGAGTGACGTTATATGCTTTAATGCGATAAGTAATCTCTTCCTGATTTGTAATGGCTTGAAATAGCTAACGCGCCCTTCCAGGTTGAATGACCTGATATCTTCGTGAATGATTTTATCGGTAGAGCGAGTTTCCGAGATAATATCGACAGAATGACCTCTTTGAATCAATCCAGTGATTTGATCAAGAATGAACGTCTCGGACAAGGAAGGGAATTTACCTAGAATGAAAGCTATTCTCACGAAAGAACTCACCGTGATGAACTATGGGAAAGCAGCGAATTTAACAGTTGTTTTCGACAATGCCGGGTGAAACTTGGACGATTTATAAAGGATCGTGCGGCGTCCAAGCTAAATCCCGTATTGTCTTGGTTTCGTGAACAACAAGCTTTCGCAAGAAAATAGTTCATTCAATAAGCTTCTCATCCTTCTATATCGCTCGAGTCATAACGACAACAAACGCAGATTTCGATGGTTCCACCCATGGAACGAAAAAAACACTCGGGCTTCGACGTGTTCACGGGGAGTGCCGATTACATCGCATCCCCGGAATTGCAAAACATCGTGAACGTGGCCATTGCGCTGGGAAAGCCCTTGCTCATACGAGGCGAGCCCGGAACGGGCAAAACCAAGCTTGCTCATTCCATCGCGAAAGCGCTAGGCAAGCGGCTCATCTCGTGGAACATCAAGTCCACGACCAAGGCCAAGGACGGCTGCTATCTCTACGACACTGTCCAGCGCCTTAATGACGCGCGCTTCGGAGACAAGGACATTTCCGACATCAAACAATACATCAAGCTCGGCCCGCTCGGCGACGCGTTCAAGAACGCGGAGAACATCGTCTTGCTCATCGATGAGATCGACAAGGCCGACATCGAGTTCCCGAACGACCTGCTCAACGAGCTCGACGAGATGCAGTTCACGATCGCCGAGACCGGCGAGGTGGTCACCGCCACGCGGCGCCCCATCGTCGTGATCACGAGCAACGCGGAGAAGGAGCTGCCCGATGCTTTCCTGCGGCGCTGCATCTTCTTCTACATCGAGTTCCCCGGCGAGAAGATGATGGCCGATATCGTGCACGTGCATTACCCGGAGCTCGAGGACAAGATGCTCAAGGCTTGCATGGAAAGGTTCTACGAGCTGCGGGAAATCCGGGCGCTGCGCAAGAAGCCATCCACGAGCGAGTTGATCGACTGGATCGGCGTCATCCTCAAGAGCGGCATCGACGTCGCGACCATCGAGAAAAAATACCCGTTCATCGGTGTGCTCGTGAAAAAGGAGCAGGATTACGCGTACTTGAAGGGCACCGGCACGATCCGGGACGATTAACCGAGCAATTCTTTTTTCCTTCGAAAGCAATTCCAATTATTTTTATGCCGGGACCACTGCGCTTGCCACGGAAGGACTTGCGAGCGGTCGCACGGCAATCGCTTGCATCTCGCTCTTGAAGATGTCGTAGATGAAGAATAAAGCCAGGAACTGGGAGAACGGGTAGAACAAGGAGAGAAGCACCATAAAACCTTGGTGAAAGGCCATTTTTTTCAATAGCGACCGCTTTGATGGCATGTACTCGTTGTAGGCCAGGGCAAACAGCGGCAGGTACCAGATGATGAATTGCAAGTTGGAGACGTTGAAGAACGTGAGGAATATCATCACGTTCAAGAGAACCCTCGTGCGAAAACTGACCTTCTTGATGTAAAAGAAGATATCGGAGGTGATCAAGGCGATCACGGTGACCGCCAGCGCGATTGGCGAGTAGAAATTCACGAACATGTCAATAAACGGGGGAGTATAAACGTCAAGGTGAAAGACATCACGAAGGCCGTCGAACATCGTGAGCATTTTTCTTGAAGCTTGGTTCACGAACGGTGCAATCAGCGCCGTGATTGGTAGATGCGTCAGTATAATGCCGGCAAAGATTAGCCCCGCGCTGCCGGCGATCAAGAGAAATCGCCTGAGCATCGTTTTTCGCTCACTGATAAGGAACGGGATCAAGATGACCAAGCCCACGAACTTGATGCTGGCGATCAAGCCGATCAAGACGAGGGCGATCACGTCCTTAAGAAAAGCGTTTCCTTTCTTCATCTCTAGGATAATCACGAAATTGAGAATCAAGAATCCGATGACGGGGTCGAATAATCCTGTATAAACACACGCACTGCACAAGACCGGATTGAACAAGCAATACGCACAAGTGAGTATCTCCCGCTTCCCGAACGCCTCCCGATCGGAGAGGTGCCGATACACCTGGTACGACGTGATGATATGAAAGGCCAGGAACACCAGTTTAGGAAGCCAGTAATAAATCAGAAAGAGCCCAGAAAAGAATACAAGAAATCCGATGGGGTATGCCGAATCAGATGGAATGATTCCTTGGAGGAACTCGGTCCAGTATTTAGTGTAGAATCTTGTATAATCCTGATGCGTCATCCAAAAGATGTCGATGAAGAAGCTCCCCACGAGGCTTATATAAAAAGCAATGCGAAACTGACGCATTCCCTTGGCCGATACTGGCTCGTGCATTATCCTCGTTCTCCGATCGGGTTATTCTAGGAAAGATCGATCGCATGGATCCCGATAATATCCTTGGTTGATCAACAAAGGAATTCAGATCATTAGAAGATTCTGGCCACGACGCCACGAGCCTCGATCGGCAACCCACGACGAGACACCCGGCAGATCCATCGACGACATTCAATCCCACGTTGATTCCCGCGTTTTACATCCCTAACCCGCGTCTGAGGCACGAGGAACGCCCGAGGATGCCTGTCATCGAGGGAACGACAAAGACGAAACACGCGGCGGCCTCGTTATGTCGCTTTCAAGAGGATCGTATAATTCTCGCCCTTGGCACGTTCTATAGTGGATAATCTTATGTTCTCCCCCTTGCTCCTTGATCACGAGGCACGGTCCATGTTCGAGGACTATTTCTACTTGCTACGCGACACGGGCGTCCCGGTGTCGATCACGGAGTGGATGACCCTCCAGGAGGCGCTTGACAGGGGCCTCGAGGGGCAGTCCTTGCTGGACTTCTACTACGTGGCGAGGTCGGTCCTCGTGAAAGACGTCAAGTACTACGACCAGTTCGACCAGGCATTCGCGTTCTATTTCAAGGACAAGGAGCTGCCCGAGAAGGTCCGCAAGGAGATATTAAACTGGCTCAACGACCCGCGCGTGAAGCGAGATTATGCCATGCGGTTCCCCGAGTTTTTCAAGGACGTGGACTTGCAGAAGCTGCGGGAGCTCTTCGAGGAGCGCATGCGCGAGCAAAAGGAGCGGCACGACGGGGGGAACCGGTGGATCGGCACGGGCGGGGACTCGCCCTTCGGGAACGCGGGCAACAACCCCGCGGGCATCCGGGTCGGCGGGAGCGGCGGCGGGCGCATGGCACTGCAAGTGGCCATGGACCGCAAGTTCCAGAACTACCGGCACGATCTCATCCTCGACACGCGGCAGATCAAGGTCGCGCTCAAGAAGCTGCGGCAGCTCAAGCGGCTCGGCGACGAGGAGGAGCTGGACATGGACGAGACGATCGACAAGACGTGCAAGAACGGGGGCGACATCGACATCGTGCTCCGGCCCCCGCGAAAGAACATCGTGAAGGTCGTCCTGTTCATGGACGCGGGCGGGTCCATGGAGCCGTTCGCCAACCTCGTGAACACGCTCTTCTCCGCGGCGCACGCGTCGAACCATTTCAAGGACTTCAAGTATTACTACTTCCACAACTGCATCTACGAGTACGTGTACACGGATATCGAGCTGGAGAAGCGGATACCGACCGGGCTGGTGCTCCGGGAACTTGACAAGGATTACCGGGCGATCCTGGTCGGCGACGCGGCGATGGCGCCGTACGAGCTCACGTCGGGCTACGGGGGCATATACTACTACAACCAGGCCGAGACGCCGGGCATCGAGTGGCTCAAGCGCTTCGAACGGCACTTCCGGAAGATCGTGTGGCTGAACCCGCTCGACCGGCAGTACTGGAACGGATGGACGACCGTGGAGATCGCCCACTTGTTCAAGATGTTCCCGCTGACGCTGGAGGGCTTGGACGAGGCGATCAAGGCGCTCGTGTGATGATCAATGAACGCAACTCGACTCCGTCCGCATCAAGAACTGCGCCATTTCCACCGGAAATGGCTCTTATTCCCACAAATCATAGCTCTTAGAGAGTATTGGCGTCATTCATACCAATTCTGCCAACCTTGAACGATGACGTAAGACAACGATATCATAGAAAAAAAGCATCTTAGAACTCGGCGTGTTCTCAAATCCGCTTGAGCATCTCTTGTAAAACCGCGCTCGTCGGGTGCTGTTCCCTGCGCCAGATCCACTTGACCTTGATGCACAAGTCGGGGAGCACGCGCGATTGGATGACCTGGTCAGACGCTGGTTCCGCGTAGGTGATGGTCGCATCCGGGAAATGCAAGTGGATGGACGAGTCTTTCGGGTCGATGATCCACACCTCCCGGACACCCTCGGCCAGGTATTTCGGCAATTTCTTGGTTAGGTCGATATCCCTCGTCGCGTCGGAGAGTATCCGTTGGTCTTTTGCCCAGGAAGAACGACGAGTTCGATAACCTTTCACGGCTTTGAAATCTCTCCAAGTTTTTCGATAACGGAGAGTTTTTCAACGTTCCATAACCAGTTAACACGAATCTTGAAGCCGTTTATTACAGAAGAGATTGCCCAGGCATCGTTAGATATGACCATTCTCTTTGTTCCGGAATCAATTATTACGTGCTTTTCTACTGGATCGATGATCCAGACCTCCTTCACGCCCATCTTGACATAGCCTGGTATTTTCTTGGTCAGGTCATCCTCGCGATTTGATGGCGACAAAATCTCGAAAACGGCGGTCGCGGGTCCATCCAGAAAGGTTTCGCCCAAGCGATCGGCATCCCCTTTCTCGATAAACATGACATCCGGTTCCGGAGCCCATGATTCCGAAAGCCGCATGGTGAAGCGAGATCCGACGACGATACCCAACCCATTTTGTTGAGTGTAGAGATCGAGGATATTTAATATGAACTTGAAGATCAATTCGTGTTCAAGGGATGCAGGAGAATGTATGACTAACACCCCGTCAATAAGCTCACAATCGATATCTTCGTTAGCATATTCCATATAACGAGAAAAATTGAAACCTGGAATATAGACCGTGAACGGTTCGGGGAGTGGTTTATTGTTGTAGGTTATTACCATTCACGGTTCACCAGAATTATTATGAGAAAACCGCTTATTAACCTTTGTCCGTATTTTCCTCGCGTACATGCTCCAAGCAAGGCGCTTGGTCTGGGTAGGGAATATGATTTTGAAGTAATGGCGAAGATCTGCGAATTACATTGAAGCCACGCAACCTTCAATAGCTGCTGTTTTTGCCGGTGGTGGAACGGCTGGACGACCCTGCGCCGCCAGGTGGCTTCCCAGCGAATCCAACGCGTCGTGGATGCTCTTCTCCTGGCAGGCCTTGATGTCCACGAGCGCGGCATCGATCGCGCTGCCGAGCATCGCGCGCAACGCGGGATCCACGATCCACGGGTGCCTGAACACGCCATTGCCCCACGGCTTCCCGTTCTCGTCGGTCTTCAAGCCCGTGAGCTTCGGCTTGATGTCGTGCAATAACATGTCGTAGGCAGATGCGTAATTCCCATCATCGAGGAGCGCGCAAATCATGCTGATCTTTTCTAGCATAACACCCTTATAACAAAGCTTACTCCAGCTTAAGCGGCTCGTGGCATTTATCGTTTCAATGAGCGTTGCAAGATCATATATTAAAAACGATAACGGGTCATAGACCATAAGAGCGTACATAGATAGATGTCCTATCGTTATTATCGCCGTGGTATAGGTTGGCCCTTGGGGATCCACCGGAATTTCGGATTCCACCCATGAATTGCTCGTGGAATTCCACGTGAGCAGCGTCGCGGTATCCCTCGTGGCATTAAAACCCGGAGGCAAGGGAACGAGGATCCTGATCGGGAACTCGATCCTCGACTGGTTGTCCGCGTAGATCCCGAAGTACGTTCCATTCGCCGCGGGCCCTGGCTGCGGCGGCGCGGCCCACGTGCCGACGGAGATGGACACGGGCCCGGTCGTGTTGAATGGCCAGTCAATGAACGGCCCGGCGACCGCGAGCGGCCACTGGACGACGTCGCTCGCGTACGTGCCGGCGACATCAAGCGTCACGCCCGCCGTGCTGTCGAAGGGCGTCGAGCCGTCGGGCAGAATCGTGACGAGCACCGTGCCCGCCATCTCGGAGCCGCCTGTCCCGATAACCGTGATCCTGGCGACATACACCCCCTCGCGAGGGAGGTTCTTGAACCGGAACGTCACGTTCCCGCTGTAGGGGCTGCCGGCGGTGAACGCGGGCGTGAAGGTCACGTTCTGCGTGCTGTTGTTGGCGATCGCGTTCCCGTTCAAAGTAACGGTGATGCCCTGCGGCCGGTCGTGGATGCACGCCCACGTGATCGAGCGGCTCGTGCTCGCTTGCGTGATCGGGTAGGAAATACCCGGAGGCGACGACAGCACGCGCGGGGGGTCGGGCGCGCCGCTCGGCACGACGAAGCCGAGGTCCCACCGAGCCGGAGGATATAATACGCCCAATGCGTATGCTCAAAACACTCGCGTGTACGTCGAATTTTATTTTGGCAATGACGCGCTAGGTAATCCTCAATATTCCGATTTGTTCCTCAGGCCATCCGATGATCTTTCACACATAATCTGGTCGGACAGACAGAATCGAGTTCCTGACTTGACGTTGACGGCATCTGGACTGCTGCCACGAGCGGCAATCCGGCGGAAGCAGCATTTTGCCGAGGTTCTTTTTGCCTCGATATAAATCATGTCCAGCGGATTGCTCGTATCATATTCCCCGTCGTCGAAATATACCTTCATTAGAGGAGGAAATAAATTTCATTATAAATCTCTTGCGATCTTAACTGCGGGGCAAAGGAATGGCTCACGTGACCTAAGATGGATTGGACATTGAGAAGATGATGGGGGACGAAGAGCGCGGGGAAAATATAAATGGTAAAAGTACATTTAACAATTAATGCCCGGCGAATGAGGGCGAAGGTATAAATCCACGAAAGACTAAGGATATGTAAGGATCTATCTTAAACCACAAACACGCAAACAAGGAGATCTTCAACCATGGCTTCCCAATTCCGTTTTCGGTTAACGGGCGTGCCGCCGGATCAAGCTATCAAGATGATTAACGTCGATCCTAATCTCACGGTCGCCGAGATTAAAAAGAACGTGCAAAAGGAGTACAAGCTCAACCCGATCCTCCAGATCCAGTTCATCTTCAAGGGCAAAGTGCTGCCCGACAACCTGAAGTTCGCAAAAATTGGAATCCATCCAAAAAAGGACGTCATCACGGTAATGGCGACGCAAGCTGGCGGTTGCTGAGCGCTCGCCCTTTTCTCTCTTTCTTATCGCGATTGCTTCATTTCTCTTGATGATCTCCTTCAAGGCCTGTCCTATTTCCATTCTTTGCGTACAAGGTGCCGCTCCACGCCGCCTCGGAAATCGTGCTGCCGTGCGTGGCCTGGAGCCATGCCCCGAAGGTCTGCCCCGAGCCCTCGTAGTTTCCCGCGTTCGCCGACCAGAGCAAGAACCAGTGCATGGCAGTCGCATCGATAGCCATCGCGTCCCCGATCGTGCTGATCCCCGCCATGTTGCACGCCTCAAGGAACCGGGGATGGATATCGTCCCAGATCGTCCGCGGTTTCCAGTTCGGGTCTTCAGGATCTGGCGTTCCCTCATATGGTTCTCCGAGCAAGTGGTGGACGAGCCACTCGTCAAAGCGCGCATGGCCAGGAGTTTCGGACTCATCTGGCCGAATGGTGTTATACTGGTCGTCGATATAGGCGACGAATGGTCTAGCAGGGATATTGTGGTTTATCGTCCCTTTGGAGGCATACTGATCGCTCGTGGGGAGCAATGTAAACCAAGTCTGAGAATTCACTCGTAAAAAAGGAGCATCTAGCCGTCAAGCGAAGTCATTATAAAGTTACAGCGCTTATTGGGCGTCCTCCAGAGGCTGCTCGCCAAGGTCATAAAGCACACCGAAATGAATCCACTGGCCTTCGCACGACACCTTGAATCCCAAGTTCTTGCTATCTCTGAATAAAACAAAGATGGGATTCTCGCCGTGGCGATCGTCATCGATATCCACGCACTCGAGAAATCCATGGTTATGTTCCACGAGCAAAAGTGTACTTCTTTCCCGCCCGCTCCGCGCTTTGGGCAAGAAAGCGATACCACGGGTTGTCATTGGGTAATCGGTTCTTGGATCTGCGTGGAAGTCATACCCGGTGACCCGCCCGTCGTGGCGCAACCGCATCCGGCACCCATCTCCTACTGGTTGTTCCTCAGCGTCATATACGCGTGCTCCCTCCTCCGCACAAGTCACGAGTCGCTTTCCATCTGGCGTGAAAAGCATCATTTCGATCGATGCATACTCCGGGTATTCAGTACCGTGAACATTCCAATCACGATCACCTATGCTGGGGAAGTCACCGATACTGTATGCTTTCCACGAGTGCGTGTCAACGGCAAGCACCGGATCGACAACGGCCTTATTCCCCCCATTCATCCCACACGCAATCCACGAGCCGTCCGGCGCAAAGGCAATCGTGCGCGCACAGAAATGTTCCCTGACGTCCCATTTGTGATCATAGAATACCATGTTGGTGTAGGGGGGATAGAAAGTGGGTGTCGGTTCATCTGGGCGCCGATACCACGTCCACGTCCGCTCGGGCGTGAAGGGGCGACCTGCCATGGCGAGGTCGACATCCGCCACCATCGTCCCCGTCGCCACGTCCCACGCCCGCACGTGCCCGTCCGCCCCGCTGCTCGCCACGAGCCGCCCGTCCGGCGACGCGGCCACGACTGCCGGCGCTGAAAAGGATGGCGACGGACTGCGTCCGTGCCCCTCCCGCGGGCCATCACCACCTTGAATGAGGGAGCTCTTTCTCCCGTCTTTACGCCAATTTATTGTTCCCGTTGCGAAATCCCAGCAATAGATATCGCCGGTATCGCAACCCGCGACAATCGCCTGATTAAACGGCGAGATAGCAAGGCTCCTCACGCGGGGTGTATGATGGGGTTGGGGGCAGCATGGGATCGTAAAAGGCTCGCCAAACTCACACGTTCTAACATGCTCGCCCGTGGTCACGTCCCGGATCTCCACGCCATCCTCGATAGAAGCAACGATAAACTTTCTATCGGGAGTGAGAACGCCGGTCATCCTCCTGGCGAGTCTGTTATCCAGCTCGTGCGTTGGAAACCTCCCCCGGCACTTCCTTGCCTCTAAAATTATCTTCGAATATCCGTGTGGGAACCCCATCGCTACAGGATCCCATATCGCTTCTACGGGATTAGGTGCCGCCCCTGGCACGTCCTTCATTTCAGCCATAAGTGATATGACGTGATATTAGTATTTATATTTGTCGATAATGGTCAACATTATACTATAATAAAAAAAGAAAGTGATGACGAAGGATTACGCATCGATCAAAGTCCAATGACCTCCGATTACGTCCGGCAATTGTATAAATCCCCCATCAGCGGCTCCGCTTAACCCGAATTCCAGCATCCACTCGTACACGCGGATCTTCGCTAGCAAGTTTGTCTGCAAGAACGCGGCGAAATCCGCCTTGCTCATCGCCAGCAGCTCGGCCTGCGTCATGCCTGTTTCATACCAGCGATGCAGCGCCACCCAACGCTGCAATGAAGCGGGCTGGCTCGGCAGCGATGGGTCAACGAGCCGATTGCCCGCGTTCGCGGCATAGAGCAAGAACCAGCGCAAGATCTTCAGATCATTCTCAAGGCTCTGCACGATCTTCCCGTTCGCATCGGTCTCGATGCCGGCGATGGCGCATGCTTGTTCCAATTGCTGCTCGTTGATCGGCGCACGGCCCCGCAAGTACTTGCCTCCCCACGTGTCTGTCGGATACTCCTCGCCCAGCAAGTGATGCACGAGCCACTGGTCAAATCGCACGTTATGCTTGGTAAGAGTCTTGGACTCGGGGTCTATCTCAAGAACATTCCAAAACTTTCCCGCGTAATTGTCCAGTTTGTAATATTTATGTTCATCCTCGAACACCGCGGGATCGATAGCGAGTGTAAGAGCAGCTTTCGTAATCGATGAAAGAGCGAGTGTGTCATCGTTCTCATTCTTTACTATCCTCTTGTATCCCCATTCGATGCGCTTTTCAGTGTGCGATCCCTTGACTTTCAATTGCACGAATGCTCCATTCTGGAACGTGATCTCCGTGGTGTGCACATCGTATCCTTCCGTCGCGTATCGATTCTTGTACGACGTCGTGATCTCTCTCGCCGGGATGTCACACATCGCGATCGTGTTCATGATTTCCACGTGCGTCCGCAGTCCCAAGTCATCGAACCGGAAGCTCGTGTCGATCGCTGTCGATTCGAACGCAGTATGCGCGATGTACCCATCAAAGCCCAGGCAGAGCACCGTGCCATATGGGATTAGAAGATCGTCGCTCCGGCGCGCCTCGGTGAGGAACAACTTGAGCCGAGCGGCGATGTTCTCGTGCAAGATGGTACCACCGCCGAAGTCGATACCTCGGGCACTCGTTGTAGCAACGATGCCGAGCTGTTCCCCTATTTCCAGATGCAACTTGCTGGACGGGGGCATCGAGAACCTCGTCCTGAACGATTCGAGCATTGACAAGAAGTTTCCGTAACCACCATAAAACCTCGCGGACCACGTGCCGGCCCCGGCGGCTATCTGCAATGTATTGAGCGCCGGGTCGAATTTGAAGTCATATTGCGTCGAGTCCATGCTCAAATCCGACGGGAGCGATGCCGTGATCAGAACATTTCGCACATTGTTAGTCACGTGAGCACTCGCCGCGTGTATCATGCAGCCACTCTGCGCCATCGAGGTAAAAAGCTGGTGCATCTCGTGCGTGATGGCGACGACATCGAACGGGTCTTGAATGCCTTGAAGCGCGCCAAAGTTTAAATCCACCATCCCTCCTTTTCCATCCGGCAACCCTTTCGCGACGAGCAAATGGTCTCCCAGATTAGTCCTTTTTCCATTCTTTGCAGCCGCTCGTGCGTCCTCTAGCAGCCGCTTGCCAAGGTCATGAAATGGCCTCTTGGCCCTGGATAACGCGTCACTCTCCTGCATCTTCCCCGGAAAGAGCCTCGATGAGGGCGGATTGCTCATAAACCAGGAACTTGTACCCGTCGTCGAGCGCCCACCATTTCCCGTCCGGCGACACGCAGATCTTGCCCACGAAATCAAGATTCGCGGGCGGAACGAGCAGAAACAAGGGCGCGTCATCACTGGACACCGTGGAGGCGTCGTGTTCCTTGCCGGATCGTACAATTCGGCCTTCCACGATGCCGCATTGATGGAGGATGAGGAGAACGTCGCTATTGCCGAGAAACCTGGCATCGCGTATCACCATGGAATCCGTCTCGTTATAATAGCTGTGCGTATAACCGATGAAGCCACGATCCTGCCATCCCATCGAGAAATCGGCTTTACCTCGTCGCCTTTCGCCCGCTTCAGGCGGCACGCGATACACGCGAGTTCCAGAAACCGTGCCCGCGATGACCCACTGTCCATCTCCCGAAAAGTCGACGCTAACTACATCTCCATCGCCGCCGAAGGATACGTGCAACAGATACCCGACCTCTTGGTAGCGTGCATTCTCCGCCACGGGCCTTGCTTCCCATGTCCCGGTATCTGCAATATACAGGGGAAGCGAGCAACTCTTGTTGTTAAAGCCCATGGCCAACCACTGTCCATCCGGGGAGAAAGCCACGCTGCTCACGTTCCCCAAGGATTTCATGTCGTGATATTTCTTTACTTCCGTGATAAACTCTTGCCTCAGGTCCGCTTGCCATTGGTCTAGATGATCAACATCATCTGGACATCGAATTGGATCCACCACGTCGCGTAACGAATGATTTCCGAAGAACCCATCAAAGCCGTATTCCACCTCGAGCCATTTCGGGCCGGGCCCTCCCACCCGGATCTTGGCAATGCTCTTTCCTGTATTTGCATCGAATATCTCCGTTCCAACGGCGATCACGCGCCCATCTGGCGACACGGCGATGTTGCCTCTTTTCTTAACATCCATGAACGTCGCGTCAACATGCGACGTCCATATACATCTCCCCGTGCCAACTTCCAGCGCGACGAGATCGCTGTTCTTATCGACGACATAGACTACCCGCCCATCACGCGAGAAAACTGGATCAAGCATCACGCTCACCGATATCTGCGATATATCCGCGCCCGTGAGAGCATCGATGATCCCGATCGAGTCTCTACCCTTCCAGATGGCCCTTCCATCGAAGACCGAGTTGCATAGCCTTTTTCCAAGCTTGTTCGCATGCGTTCGTGGACTGAAGCGGCGCGAGTTTTTCCTCGCCTTCAAGTAGAGCATATCCAATTGATCCTCTGTATTGTATTCCTCGCCATCGAATTCCACGATCATGTCCTCATCTACTAAATGACCACGTTATATATCTCCCGATTCTCTCATTTCCTCACTTCGGCTTCGGCTTTTGGAATGATATATCCCATGCCACTGGATGTGGCCCATTCCGCGAACCACGCATACAGAGCGCCGCTCCATGCCGCATCGGAGATCGTGCTGCCGCGCGTGGCCTGGAGCCATACCCCGAAGGTCTGCCCCGATCCCTCGTAGTTTCCCGCGTTCGCCGACCAGAGCAAGAACCACCGCATGGCCGTCGCGTCGACGACCATCGCGTTCCCGCTGGTGCTGATCCCAGCCATGTTGCACGCCTCAAGGAACCGGGTATGGATATTGTCCCAGATCGTTCTTGGGTGCTCATCATCGGGGCCTTCATAAGCCTCGCCGAGTAAATGATGAACGAGCCACTCGTCAAAGCGAGCAGTCCGAAGAAGGCGCCGATGCCCACCACGCGGGCTCCCCGCGGCAGCAGTCCATGGATGCCTTGAACGCGGGCCGGGTCCAGCCGTGGAGCACGGGGAGGATCCGCGGCCGGATCCGCGGTCGGATGGATAGAAATTATCGTATCAGATCAATAAATTCTTGCATGTCCCTCATGCATGTAAAACTCTCGTCTTCTTGAGCATATTTCTTGAATTTCTCTGGATCTTTTGTAATTGCTTGCTTGAGATACTCGAGCGCCTCGCGCACTTTCCCTAATTGCGCATAAAAGCACGCAATGTTGAAATGAGCAACACCAATGGCATCGTCTTGCCCAGCCGGGAGTTTCTTTTCGAGCATCTGATGCAATACGGCGATAGCACCGGCCTTGTCACCCTGGTCTCCCAAAATATTCGCAATATTGACATATGCCCACCCGATATTGGAATCAAGATCGAGCTCGCGCCGATAGGCTGCCAGAGCGCCTCCAAGATCGCCGGCCTTCTTTCTCGCATCGCCAAGCATGTCCCACGCATCGATGTCTCTCGGATTGATATCAATCAATTTTTCACAAGCCTCAATGGCGCCAGCGTGATCTTTCAGCCGGTTTCTAGCAATCGCGAGATTTCGCCACGCTATACTGAAGTTAGCATTCAAGGCAGTCGCTTTCTCGTAGGCTTCAATTGCACCTCGAATGTCATTAGCCTTGAACCTTGCATTACCGAGGCTATTCCACACATCAACATCTTTCGGATTGAGTTCAATGGCACGGTTGTAATCCGTCATGGCATCCTCAAATCTGTTCTGGTTCAGGTTGGCATTTCCTTTATTTATCCATGGCGAAGGATCATCAGGTATTAACGAGATAACCTGCTCGTAATACTTGATCGCTGCTGGATAATCCTTCATCATTGCATGTGCTATCCCAATACCGTTAAGTGCGTTGGCATTGTCGGGATGGATGGAGAGGACGCGCTTATACGCCTCAATTGCGCCCTCTATGTCCCCCTTTTTCATTCTTTCTTGAGCAATTTTGTTTCCTTCCCGATCTTCCTTGGAATCGGTAGCAAGGGCTTTTCTATATGCTTCGTCCCAAATCGGTCGAAACTTGTATTCTGGAGATATCCAATAGTGGTCAGCAGCGAAATCCCTTCTATCATAGATCTGGAAGCTAGTTCCCCAACCACGGGCTATTTGTCCGATGGTCATTTGCAAGTAATCTCCACTGAACACCTCCTCCTCCTCGTTCGCACGGAGCATAACATTTTCGGGGAGAATATCGAATGGAGCACCAATTTCCGGTAGGACTTCACGCAGTGTGGCATATTTTTTAACAGGAATTTTATATTCGACTAATTCAGTGCGTGAATTTCGCAACACGTGTAATAGGATTTTCACTTCGTCCAGGTTCATGATTAAATCATCATCAATATAGTAGTGAGAGAAAAAATGGCGCAGTTGGTTAAATATATAATTTCTAATGTAAACTTCCCCCTCGGTTCTTACATAATCATTCCGTTCCAGCAGCGCGGGGATATCCGTCCAGGAGCTTTCCGTCTGGCTCGCCGGAAAGATTACAGAAAATTCTATCTGTCCTTTTCACCATGACTTCCATTCTTGGGTTTCACCGTGAGGCTGAGCTAGAATCCTCTTCTACCTTTTCAACATGAATCTCGGGCACGTTGCCTATTTTTGTGATGCCGAGACCACGCGCCAGAAAGAGGCCTCCTTGAACCGATACCCGATCGGCGGATATTGCTATTGGTACCTGGGTTGCGGCGACCCGGCGTATTTCGAGTGATTCCAGCAAGCCAGCAAGCACGATCGCATCAGCTCATCGAGATGCCCTGCACGCCGTCCCCGTGCACGTCTTGCAGGTGGAGCAGAGAGGTCGACTATCACCAGAACACGAGAGAGATGCGGAGGCCGTCATACCGATCTCGTCATACATAAATAGGCTCGCTTGCTACATGCACACGTTGAACACGCAAGCTGATCGACGATGGGCATGCAATCGACCATATCTGCGAAGATAGACGAGGAAACCAAGAAGAAGATCAAGAAATACAACATCAACGCGAGCGAAGTCATGCGTAAAGCGCTCGAGCTCGAGATCCAGAAAAGGGAGCAGATGGAGTTCAAAGCGCTGTCTAAGAAAGCGGCAAGAGCACTCGAGAAGATCGGTCCGGACGAGATCGCGAAATCCATCCGCGATGACAGGGATAGCCGATGACGTTGCTTTTCGACGCTTCCGCGATCTACAACGTGATCCTTCGCTTCGAAGAGAAGTGTTACGCGAAGTTTCGTGGCAATTTTTCGATCTCGCTCGTGTTCTACGAGCTGGGGAACGTTCCCTGGAAGCACCTGGCTCGTGGAAGCATCTCGCAAGAAGATGCCCTGGATATCCTGGCGATCGTGGAAAAATTGCCGTCTGTTCTAACCGTGCTTCCCTTGGATGCCAATGATATCAAGGACATTTTCTCGATCGCCGCAAGCAATTCCATCACGTTCTACGACGCCAGTTACGTGTATTACGCCAAGAAGCAAGGGCTCGATCTTGTCACCGATGATCAGAAGGTCGAGAAAGCCGCGAGAAAACTGGTTGGCGTGCACACGTCACGTTCTCTTCCGTGATACCGCAATCTTCATACGTGGCATGTTTTGCCTTGAGCACGGTTGCAGTCGCTAAAAGCAAGCAATCACGTCTCCGATTCATGAGCTGCCAGCCAACCCGGCGAGTACATCCTTGATGAATCCTATTCGTTTATGATATACCTTGTGCTTGGCATAGAATGAAAGGATGGTGGCCTTCCTCTCGGCCACGTCCATCCAGTCGAAGTATCGCGTGAAAAAATGCTTGATGCGCAGCGTTAGGGTTGCATCCGATAACCCCACGCCGGCGATGTCGTCATTCAAGTGCAGCAGCTCGAGCATCAAGATGCCCGGCTTGGGACGCTCGGGAACCGCCGGGCGATCGAAAGGCAACTCGCCCATGTCGGGGTATCCAACGATGGCTTGGGCTACGATGCGGTAGCAATGTCGCTTGGGGAACCCGAAATCTTGCAAGAACAGGTGAACCCGCTTGATCGCCAGCTTTCGTGCGTTCGTGTCCCCGGCTTCGTACAGCTCCTGGCCGAACAAGGCAGGATGATATTCCTTATCGACGACGATTGTTTCCATCACTTTTACATAGAATGCCTTCGATCCCGCGTAATTTCGCAGCGTGACCTGGTTCAGATGCTGATCGATCTTGATCTGCCGGACATCGTGGATCATTTCCTCGATGCTGCGGGCAAGGGAGAATCCAGCGCGCTTCTTGATGAGTTCGATATCATAATCGCTCACGCGCGGGTCCAAGCGTGAATAGATGCCGATATACGCGGTCTTTCGGATTTGATCGGCGATCGCGCCTCGTGCTTCCGGGTCCATGGCCTTGATCTGCGCGTCATAGGATGCTGCATCGAGATTGCCTAAGCGGGGTTCCAGTATCTTGCTGGCTTGCTCGCGGGCGTGGAGATTGGAGAGCAAGAATGAAAAGTCGTTTTCTTTTTATTCTATGTCATTTTTTCCCCCAATCGAAGCTCATTAGCTCATGCGAGCGAGCCGATAGGCGAAGCGAGCGTCATCTAGATACGATCCAGATAGTACTTGGATAACGTTCGCCTCCAAAATCCCGCACTCGTTATGAAAGGTGGTGAACCGCGGCTTGGAACGAGCCTTTTTTCCTTTTTGGCACAACACGATGCAATCCATCTTCGTTG
>JAUQYZ010000326.1 GCA_030587475.1 Candidatus Sigynarchaeum calidifontis
CGTCGACCCGCGCGTCGTTATTCGACGCGAATGGGGAATTGAAGCTGAAAGGGCCTCAAGGTATATTAGAAATGGTCGTTGAACGGGAGGGATTGAAGATCTCGTGGAACACGGAAGCGAAGGCGTTCGAGGTGACGTTCAATTACCGGAGAGGAAGCGATCAACACGTGTACACGACGACGAGACTCATCGGGGCGATCAGCTCGGGTGCAACCTTATCCGACTTCGCCACCCTTGCAAAAGAGGCTTTTAAAAACATTTTGATAGACGCGAGAACTCATGCCCATCTTCATATTATTTAATCCGAAGAGGTTCTCGTGATCACACGGGTATTACTTCTTTTTGTTTTTCTTATTCTCTCTTCGATGTCCTTCTTGATATCTTCCGGAATATCTGTTCTAAATAATAAATTACTGAGAACGCCTTCTTCTTTATCATTTATCAACTTCATTAGAAGCTCTTTTGGTAGATCTCGACGGTGACACATTAACATCCGATCTTTGACATCTTCGCTGTTAACGAATTTATACATCAATTCAACTGGAAGAGATCGACTGTTTGTTACATGCCACCTTACAAGCTGATTGTCATCCTCTGAGAGGTGCATCAAGATCTCCTTCGGGAGATCGTCACGACTAGCTATGGCCGCCCGTATCTTCGGATCGGGATCATCGGCCCATTTCTTGACAACGTCCGCTGACACGAGCGAGTGGTGAGCAATCGAGGCCCTCACACGAGGAGACGGATCGTTGACCAGCAGATCTATGATTTCAGGCGTTAATGAGTGAAACGAATATATTGAAGCCCGGATCTCCTCATCCTCGCTATGCGCAAGCTTCTCTAATATCTGCGGAGGTAGTTCCGGGACATTCTCGGTAAACGCTAGGTCTGGATGAATAAAGAAGTCGTAATATAATTCCTCCCAATGGTCATCCTCAGATATCTTTATCCAGTGTTGAGGGCTCAATAAATACCAGAAATTTCTGGCCATGTAATAACGTGTAAGTGGGGTTCCCGTATTAAACCGAATATCGATCTCCGATTCGATAACGTGTGCAGCTACTTCATCACCTGCTCGTGCTAACTCTTTCAATAATTGGAAGGCGATATTTGAATGTAACAGGCGCGTGTCGTAGTCGTGCTCGGCCCAGGCCTGCAGGTTGCTGGCGTGGGCGAGGACCTCCTCGGCAGGGGTGAGGTAGCGGCGGACGTCGGGGCCTTCGAGGACGCGGGCGTCGTGGGCGAGGCTGGTGGCGAGGTCGTCGATGCTGTCGATGTCCTTGTCCGAGCCCGCCGGGATGCTGGCGACGACGAACGAGCAGTGGAGGAAGGGCTTGCCGCCGACGAGGACGCGGGCGCGGCCGGCTTGCTCGTCGTAGACCACGTCGAGGAACCGGTTGATGTGGACGCGGAGGGGGCCGCCTGCCGGGGCGGTCGCCGGGGCGGGCGCGGGGGATGTATCGGCGGTGCCGAGCTGGCCCGCGTCGGCCAGGTAGGCGAGGGCCGCGGCGAGCTGCTGGTTGCTGCAGCCGGGGATGCGGCCGGCCTTGCGAGCGGCGCGGCAGGCACGGGCGATGGCGACGAAGCCGGGCGAGGCGCCGGGGCTGGCGGCGAGGCATTCCTGCACGGCGGCGGCGATGGCGTCCCACGTGGCACGGGGCAGGTCGGGCCTGGGATGCCGCCCGGGCTGGCCGGGAGGGGCCGGGGGAGGGGTAGGACTCGCCATGGTCGTCGCCGGTGGTGGAGTTCGCCTCGATTCTCGCTATCGAGGACGAGGCGCGGGCTTATAAACGTTCCGCGGGCGCATGGACGGGCGAGATGGCCGCCGGGGTCCGCGATTTGTAGTCCGATGACCCGTGTAGAAAATCTCCGATCGATCGGAGGAAACCTCCGATGCCAGCCCTTCCAAGATCGCCGTTTCAAGATGCACGACCGCACGAAAAAAAATGGCTTCCGACGGGCACGTGCACCGGGACGCGGGGCGGTCACGTGCACTTCACGACCGCGGGGACGACCTCGTCAGGGCTCAGCTTGACGAGGGCGTTCAGGTCGAGGCCCTGGCGGCGGGAAAAGTCGAGCACCTCGATGCCCACGACGCCGCCACCCTTGCTGTGATCGATGATGATGCCGGGGCACGAGTCCGCCTCGTCACTGTGGTGCAACTTCTCGCGGGCGAGGTGGATGTTGAGCGCGTCGGCGACGTTGTCGCACGTGATGTCCACGCCCGTGTCACCTCCTCCCGCCATCTACAAGTTGAGCAACTCGCAGCCGCGGGCCTTGAGCCGCACGATCGCGTCGGCCATGGCGTCCTGGGACAGCGCCGACGTCGCCGCCACGAAGAAGCCCCGGTACTGCCTGCCGGGATGCTGCCGCTCCACGAACGCCTTCTTCTCGAGAAACTTGTCGATTCTCTTCGGATCTTGCAGCATCGCCGTTGCTTCCATGATGACAGGCGGGTCGTCGCTCAAGCCATCGATCTGGACCTCCTTGGTCGCCGGGAACACGGCGCCGGCCGGGTCCGGCAGCTTGACCGGCTGGAGCACGACGCCGGGGTGGCCCTCGCCCGCCAGGACACGGGCCACGACGTTGCGGGCGAATTGCTCGAAGGGGACGCCGAACGCCGTCTTTAAACTGTCGAGCGCGGACATGAGCTGCCCGAAACGTTTGTCTTCGAGGGCGGCACGCTCGTCGTGGGCAACCCGCGCGGACGCAAACCCATCATGCATCTCCTTGATGAGAGCCTCGAACCGCTTGTCCACCGCCTCGAAACGCCTGTCCACCGCCTCGAACCGCTTGTCCATGCGCTCCATCGCGTCGAGAAACTCGTCACGCGTGAGAAAATGCTGCTTGAGCAAGTCTATCTCGATGACGCGGGTCGCCCGCTCGGCCTCCTCCCGGGCGATCTTGCGGACGTGCTCGTCGGTCCCGTCACGGGCGATCTTGCGGACGTGCTCGTCGGTCGTCGTCCCTCGACCGGCTGGACGAGCGTGGCAAGGCGCGGCTGCTGGCCGTGAGGGCGCATGCCCAGCTGCTGCATGAACGGATAAAATCCGGGGAAACCCAGCAATTCATCAGTGTCGTGACCGGGAAGCAGTACGACTCGTTCAAGGCGCTCATGAACCATTACCACCAATTGGATTTCATGCGAAAGCAATTCTCGTTCCAGCCACTGACCGCGCGGCCGGAGCTCGTCGACGTCGTGCATCGGATGATCGAATGGGCGAAAGAGGGAAGATACCAGATGGACGTGGCCAAGATGTCGACGGCGATCGACGCGATCGGGCTGGCGACCGCTCGGCACGAGATCGTCGTGCGGGAACGCAGGGTCGAGGCGACGCTGCGGGCGGAGGCGCGGGCCGACCGGGGCATCGCGAGGGTAGCGGCGTTCGACGCGGCTAACCAGATCTCTGAAGATTTGGTGCTCGATGCGTGCGCGAGGGTGCGAAAAGACATCAAGACCCCAGGCGATTTTATCGAAGCAGTACGAGCGGGGAACATCAACATCGCCGACTTTACCGGGCACGTGCTCGGCCAGATCAAGGAGCGGTTCGCGGAACGCCGGCTCCGGAGCATCGCCGACACGCTCAACAAGCTGATGAGGTCTAACCATCGCGACCGGATGTACGACCTGGCGGGTGAATACTTCCTCGATAGGACATGCGTCGTCGAGCACTTGCAAGGGAAGGATTTCACCTGGCAAGTGGTACCCCAACAAGGTATGAGCGAGACCGTCGATTTCCGGCTCGCGGCGATGCCGCGGGGCGCAACGAGCATCGACAACGCGCTGTTGATCGTCCCGCACGAGCAGAAGGCTACGAATTCGAAACAATTAGGAAAGGAAGCCCCCGTGTATGTCGAACAGATGCTTCAACAGTTTGTCCGGGAGATCGGACAGCTACGGAAGATAGAATATGACAAAAAAGGCAGACTTATGTACAAGTGGGAGGCGCGGACTAGCCACGAGATGATCAAGCGGGTGGCGAAGCAATTCGTACGGTTCTGGGACATCATCCCGGACGAGGGGATGGTCGATGCGGAACATATCCTTGCGGCGAAGACGGGTTTCGTGAAACTGAAGAAATACCTACAAGAGTTGAAGGAATCGCCTTCAGCAGTAGATCGTGCCTTGTATAATGAGATCCGATTTCCATCCGGGATGGAGAAGATGATTGAGCGGATTATGAATTATGGACCGAAGACTATAAACGTGTATGATCATCCTACGATGCACATCGCTACCGTAAGTAACGTGCAAGTGACGTATGAGAAAACAAACCCATCGAGCGAGCAACACGCGTGGGTGGTACGTTTCAAACTCACGCCGGCCAAGCCTGCGGGCTCGGCGGCGATACCCGTGCGGTTGATCGTCGGCTGGCACCAGACCATCTCGACCAGGGCCGAGTACGAGCAATGCATCCACAACATCTTCCGGAAGTGGCTGGACGATGCGGGAGTTCCGTATCCGCCTGGATTATAGGTCCCCTTTTTTTAAAAAACGCGCGTGTATTATCATCTCGGACACTATTTGAATAATTGAACTCATCTCCTTTCTATTTTTTCGTGCTGTTCTTTTTCTACCCGTTCTCGTCGTTGAACAGCCGGATTTCGAGATAGTATCTTGTATCGTTCAAGGCTATAACGATGGTGACAAAGGGTCGCACGGCCGTGCGCGATCACGAGATTCGGGGAAGAGATGACGCGGCTAATCCCGGGACGAATGACTCGCACCAATGACCGCCGGCCACCCGCCCCGGAAACGCGTGGCATACTTGATAGTTCGCGCTTTGCTCCTACCGATTCTCATGATCTTTTGAGCAACAGAATGGAGGAGAGTTTATCGAGTTGATGAAATGTATCATAAACTTCCTCAGAATCGATATGGATTTCACGAAGTTTCTTCAAGCACGATGCCGGGGGAATCCCATCGATGGTACTGCTGGATATTTGTAATATCTCTAGATTATCAAGACCGCCAATCTTGTTAAAATGAATGAAATGAGTACGAACATCATTCATGTCCCTTCCGAGCCCGAGTTCTTTTATCAAGGCTTCATTACCACGGAAGTCGAAAAAAATATCCAGATCGATCATTTTCCAATTGAAGTCAAATATCTGCAAAGACCCGTATAAAACGAACTTGTGCTCCCCGTCGATGAGGATCGTCGGGATGCGGTCGAGATATCCCATTTGCTTTCTATCCGAGATTATTTTCGCGATCTGGCCATTGTAATCGTGATCATTAATTTCACTTGGTTTGTCTAACTCGGATATAACTGACGGCGAGAGCATGCCATATTCCGCGACCATTTTTCTTGTAAAACGGTCCATCTTCGGACATGAGAGGGTCAACCAATGCCGCTCTTGTAAAAAGTCTGCAGATGTGAATATAATAGAGATGGCAACGTCATGATCAATACTTTCTGGCTTGATTCGTTCATCGATCTCTGCCATTAACATGTGGCGTGCGTTGACATCTCCATTGCGTGCTCGTCGAGCAAGATGTAACAATGCAGCGCGAATGGTGTCTTTATCCTCCAAGGATACTCGAAGCATCTCGATATCGTGAATGTGTTCATAGCTGGTTCGAAGGATGGCATTGCGAGCGCGTGGGTTCCTTGCTGATAGATTGTCTATAATCTCCTTGGTAATGATTTGACACGAAAGGGGGTCTCCCGACCTGGCGAGGTCATTTAGAATGCGCAACTCCACCTCGCTATACTCTTCTCTCGCAAGGTGTGATCTTTCGATTAGAGATGCATCCTTTACGAGTGGGCTGCAGATTATGAGTAAGCTCTTATCTTCTTCAAGAAGTCGAGATAAATGAGCATCAAAAAAGAGATTTGCATCGGAGTTTCCAGAAAGGGCGAGATCGACGACGTGGTTCAGCGCAAGAACGAACTTTTCATGATATTCCTTATGAAAAGATAAGAGAACATCGAAGTCACGGATCCAACGGCCATATCTTGTGATGAGAAAATAACCGTGATCGGATGTCAAATGGTAGAAAATCTCATCATTCAATATCTTAATAGCGAGTTTGTCTCCTTCGCGAGCCCTTTTCTCGTATACTTCGAGGAATCGGGCATATAGCGAATCTTTCGGTATTTCACTCCATTCGGGGAAGGCTTTTTCTAGAACGACCTTGTGCGCGATGGAAAAATTGCCTCGAAGGAGGGTTTCGATCTCGTAGTTAATTGAGGGTATTTTAGATTCTCTCCATTTCACCTTTTTCCCCGACATAATCGTCTCGGCGTCGTTGATTACCTGGTTATCCCCGTATCCTGCCCTTTCTGCGTGGCAAGTTATAGCGTGGTGGTTTGAGCATTATGTCGTACCCGGCTTTTTGCGCGAGGGATGGCCATGTGTTGGACATCACGTACTCCCGTGCCATCAAAAACGCCGTCACGACCGGGATCAAATCATTCCGGCCAAGCTTGTGCGCCGTGATGGTTCGTGTCAAGGCTAAAATGTTGAGCATTGTTTGTTGCCGCATCGCATTTGCCCATCCCCGCGTATTCATGCGTGAAGCGTTGTATATCGTGTCATTCCAAGACTGTCCCGCCTCAATGACGGGTCGCTTAGTGTACATGGCCATCACGTCATCCTTCGTCCATCCTGGTGGATAGTACGCCGTGTTGAACCAGTATCCTTTCTTGACTTCCTCTACCGGGTGGTTGACAAGACCTTTCTTCGCGCGGATAATCGGATGCATTCCGAAGAAGATGCACAAGTCCAAGGACGCCACCGAATACGCCCCCGTGTCCCCGATGATGATTTTCCACGTGCCGATCTTGAGCCGCGTGAAG
>JAUQYZ010000034.1 GCA_030587475.1 Candidatus Sigynarchaeum calidifontis
TTTCGTATCATGATGAATATGGAAGAGCAAAACGTGCTGAAGAAGATGATGCTGCTTGAAATAGATGAAAGAAAACCATTATCTGAAACAGCCGGATGATCGGTTTCTCAGACAAAAACCGTGGCTTCCGTGCAGCAAGCCGTTCGAATAATAAAGGTGTAAACAGCCTACAATTGTCAATGGGAAGAAAGAATAGAAACAATAGCCCCGTTAGATTCCGTCCTCGATAATTTCATTCGGACATAAAACTAGCCCGTCTGGTCGAATTTTTTCTTACAACACGTATTCCATTAAAGAAGGGTTGAAGGAGAGATGGCACATCAAGGAAAAATTCTGCTCGCAGGGCTCGTGATGGCGACGATGGTGGGAATGAGTTCCATCTTGCTGCTTCAAAGCACGCATGAAGGATCTTCTGGAAGGATGAAAAACGATAATATCGTGAGGACTTCGGAAGTCCACGCGCCGATCTTGATCAACGGGAACGCGGAGCTCGCGTTGTTCTGTCTTGGAACGGGATTTGGTAACAGCACCCACCCGTTCATTATTCGGGATTACGAGATCGAGAACCATGGTACCGGGTCTTGTATAGACATACGGAACACGGACCTCTATCTAGAGATCATTAACTGTTCCTTGCTCTGGACGAGTTACGGCAATTCTTCTGGTGTAACCCTCGTGAATTGCACGAACGTGAAAGTGATCGATTGTTACATAACTCATACCGGACGCGGGGTCGATGTGCAGTTTTGCGACGAGATTCAGATTGCTGGTAACGTGTTCTATGATAATTGGGACTTTATCATGTATCTCAACTATTCGACCCACGTCTCCGTGGAAAACAACATATATGACTCTAATAATAATATGGGTGTCGAGTGCGCGTATTCCGATTATAACACGTTTAAGAATAACACGTGGAAAGACAGTTTGGCGTTCGAGAACTTGCTCCTCGTTTATTCACACCACAATGTCGTGGAAAATAATACATTCGCCAATGTCGATATGCACGTGCTATGGTTGCACGGAGCCACGTATAACAATATTTCTCGCAATGTTTTCATTCAAACGAGATATCGAACATGGTATATCGTAGACAGTGCAAACAACATCTTTTCTGAAAACACGGTCTCTGCGAAACCTGCTTCAGAAACAATTCTATTTGAAAATTCAAATACAAACGATGTGTTTGGTAACATTATCGAGGGAAATAGCGATCATGGTGTTCGGTTAAATGGAAATGGCAACTGGTTTCATGCAAATACCATTTCTGCTTGCGGCAATCATGGAATCACGATGTCGGGTACCGGTAATCTAGTCGAGATGAATACATTCCAAAACAACACGGGATACGGGATCTATTGCAGCGGGAATCAAAACTACATCATTGACAATTTTTTATGGGACAATGGGGATGGCTCCTTCACCAAGCAATTCATCGACCTCGGCTCGGCCAACTACTGGTGGAGGAATAGCATCGGGAACGTTACCGATTTGGACGATGATGGCGTGGTCGACCGGGACGAGATCTTGGTGTACCGCACGGATCGCTTGATCGTCGACACGGACAATGACAACTTTCTCGACGGCTACGAGATATCCTTCGGCACGGACCCGCTCAACGCCACCGATTTCCCGTGCATGTGGCAATCCGATTTCGATTATCTGCTCTCGCTCCTTGATGGAAACGCCACCTTGCTCTTGTCCCTGGTCGGGCAAGTGCAAAACGACGCTGCCCGCATCGAGGCCTTGGAGCTAGCCATCGAGGGCAACGCGTCGCTCGTTGCCGACCTTTCAGCGTGGTTGTCGGGGAATGCCACGATTTTGTCTGACGTGATAGCCGACGTCGATGGCAATGCCACGCGGCTCGACACCTTGTGGAACATGTTCCTCGGGCTCAACGGGTCGGTCGATGACCTGGCTAGCTGGATGGATGGCAACGCCTCGCTGATCGATGATCTCATCACCCACGTGGGCGGCAACGCGTCGCTGGTTGCCGACCTGTTCAATTACTTGGACGCAAACTACACGCTGCTGCTCGCGGTGCAAGCATTCCAAGCGAGTAACTGGACCTACTTGCGCTCGTCGGAAACAGCCATCCAGGCCAACATCACGGCCATCGCAACCGCATTGCTCCTGCTGGATGACGTGCTCGGCGACCTCGACTGCGATGGCCTCGCCGACATCTACGAGATCGGCAACGGGACCGACCCTACCAAGATCGACACGGACTGCGATAACCTCAACGACGCCTTCGAGTTGAAGTACGGCACGAACCCGCTCGATGACGACACGGATGGTGACGGGTATTACGATGGCATCGAGGTCGCGGGCGGATTCGATCCTCTCGACGATGACGATTATCCCGGTGCCACGGGTGACCAGCCTGGTGGACTCGATGCAATAATGACCACGGCCATCATCGCGGGCATCGCTGCTGTCGGGATAGTCGTTTTCGCTGGCATCGTGACCCGCACGAGGAAGAGGCCCCGGGCATGATGGCGGGCCATCTCGTTTTGTCCTTTCCTTGATTCTTTCGGCATCGAAGAAGGCAAGATCCGAGGAAGGCAGCCCGGCCGCCCGTTCCGAAAAAGAGACCGCCCGGATACGGGCTTTTTGCGGACGGGGGATGATGGCGGGAGCGATGTTATCACGATATAGAGGCATAAGAGAAGAGGTCAAGCTGTGGCAGCCTTGGCCCCGCCGGGGTCCTCGAGGGCGTTGCGGATCCGCTCGAGCCGCCGCCGCACCTTCACGGCCTCGTAATACCTGGCCTTGTACGCCTTGTACTTCTCGCCCTTGACGTACCGCCGCGTGTTCTCCCGCTGCAGCCGCCGCGCGTGCGCCTCCGAGCACGCCCGCGAGCACGTCACGCGCCGCTTCGACCCCAGGTGCAGGGCGTTGAAGGTCGCGCCGCACTCGGCGCACTGGCGGGTGTATTGCGGGTACCGCTTCATGTAATGCTCCTCCGACCACCTCACGCGGCGGTCACCTCCGGCTGCTTCACGCGCCGCCGCGCGACCTTCGCGAGCACGGGGCCGAGCGCCGCCACCGCCACGGGCGGCACGACGAGCTGCGCGTAGGACAGGTTGTCCGAGCACCGCACCGCGAGCCGCGCGTCCAGCCCCGCGCACCAGTCCCGCGACGCCACGAGCCGGTACAGCGTCTCCTCGGCGAGCGGGTTCACGTGCAGCACCGTCCGGTACTTGCCCGACCCGGCCGCCGGGTCGACGGCGAAGTACGCGTCGTGTTCGATTGACAGCCCCCGTGCCGACACGCGGGCATCGTGCACCGGCGCTTGCTGCGACACGTCGTCGGGGTTGGCGAGCCGCAGGTCGAGCACCGCCTCGATGGGCTCTCGCGACTGCGTGGCCAGCACGACCGTGCCGTCCACGAAGGGCAAG
>JAUQYZ010000094.1 GCA_030587475.1 Candidatus Sigynarchaeum calidifontis
GGATGATCGCGGCACTCGTGCATGACCTCGGGCTTGGCGCTTATCACCGGTTTTGATGCGCGCCCCTCATGCATCACCCTCTCTTGTCCTCTCCTTCCCTTGCGCCGAAACAGCGCGCACGCGAATATGACCATCAACACCATGAGAAAGCTCGCGATGATCGGAAAGCCAGTGAGCGAGTTCATTAAATGACTTCCCACGATCACGGCTATAAATGTTCCGGTGCTTGACGAACCGATAAAAGCCGACCGCAGCCCTTTTTAATGATCAAATCACTTAGTCTTTACGAGCAAAAAAAAAGAAGTGGAAATGCGAGACCGGGTTATTTATACCCAGGGGCCCTCGACCTTGGGGAGCCGGGAGAGCGAATCCTTGATCTTCTCGTCCGGGAGCTCGTAGTTGACGAGCTTCCCGTCTATGAGGGCCTGGTATGCCGCCAGGTCGAAGAACCCGTGGCCGCTGCAGTTGAAGAAGATGACCTTCTTCTCCTTCTTCTCGCTGGCAGCCTTGGCCTGCCTGATGGCCTCGCAGATCGCGTGGCAGGTCTCGGGCGCGGGGACGAAGCCCTCGCTCTTCGCAAAGGTGATGCCGGCGTTGATGGCCTCGAGCTGCTGGAGCGCGACCGCGCTGATGAGTTTCTTGTGGAGTGCAAGCGAGATGAGCATGGCAGCGCCGTGATACCGCAAGCCACCCGCGTGCACGGGCGCCGGGATGAAGTCCGAGCCGATCGTGTACATCTTGGCGATGGGCGCGACGTGACCGGTGTCGCCGTAGTCGAAGGCGTAGACCCCTTTCGTGAGCTTGGGCGCGGCGGCAGCCTCGGCGGCGATGATCTCCGGGTTGTGCTTGCCCTCGATCTTGTCGGCGAGGAACGCGGACGCGGATCCGAAGAAGTTGGAACCGCCGCCGTGGCAGCCGATGACGACGTCGGGATACTCCTTGGCCATTTCCATCTGCATCTTCGCCTCCTGTCCGACGATGGACTGGTGGAGGAGGACGGCGTTGATGACCGAGCCGAGCGAGTAGCGGGTCGTGTCGTTGTGCTTGATCACGTCCTCGATGGCTTCGGAAATGGCGATGCCGAGCGAGCCAGGATGGTCGGGATCCTTGTCGTAGAACTTCTTGCCGACGTCCGTGATGTTGGACGGCGACTCGACGACCGATGATCCGTACGTGCGCATGAGGATGCCGCGGTAGGGCTTCTGGCGGTAGGACGCGCGCACCATGTAGACCCGGCACTCGAGCCCGAAGAGGGCGCACGCGTACGACAGCGCGGAGCCCCATTGGCCCGCGCCGGTCTCGGTCGCGAAGGCCTTGATGCCTTGCTTCTTCGCGTAGTAGGCCTGGGCAATGGCCGTGTTCGTCTTGTGGCTGCCGGTCGGCGAGACGGACTCGTTCTTGTAGTAGATATGGACGCCGTCGTGGAGACCGAGAGCCTTCTCCAGCCTGAGTGCGCGGTGGAGCGGCGTGGGGCGCCCCGCGTAGTAGTACGCGGCGCGCAGCTCGTCCTCAATGGGGATCTCTTTGTCCTTAAAGTTCATCTCTTGAGCCACGACGCCCCCGGGGAACATCATCAAAGCTTCTTCTGGGGTGGCCGGCTTCATGGTCATCGGGCTAATCAATGGCAGCTGATAGCCCAGATGAACCGCGAGGTTCAGGTAGTTTTTTGGCATCTTCTCCGGCGGGAGCCGGATGATGGGGTTTGTCATGTCCATGGTCTTTACCTTCTTTCATAGTATAGAATACTACGATCTTTTCTCGAATATTGCATCTATCAATCATTATATGCCCGCCGCGCAGTTCAAAAAGCACGCGGACGGTCCTACAAACAAGGGACGCTAGCTCGGGGAACAGTGCGGTAGCTCATGCGTGTCTAGTGGGCCCGCCAAACCCATGGAATGGTCCTCATCAGAATCCTTCCGCACGTCATCAGAATCCATCCGAGCTATTGCGTTATTATTCTGATTCCGGCGGGACTTTTTAAGTTTATCCGTCCTTGCGGAGACGAATAACCATTGTCTTGACCGATGAAGGGGTGGCGGCGCGGCTGGACGGATCGACTTCCATGAATTAGATAATGCATTTGGCAATCCTGCCACGCACCGGGTGGTCACGTCCCAAGGATTAACCGCCACGATGGACGACATACGCCATAACATCAATCCCGGCAATCTACCCGCTTTCTTGTCGCATTACAACGCAATCTCCCAGGCCGACTTGTATTGAGATACAATATAGTGCTATCCTATATTCTAAGTAGGTCATAAAAGGACTAGCATATATAGAAGTCCTAATCGATAAATTTTTTTTAGTCCCATGCATTTCAAAACCACACAGGACTTGTCAATATTGCAATCAAATGGTGCGTTAACGTGAGTCTCCAGAATCTACCTATCCTTGTTCTCAAGGAAGGAACCGAGCATAGAACGGGAAAAGACGCTCAAAAGAACAACATCGCTGCAGCGGTGGCTATCAGCGAGGTCATCAAGTCAACACTCGGCCCCAAGGGGCTTGACAAGCTCATGGTGGACAATCTAGGCGATGTCACCATCACGAACGATGGTGCCACCGTCCTGGACGAGATGCAGGTCGAACACCCCATGGCCAAAACCATGGTGCAGCTGGCCAAGGCGCAAGACGAGAAAGTCGGCGATGGCACGACCAGCACGGTGCTTATCGCGGGCACGTTGCTCAAGGTCGCGCAAGAACTGCTCGAGCAAGGCATACACCCGACGGTCATCACGAAGGGGTACAAGCTCGCCATGGACAAGGCTCTCGAGGTGCTCGATGCGAATGCCATCAAGATCACCAAGGCTGACCAAAAGAAAGTGCTCAAGAACCTTGCCATCACGTGCATGAACAGCAAGGGCTTGGCAACCGAGAAGGAGATGCTCGCCGGAGTTTGCGTCGACGCGTGCCTCGCCATAACGGAACAGCGCGACGGGAAGAACGTTTGCGATATCAAGCAAATACAGATCATCAAGAAGGAAGGCAAATCCATACAAGACACGAAGATGGTCGACGGCATCATCGTCGACAAGGAGGTCGTCTCCATGGCCATGCCCAAGCGCCTCGAGAACGTCAAGATCGCGCTCGTCGACGCCGCCCTGGAGATCACCAAGACGGAATTCGATGCCGAGGTCAAGGTCAAGGATCCGACCCAGGTGCAGGCATTCCTGGACGAGGAGGAGAAGATGCTCAAGAAGATGGTCGACCAGATCAAGGCAGCGGGTGCGACCGTCGTGTTCTGCCAGAAGGGCATCGACGACGTGGCCCAGACGTTCCTCGCCCAGGCCGGCATAATGGCGATCCGCCGGGTAAAAAAGTCTGACATGGACAAGCTTGCCCGGGCAACCCATGCCCGCGTGATCAACAGTCTCCGCGAGCTAACGGCGGGCGACTTGGGCTCGGCGGCACTCGCCGAGGAGCGAAAGGTCGGCAAGGACATGATGATCTTCATCGAGGGCTGCAAGAATCCAAAGTCCGTCTCCATACTCATCCGCGCGGGCACCGAGCACGTGGTCGAGGAGCTCGAGCGCGCCATGCACGACGCGCTTTGCGTTGTAGCAGACGCCATCGAGAACCCGGCGTATGTCGCGGGTGGCGGAGCGATCGAGTCGGAGCTCGCCTCTGCCCTGCGCAAGTACAAGGACACCTATAGCGGCCGGGAGCAGGTGGCCATCGAGCTATTCGCCGACGTGCTCGAGATCATCCCGGCGACCCTCGCCGAGAACGGCGGCATCGACCCTGTCAACACCATCGTCGAACTCCGCTCGAAGCACAAGGAGGGGCAGAAGAACGCGGGCATCAACCTCTTCACCGGCAAGGTCGAGGACATGCTCGCGGCCAACGTGATCCAGCCCAAGGTCGTGATCGAGCAGACGCTCCGCTCCTCGACCGAGGCGGCAAGCATGATCCTCCGGATCGACGACGTCATCGCCGCGAAGAAATCGGCCGGCGGTGGCAAGGGCGGTCCGCCTGGCGGGCCTGGCGGTGCTCCTCCAGGCGGCGAGGACATGGACTAGAACGAGTTCCGTCATTCTATATCCTCTTTTTCCAAATTTGTCTTGGCGTGTGAACTTTTTTTAATACGGAACACGAAAGTAGGATCCTCATGGCGGAATACAGTTTCTATGTAGGAGATCTCTCGGATAATTGCGTCTATGTCATTTTTGCATTTTTCATTGTCGTTATTCGCATCGCCGCCACGTGGTTTTTCATGAACGACATGGTGAAAGAGGGCTCAGGCTGCGTGGTAGGGATTCTTGTTTTCGTGGGGGCTATTTTCTTGTTCCGTCTCGTAGTAAAGAAGACCCAGTATCCGAAATCGAGGCACGAGCCAGGCCCGAGGGAACGGGCGGCTCCGCCACCCGACCTCTGATCGAGCCTCACGTCGAATCGTGTAGGGACGTTACCCCATAGCTCGCCTTGATCTTATCGATGAGCGGCTTGTTAAGATCGAGGAACGTGTGCCCCCAGCCGAATTTCGAAAGCAAGAACTCGGCATCGTCAAAGAATCCCGTGATGATGAGCGATGCGGCGAGTGCCTCGACCGAGCTCAGCTTCCCGGGCATGGCGTAGTTGATCGGGTTCGCCGCGAGGAAATCGACGCCGATCCGGCGCCCATTCTTGAGCCGTAGCCGCTCGAAAACGCCCGTCGCCTCGTTCCAGGAACAATCGATGACCGTCAAGCCGCTACGCAGGATCACGTCACGGTCTGCGGCGTTCATGACTACCTCGGCGAACGGGTCGAGCTTGAGTGACTTGATGGGAATGGTCTTCAAGGAGGGATGCAGACGCACCAGGCCAAATTTCTTGAGTTTCCTCGCCGTGCACTTCTTCGGGTCGTCCTGGTCGAGGTGTAAGACGTGCAGCTTCAAGGTGAAGGGCTTCCGGGGATTATCACCGGCCTCGGCTGGCGGATCGTGATCGGGCTCGGCCATGGATCATCGACCCCCTCATTTCAGGCACGTGTCTTTCAAGTATGCCAGTATAAGCGGGACGGCGATGGTCGCGTCGCACATGACGGTCACCGACCGCGCGGCAGCGTTCACCTTCCCCCATGAAACCGCTTCGCTCAACGTCGCCCCGCTCAGCCCGCCTGGCTCGGGCCGGTCGGTCGTGATCTGGATCGCATACCCGGCGCTGTTCGGGGAGAACTGGAGCGCCTGGAAGGCGAAGTTCTTCGGCACGCCGCCGCCGATGATGAACACGCCGACGTCCTTGGAATCCCATGCCTTGTTGATCATGCGGTTCAGGTCCTCGAACTGGTCGAGCTTGAGCCCGCGGTGGTTCATCATTAGCTGGATGCCTAGCCCGCAATCGGTGAAGGCGGGGCAGAAGACCGGCACCTTTTTTTCATGGCAAGCGACGAGTATCGAATCCCGCGAGTGCTCCTCCTGAAGTTTTACGAGTTCACCCCCGAGGTAATCCAGGAATTCCACGACCGGCATGGTCTTGTCGAATTTCAATGCCTTGACATAGTCCTCCAAGGCCTCGTAGGCTTGGTTCGGCATGTACACGTCGAAGATGCGGTTGAGCTCCTTGTCGTGAAGTTCGGCGTCTGACACGCGGTCGGTGCCTTGCTGGTGGTGGCAACCGATCGATTCGATGACGTCATGGGTGAGGTTGGCGCCCGTGGTCACGAGCATGTCGACGAATCCACACCGGATGAAATCAGAGATCACGCCGCGCATGCCTGCGGGCACCATTGCCCCCGCGAGCGTCATTATTTTCACGCACGCTTTGTCCTTTGCCATGGCTTCGTAGATCTCGCAAGCCATACTCAATCGCTTTGCGTTGAACCCCGTGCCGCGGAATAAACGTATCAAGTCAGACACTTTTTCGTCCTTCTTGATGCGGATCTGGTCAACATTGCACCCCGCCTCTTTCTTCTCGTTATCCACGGCGATCACCTCGTTGAAAGGTACATAATGGTCGATAAAAGGTAATTGATGAGTGATGGTATTTTTACAAGTGAACACGCAGCGGTTGCCTACTGGATCTCTTCGAGCTTCCCGTATCCGACCAGGCGCCACCGGTTGTTGACTTGGCGAGAAATCGCGAGCAGCATACCGGGGTCCGAGCACACGCGGCGCACGAGCTTGAGCCTGGCCCTGCCCTTCGAGAGCGACGTGATCGCACCGAGAGTCGTCATCGTGCCGATGGAAACCATGATGTTCTCTCCGACCCTAAGCGGCTCGACTCGGGCCGATCCGTCCGCCGTCCCGACCACTCGCTCGAGCAGCTGGGCGCTTATAGTGATGTTATCGGTTGACGGGGGAAGCTCTCCCTTCCGGCCAAGCAAGCAGCCGATCAAACCGTCGGATTTCGTGATGGACGGGTCGAGCAAGGTCTTGATACCTAGCAAACCGCCAGGGCCGACCTTGTCGGTTAAAACCGATCCCGTGCTGATGGAATCGATGGTGGATGTGAGTTCTATGTACTTGTCCTCGACCTTGATGCCGGGCTTGATCTCGATCACGTCTCCCCTCTTGAGAGAACCACCGCCCAGGGAGCCGCCGATCACGCCTCCCTGGAGCTTCGCAATCTTCGTGCCAGGACGGTTCACGTCGAAGCTGCGGGCAATGAACAAGCGGGTTGGTTTTGACGTGTCCCGTGTCGGCGTGGGCACGTGCTTTTCGATGATCTGGACGAGCTCGTGCAAGTTGGCCTTGAAGACCGCAGAGATAGGCAATATAGGGGCTTTCTCGGCGACAGAGCCCTTCAAGAATGCCTTGATCGCCCGGTAATTCTCGATGGTCTTCTCCCGGGGCTGCGTGTCAACCTTATTTTGCACGACGATGATGTTCTTCAAGTTCATGACGCCCAGGGCGGCTAGGTGCTCGCGGGTTTGCGGTTGTGGAACCTTCTCGTCGGCCGCGACGAGCAACATGGCCCCGTTCATGAGCGACGCGCCGGAAAGCATGGTTGCCATGAGGATCTCGTGGCCAGGTGCATCGACGAAGGAGATCTTGCGTAGCACGGTGACCTGGCTGTCGCATGTCGGGCATTTGTTGATATCAATGTCCTTGGCGGCAGTACCCTTCTTGATGTAGTCTTGCTTGATCATTTCCTTGGTCCAGAAGCAGTCGGGTTCCGGGCATTTCGTGCAGCGGCCGATGATCGTGTCGGCATAGCCGAGCTTGATCGTGATGCCCCGTTCCACCTCCTCCGAGTGACGGTCGGTGCGAACGCCAGAGAGGGCCTGCACGAGCGTTGTCTTCCCGTGATCGACGTGACCACAAGTACCAAGGTTCATCTCGGCCTGGAGTTTCTCCGCGTCCTCCATCGTGAGCTTCGACTTGTCAATGACCGTAAGTTCCTCCTTTGGCATCTCTAGAGCTCCTGGCTCGGCGTGTTGCTGCTCCGGAGTCACGTCCGGGGATTTTTCCTCGGCTACTTTCTTCGCTTTTTTGCCCATTAGTCGTGCTCACTCGGGTTGGTATAGGACACTATAATACGAGAGCTTTTGAAATAACTTATGGCAGCGAGGTACCGCGTGTCCGGTTCTTGCGACATCGTGCACGCTCGAGGTTTGCACTTAAAATGGGATTCGAGCGCTCGTCTCTACTTCGTTGGCCTGGCGGGATCCCCGAGATATACTTTCCCGGACTCCAAGACCGCGCCCCCGGGCACGGCCGTGAAGATGACGAGCATCACGTCATCGTGGATCTTGGCACAAGCATCGACATGCACACCCGCCATTATACAATGCTTCTAGCTCAACGTGATGTTATCCCGGGATCACGAGGAGATCCCCAATTGTTGCTTGGCTTGCTTCTTCGCTGCAATGAATGTCTTGATGTCGACGGCGGGATTACCAGCGTACATCTGGTTGCTTTCCAAGTGCGTGTCCTCCGGCACGACGGAGTGAATTCCAAGCATCACGTTATCACCGATGCGCGCACCCGCCATGATGTTGGATGGAGCGATGACGCAATTGCGGCCAATCGATGTCCTTTTGATGACCAGCTGTGGTTTCGGATTGCTTGTTAAACTATAGGCATAGACATGCGTGCCCACGCTCAAGAGCGTGTTTTCCCCAATGGTGACGTAGTCTGTGTCCACTTGGGCTTCGGTGAAGGTTGCTTTCAAGGCGATTTTATTCCCCCTGCCAATTAATGGGTAGATAAACGTCGACACGTCAGGGAACAGCGATTTCAATATTCGATCCACGATCCTCCACTTTAACCACTTGCAGCACTTCCACTTCTCGATTATTGCAGGATCCGTGATGGTAATGGCATTGACTGGTTCGTCATTGGCAATTCCATCTCCACCTTTACCTTCTAGCTCCTCGAGAGCCGGAATGGATTTTTGGAGGTGTTTCGCTGGAGGATATACTATCCCGAGGGGGATGAAAACGTTGAAGCCATAACCCACGAAAAAGATGGCTGGGAGAAGGATTATGTTGAGTACCGGGCCAAGGGGAGGCATGAAGCCATCAAGCGGCATCGTCACGTTGAACCACCATGCCAGGATGATCCCGATGCCCGTTAGGTATCCGATTAATGATGCACACTTGTCGACCACGCGTGGCCACGTGGAAGTGAAGGATGCCCACTCGTCGAGCATTCTCGACTTGAGCTCGTGTTTAGAGAGAACTTCCTCCCGCCAGCGTTCTATTTCAAGGCTCGACAGGTTCGAAACCTCGCCGGCACGGTGGACAACTGGTTTTTCCTCATAGATACCACCTGCTTTCAAGGTGTTGTCCTTGAGGATCGTAGTTCCCACCTTCACGATCACGTTGTCCTCAATGATACTCCCGGGGCCAACACACGTCCTGTGCATCTCATCGCCAGAGTCTATAATGCAATTTTTCCCGATCTTCACGCCCTTCACCATCACGTAGTCGCCCTCGACCACGTGGGAGCCGATCACGATCTGCCTTGCGATGACCGTGTTATCCCCGATCTCGCACTTTTCCATCGGGAACCACTCGGGAAGCTCGACATGCTTCCCGATCTTGATGAAGGTACCTGCATACTTTCGATACAACCAGCGCGGTGAATGGAACTTGTAGAGCCATATGGAAAACTTCTTGACAAGGTGGCGCTTCGAAAACTGTTGGAACGCCTTATCATACAACGATTTCTTGAACCTCCCCTCGGGAATCTCCTTGAAACCCATCACCAAGCCGATCGACAGTTTTGCTTGGAGCCACGACCATAAATATAACACCACGAGCGAGATACACATTGACACGAGGATGGTGAGGATCCACGCCAGCCAAGACCCTGCGAGCATCAACGCGAAATACGGATCGAATAGCTTGATGAGCAAATAGCCCGTGGTCGTCGATGGAAGGATGGAAAGGTAACAGATCAACAAGAATTGCAGGATCGATCCCCTCAATGGAATCACGGGGTCTTCTTGAGGTGTTTTTCGCGTGTCTTGTGCTTCTTTACTCATTAGCCTTCCTTCCGGAGGATCCCCCGTTCGTTCATCCAATGAAAACGAAATGTCATTTTTTAAAATCACTTCATGATTTTAAATTAGGCTCGATCGGGAAGTCGATGGTTCATTTCTTGACAGCGATGTATTTGCTCGTCCCTTTGTCCAATTCCAACTTGGACGAGCAGACCGGGCATATTTTATGCTCGGTTATGAAGATCGTGGCACACAAGTAGTGTGCCTCGCGGTTGCAATTCGGGCACGAGAACAAGTCATCCTTCTCGGTCTGGGTGTCGTAGATCGGCTTGTAACAGACGATGCATTTACCCCGGACGGGCACGCCCTCGTTGGCCTCCTTTACCTCCACGATCATGGGCTCATCTTCTACCACCGTTTCTTTCTTTCTCCAGAAATCGATGGGGACGTCCTGGCGGATGGCAAGCGCCTTGAACTTGATCTCGCTCACCTTCTTGGTCTCGTCGGCTTTTTCCTCGGGTTTTTCGGCCACGGCCATCCATCTCGGATCCCTGGCATGCCAGGATCAAGCGTTCTTGTCTATCTTGTTAAATAAAGTCTCTTGTTTTACACGCTCTGGAGTTTTACGGAGCAGCTCGATGAGTAATAGCTTGTTGTTCTCGAAGTATAATCGTGGGCTCAATTCCTCCGCCATGTAGGTGCCGCTTTCCACTCGCGTGCCCTTGGGCAAGGGGATCAGCTCGATCTCCTCTATCTCGGATCCCATGAAGCTGCGCCGTGCGTTTTTCACTGCGTAGATCGAGTTATCATGGATGATGACCTCGCGCTCGAACCCGTTGGGGGTCGGGATCTGTTCGAGCAAGAGCGAGACCTTCTCCAGCGACATCTTCTCGATCTTGGTAAGATCTTCCGCAGAACCCGTGTACGCGGGCTTGTACTCGGCTGTACCTTTTTCGATGCCGAAGTCCGCGGGATCGGCCATTTTCGTCACGAACTTGAACGGCAGTGGCTCGCTGCCCTCGTCCACGGTCATTATCTTGGCACCGATCATGATGTCGTCGCGCAGCTTGGAGATCGTGCGCGCCGATACGAATTTTGTTTGTACACTCGTTTCCGGGCCGTGGTAAAGCCAAACTATGTATGGTACCTGAAATATAGCATAGGAGTCGGCTCTGTGCTCCTGGAGCACCTTCTTGATGCCCTCTGGCGGTATCGATGCAGCAGGGATCTCCTCGAACTCGGAGGTATCCTTGTTGAACTTGAAAAACTTGACCGATTCCTTTTCCTTTTTTTCCACGGCGTCGCTCGTCACGATCACTGTCCTTATTTGTTCGCGTTCATGACTTGTTCATGGCCTGCATCATCATCACGAGCCCGATGACAAGCGAGATGAGCATGATCAAGATCAATGCGAAAGCAGCGTTCCTTTTCGATTTCTCGGCGGGAGTGAGGCGCCCCGTTCGGTATCTCGGCATGATCGTTTTCAACCAGGTGCTTGAATTACAATCTCACGACCGGCTTTGAAATACTTTTCTTGACAAAGGGCACGATCGCGTCCTTGAGCGCGACTGATGCTGTCGCGAGCACGGCCAGGCGGCCCTCGATAGCGAGCGCTCGGCCATCCATGTCGATCGCGTTCCCGTCGCGCAGCTCGAACATGTATCCACCTGCTTCCTTCACGATGAGCCACGCCGCGGCGATGTCGAAGAGCCGGAGATTCCCGCGCACGTCGACGAAGCAATCCAGCGCGCCCGTGGCCACCAGGCATGCCTCCAGGGCGTTGGACCCGAGCACCCGGATCTTCTTCGGCGCATCTAGCAACCCCGAGAACTGGTCGATCAAGGCGACGCGGTGGAATTCGCCGCGCTTGGGATTGATGTCGATACCCATGGCCGCCTCGGCTAGGCTCGTCACCGCACGGTTGACGATTGCGGGTCTATCGTTGAACCATGCGCCCTTTCCCTTGCTTGCCGAGAAAACATCCCCCGTCGCGACGTTCAAGACGGCAGCGTCGGTGATGTCCTTCATGAGTGGGCCGCTAGCCATGGCAATACTAACGGCGAAGAACGGGAGGTTCCTCGAGGCGTTGAAGCTGCCATCGATGGGATCGACGATGGCAACTAGCCCGGCATCGTCAACATGGCCATTGCAGTTTACATTGACAACGCCCCGCTCCTCCGTGATGATTTTTATTGCTTTTCCGGTTCGCCGGAATGCTTCGATGATGCAATCCTCTGCCAGGGCATCGATCTGGTTAGTTATATCTCCTCCTGCGCCCTTCCCCACGTTCGAGCCAGCTTCGGCCGTGGCAAGCACCGGCTTGATGGCATCGTTGGCCTCGTGCGTGATTCGGGCGAGTGTCTCGCGCCAGTCTGTCATTATCGTGTAAACCCCGATTTTAACTTCAATTGCCCTTGATTCAATAGGCAACGTCGTGAAGACAATACGCTTGCGAATCGATAAAAACCGGAGGGCACTTATTTATTTAACTCGATGGTTCGATAAATCGGCCTGCAGACTACAACGCAGGGGTAGTCAAGTCGTCAACGACGCCAGGTTCAGGCCCTGGTTCCGTAGGGATGCGAAAGGCGCGCGTGCGCCTTCGTCCGAAGCGCGGGTTCAATTCCCGTCCCCTGCACCATTAAAAAAAATCCACAGCGAAAAATCCACAGCGAAGGCCGTTTTTTTGTGTACTTGTACCTTTCAACTTAATAGTCTATCCCCGTGCAGAAGTTCAATAGAACTTCTTCAAGTATGCGTCGACATCGGCACGCGTCCCCTTGAACGGGCCAGGGGTCTCCATCTTCAAGGACGTGAGCGCCGCCGCGAACTTGACGGCTTCAAGGGGCTTGTTATCCAGCCGGGAGAGCACGTACGATGTCGTCGCGGTGTCGCCCCGGCCCGTCCTGCCCGTGAGGTTCCGGTTCTTGAAGGGCGCGGCCCAGTTGCCGTCCTTGTTAGCGACGATGAGCTCCTTGTTGTGCGTGAGGATGATTTCCTTGGCACCCCATTCGAGGTAATGCTCCGCGGCCTTCACCCGGCCCTCGTGCGTCTCGCAGTCGAGCCCCGTGAGGAATTCTGACTCGGCAGCGTCTGCCTTGAAGTAGTAAAAGTGCGGGAACGCGGCTTTCAAGTCGGGCCACGGCTGTGATTGCATGGTCTTGTCAGGCATGACTTTCCGGATGAAGCCCGCGGCATCGACGACAAGCTTGCCTTTCCTTTCCAGCCACTTGATCAGCGGGAGGTCCACCTCGCCGTGCATGAGGGCAGAATATTGCACGATCTTGGCGGAGAAGTCGGGGAAGTCTTGCTTCACGTACATGTCTGCTTGTCCCTGGTTGAAGCAGTCCCGGCGCTCCAGCGTCTTATCCTTGTAGTTATTGAAGATCGAGGTCGTTTGCTTCGATTCGACCCAATACAAATCGTCCTTGGCTATGGGAGGGAACTCGGCCAAGCGTGCCTTGTCCGCAGGTGCCGACTTGGTCAGCACGGCATTCTTGAAGCCGAGCTGGTGTGCCACCCACGCCGCGTGCAAGATGGCGCCCCCGAGCGCCTCCTTTCGGTCATCGGGTGTCTTTATAACGTCGAGCGATATGTGGCCAAAACTGAAGATGTCGTATTTTCGCTCCATAACCCGTTGTTCTCACGAGAATGCTTATATGGCTTCTCGCTCCCTTCTAAATCATATTCACAAATGACAAGGGAGTTGTTTAATTCATTGATTTGGTGATGATGATATCATGGCATGCGACCCTGGCTGTTTCAGCTTGAATCAAACCCTCTCCATCGCCTTGTATTTTACCGTTATTGGATTCAAATTCCTTTTATTCAGCTATTTTCTTCTGATTCGTTTCCGGAAGACCAAGCGCATGTACTGGCTGTATTTTTCGTTGTTTTTCATCTTCCTCGCAGCGTCCCGAGTTTTTTACTTGATGTATGACTTTTTCTTCGGTGTTGATGACAAGAATTTGGCATGGCGTTTCGCCAATTCGGCGGGGTGGCTATCCGTGGCAATGCTGAGCGGCATCCTAAGCACTCTCCTCTTCACGGGCGAATCGAAGCTGCACCAGATCCTCAAGAAAGTTTTTCCCCTCGTCCCGATTGGCATCGCAGTGTTCATCTTGTTCTTCCCTGACATTTGGATCTACGATACAAACGGCCTGTTTTTCTGGGGTGCTGGCAAGCTCGTCCTCAACGTGATCGTCTTGCCCATCTACATCGTGCTGTTACCCTTCATGTTCTTCTACCTGGCCAAGCGATCCGCTGGCACGCTCCAGCGCTCCTTCTTGTTGAACGGCCTCGGCTTGCTGATGTATTACATCGTCCGTGCCGTGCAACCCGTGCTCGCCGGGATGACATGGTCGGGCACGGCAATGATGCTACCCCCGCTTTTGATATTGCTTTCTATATTGATCATCACGTTCGCCAACCAGTACGAGAGCTTGAAATGAGCGGAGATATCTCGCTCCAATTTTCAATCCTTTTTTATTTTAATAGTTCGCATGGCGACATACAGCAACAAAGGTTCAGAAAAAAGAAAAATCAGAGCGTAGGCGCTAGATCTTGATGACATCATCGAATGGAAACTTGTACGAGTCCAGATTGAGTGCCTTCTTGATGGAAAGGATTTCCCTGGCGAGTCCCTCGTTGATGGGAACGCCCTTTTGCTTGACCTCGGCGATGCTGTAATACTCTTTCTCTCCCGCCGTCCAGATGCGGTTCGCGCCTGGTGCTTTCTTGGCGGCCCGGAGGGAACGGAGGATGTCCCCCGTGGTCTTCTTGAACACGTCGAGACCCGCGAACTCGGCCGGGTCGATGGCCATGAAGAAATGTCCAACGCGGAAGAAGGTCTTCTTGCCATTCTCGTCGACGCCGTTGATCGCCTTCAAGAAGGAGCCGTTCGACAGCGCGGCAGAGAGGATCTCCACGACGGTTGCGTAGCCGTAGCCCTTGTACCCGGCGAATTGCTCTCCCGCTCCGCCAAGCGGGAGAAGGGCGGCCTTGTCCTCGGTCATGAGCTTGAGAATCTCGGGGGCATTCGTCATTGAATTACCGTCGGGGCCGATGACGAGGTTTGGGGCGAGGGATTTGCCTGCCCGGTCGGCAATCTCGACTTTCCCGCGCTGGATGATGCTCGTCGCGCAATCGAGCGAGAACGGGAATGGTTCATCGGAAGGCATCGCGAAGGCCAAGGGGTTCGTGCCGAGCATGGGCTCGACGCTCCACGTGGGCGCGATGGACGGGCGGGCGTTGGTGCAGACGATGCCGATCATGTCAGCGTCGGTCGCCATTTTCGTGTAGTACCCGCAGATACCGAAATGCGTCGAGTTCCGGACGGCGACGGCACCAATGCCATGTTCCTTTGCTTTTTTAATGGCTAGCTTCATGGCGTTGTAGGCGATCACGTGACCCTGGCCATGCTCGCCGTCGATGACCGCGGTCGTTTTGCCCTCCTTCACGATCTTGAACTCGGTCTTGACCTTGTGCTGTCCTGCCTTGATGCGCGTGTAATAGTAATAGAGCCGCCCGATGCCGTGCGATTCGATGCCGCGCAAGTCCGATTCGATCAAGACGTCTGCGATGATCTTTGCATCGGATGCTGGAACGCCGCACGCGACGAACGTGTCCTTGATGTAGTTGTAGATGGTGTCAACGGGGATATGCCATGTCTTGCTTGCCATTGCGATCGTCATCTCTTCGATCGTTCTTACGATCGTGACTAGGGGGTATGAACCCGCGTGCAATATAACATTTTAGGCGAGTAGCCGCTTTAACTTCGCCACGAGGGCGGCGTCGACGGAGCCTGTAATGCGATTCCCGCCACTCACCACCATGGAACGGACGCCGATGATGTCCACGCCCGTCTTCTTCAAGAGCGGGATGTCCTTTTCCTTCAAATTGCCGGCGAGCGCCATCTCCAGGCCTGCTTTCCTGCCCGCACGGCAAAACCCCGTCAATTCATCGGCCGTCATGAAATCGAGCAATCCCTTGTCGTCCTTGATCGCGGTATCTACCATGGCCACGTTACACCCGGTCGATTTCGCCACCTCGACCAGTTCCATCGGCGGTATCGACACCCCCGCCCGGGCATGGTCGGCATACCCTGCAGCGACGACGCGCGCGTCGGGGTTCACGAGGCGGGCCGCCTTCACGATTGCCTCGAGTAATTTCGTGGCACGGTCGATGGTTCGGGTTTCGTACACGCCTGCCTTGATGTAGTCGGCCCCGAGGGTCGCGAGGCCCGTCGCAGCGAGAGCAGCCGTACCTGGCTTGTCGGGGAGATCACCGAGCGTTGCGCTGAGCCGGATTCCACGCGTGCTGGATGCAGCGATCGCCTCCTTGATGGCGGAGATGACCCACGGGAAGCCGGCGCCGAGGGAGCCCTCCTCAGGGTTCTTGCAGTCGATGATGTCCGCACCACCGTCGATCGCTTGCTTGGCCTCGGCCACGTTAACCGGTGAAACGAGGAGTTTTATGTGGGACATTGTACCAAAACCTGCCAGGGATCGACCACGCCTCCCCTCGCCAGCATAGCGAGTAACCGGCGATCCCGCGAGGGAAACGCGGCCGTTTTGGAACGACTAGGAGCTAGCTATTTGCGCGGTGCATAAACCTTTTGTCATCTCTGCCACGCGTCCAAAACGCAATTATATTCTGCCCTATATGATTTGGCGCGAGGAGCTGTCAAGCAGTTGATTGATAATGATGCGCTTTCGCGTCTGTCCCAAATGTAAAGCCCAATGCGAGGACGAGGCTGGCGTCCCGTGCTGGAGCTGCGGGCATGTCGAAGGCATTGTCGAGAATAAGGAGATGCAACTAGAAGGGAAACCTCCAGCAAAGAGACACCCCGATCTCGTCGACCCGTCGGATTTCTCAGACCCGTATCTCGTCCAGGGCATCGTGTTCAAGGCGTGCGGTAACTGCGGGGCGCATTGCGAGGCAGGTGCGGGGAGATGCTGGGATTGCGGGACCATCTTCAAGACACCGATTCCGACCGCTGCCCATCCCGGCGACGAGGGCTCTGCTATCGCCGACCGGAAGGCCGTTCCATTCGGCGAGATCACGATCAAACCCCCCGAGGAGAAGAAGAAACCAAGCGTAGGGAGCATGGTCAGCAAGCTCTTGAAAAACACGGATTACGACCCGAGCGAAAAGCTCACGGCAGAAGACAAGGCAAAAGAACACGAGATGAAGAAGGAGCGCCGCTTGATCCTGTTCCATTGCCCCCGCTGTAACGGTTATTTCAAGGTCATCTTCCGCAAGGTGCAGAACAAGGTAAAATGCCCCGAGTGCAAGGGCTCTTTCATGAAAATACCGTACTTTTGCGTCCGCTGCAAGAAGACGGAGGACTTTTCCATCATCGGTCCTCATGTTTGCAGCGCTTGCAACCTGGAGATGATTCTCGACCCTAATTTTGAATAGAAGTACCCGTTTTGTATAATCCGTCGATATCTTTCGAGATATGCCCGGTTGATCGGTGATGAGCCGATACGCAAGCAACGACTTCTTGAGCGTTTTGCTTTCATCGTTTCCATCGCCGGGGTGCTTTGCTTCGCCGCTTTCTTGTTGCCATGTTGTATGCTTCCTCGAAGCGTTTTAATTTCTTTGCTTTAGGACAATTTTTCAAATTATTTGTTTTCATCGACGCCAAACCTCATCTAAAACCATCCTGGTAAAGAGCTGGCCCGTCATTTCGCCCGGCAGATACGCCGGGGCTTAGATTACGTCTGAAGCTAATTATTTTTTCTCGTGGTTTCTCGAGGCAAGTCACGTGCACGAAACGGCCTTGCTATAGGAACGCGGTACTTCGATTGAAATGCCGTCATCCCGCATCATGTTTATTAGAGATTGCCGCGATCTTTCTTTCTATGGGCAAGAAAGAAGCAGTTGGCAAGAACGTGCGCAAGTCGCTGATCTCGTCCGCGAAGAAACTCTTGCAAGAAATTTCGGGGGATTACGCTGCGCTCGAGTATACCCGTGCGGTGGACACGTACATCTTCGAGAAGATCAAGGAGACTCCATTGAAGGTAGCCGTGATGCGCGAGGGAGATAGCTTGATGACTGCGAACGTGTTGTGGGTCACCGACAGGGACGACGGGTCGGTCGCGCTTTACCTCGAGAACAAGAAATACTTGTACCCCACGAACGATAACGTGAAGGGCGCGTTCTTTTACATGGACAAGAAAGGCGGCGGCCGCATCGAGATCGAGATGCATCCTAACCCGCTCCCGTGTGCTATTTGCTCGAAACCCATGGAGATCTTCGACGAGGTGTCGGCATGCCCGTCGTGCGGGGCCACGTCGCACGTCCTTCACTTGGAAGAATGGGTGCAAACGAAGCATTCTTGCACGGTGTGCAACGCGAAGCTGGCCATCAACCCGCAGCACAAGATCATTCTCGCGTGAAGCATTGATCGCGAAGCATTCGACGTGCTAATTCCTTTTACAAGGACAGCCTGCTCGATCGCAAGAGGAACTAAAGAGCTGCAGGAAAAATGAGAAGTAAATTTATTCTTCTAATGCCTTTCTGCGTTTGGCCAAGACCCCATTCAGCTCGCTAACCAGGGAGCCCCGGAGATCCATCGGTCGTTCCGGCATTTTCGACTCAGTGGGGGTCTTCGGCGGGGCACCTGGTGGCGGTCCCATACCTGGTGGCGGTCCCATGCACGCGGGTGGTCCCATGGCGGGCGGGGGTCCCATACTACCAGGGGCACCTGGTGGCAATGACGGGGGCCCCTTCATACCCGGCACCGCGGGCGCGCCTATTCCAGGCGGTATGCCGGGCTGCATTCCGGGCGGCATCGCCATCGCGAGCGGCATGCTCCCCTGGGGGATAGCCATAGGTTGCTGCATTCCAGGAACGGCTTGGGCAAGTGCGGGGGCCGCCGCGGTGGCGTTGGATAACTTCGTCGTGAGATCGTCGATCTTTTTGGTCAAGTCGCCGATCTGCTCGGCCATCGCCTCGGACAATTGCTCGCGCATCTTCAACCGTTCTTCAAGGGCGGCGACTTTTTCCGAGAGTGTCTTGTTGATTTCGAGGAGCTTGTCTTCAAGTGCGAATGCGCCATTCATGACGACTTCCACGGCACTCGCCAAACCCTCGGTGAGCTCTTCTTGCGTGCGCTTCTTGTTGCCCGCGCTGCGGAACGTGCTCGTGAGCTTGTCCACGAAGTCTGATTTTTGATGCTTATCAACCTCCTCCATGCGGCCCTTGATGAATTTCATCGACTCCTTGTCCTTTAACTGCGACGAAATCTCGTATGCCGCGCGGAGACTATCGTAACAATGCTCGAAATCACCAGCTTCGAAGAACTTCTGTCCGTCGGCGATGAGCTGCTCCCGTTTCCTTAGCAACTCGGTATTAAGGCTTCCCAAACCTTCGGTCCAATTCGCCATTGCGCAATCCTTCGACGAGTTATTTGTTATGATGACCATGCAACCACGCCAGTTATATTGGATGGTCTTGCCTGTTCGATTAACCGCACACACAGCATTACATATTACGTGATGGGTGTATTTCCCAGATTTTCCGCTTGTTATTCGTAAATACGGCTATTTAAGGTTTCTTGAAATCATTGTGGCATTGCCACATATTTTTTTACGCAATGCCGTAATTCCATTACCGCTTGGATGGCCAAATTTAGAATTGGCAAACTAATATATATCTATTATGACAACAAATCATAAGTGGGGGTATAGACTTGTTCATACAAAAAAGAAAGAGCCATTTCCTCACCTGTCCTAGGTTAAAATAATCCCCGCGCCTTCTCGATATTATGCGCATCACGTTTCTCGGCACGGGCGCTGCCGAAGCGTATCCCGCGCTGTTTTGCAACTGTGAAAAATGCCAGCGGGCACGCCAGCTGGGCGGAAAGAACTTGCGGGCTAGATCCAGTGCCCTCTTGAACGAGGACTTGCTCATCGACTTCGGGCCAGACACGGCGGCTCAAAGCGTTCGGTTCAACGCCGACCTCACGAAAGTCGAGAATCTCTTGCTCACGCATTCTCACATGGATCACCTTTTCCTCTACGACTTGATCCATCGGAAGAAGGATTCCCGCCAGAACGGCACGCTGGGCATGATGACCGTGTGGGGGAACCCGAACTGTATCGAAAAATTCAACGAGCAGATGCGCGACGCCTTGATGGAGACGTTCGGCGAGAGGAAAAGCCTCCTCGTCAAGCCCACCCGCGAGGAGGTCATCGAGGAGCTCGGCGAGTATCTACTGATGCAGACCAGGGTCATCGGGCCACACCAGACCATCGAGGTCGGCCGGTACAAGGTCCACACAATCCACGCGCACCACAAGGAGCCCGAACTCAGCCTCAACTACGTCATCGACGACGGCAAGACACGTCTCCTCTATGGGACCGACACGGGCACGTGGCATAAGGCTGAGTGGGAGTACCTCGAATCGCTCGGTGTCAAGCTGGACGTGGTCGCGCTCGACTGCACGGTCGGCCTCAAGCCCGGTGGCGGCGGGCATCATTCGAACGAGAGCTTTCTCGCGGCCCACGCGGAGTTCGTCTCCCGCGGTCTCCTTTCCCCCGGGGCCCGGTTCTTCGCGCACCACTTCTCGCACCAGTGGAACTTCGTGTATAACGACATCGTGGCGATAATGTCGCCGCACGGCGTCGAGGTCACGTACGACGGCCTCGTGATCGAGAAGTGAACCTAGCTCCCCTGCCGGCTATTAGCGGCATCGATGACGATGTCTAGAAAGCCGTGCAAGATGGCGAGCCCGTCCTGCCGCGGTGACTTGCCGTTGCGCTGAACAGTCATGTTCCGAGTTTCGGGATGGAACTGCAAGCCGTAAAGTGGCTTGTCGATATGTTTGATGGCCTGGATTTTGCACACGGAGGTGGAAGCGTATAAGAGGAACTGGCGTTCGAACACGTCGTTGACCTTGATTTCTTCCTTGTGTTTCCACTCCACGCTCACGTCGACAGGCCCGTCTCGATAGCCGGGGATCCGCCGGAGCAAGTCGAAGTCCGGCCCAACGCGCAGCATACCGATGGTGCCCCACTCCGCCGGTTCCTTCTCCCCGGGGGAATATTCCCCGACCGTGCAACCGAAGGCGTGCCCGATCAGCTGATGGCCGAAGCAAATCCCGAGCAAGGGCACCCTGGCGCGGCGGATGAAGCCCTCGAGTTCCACGAGAGCCGGCTTCTCCTCCATCTCCCCATCCATCGCGCTCACGTTGAGCGTCGAACCCGAGAGGATCACCCCGTCCGCGCCTTCAAGTTCGGACATGGTTTCTGGCGAGGTTAAATCGTAGATGCGGATGCTCGTGTGCTCCAACGGGACTTGATCGCGGCCCGGCAAACCCGGGTATGACTTGAACGCGTCCACGAGGCTCTGGTGCCGCGCCTGCCAATATATCTCCGTCCCTCGCTTGTAACAGTTCATGAATACTACTCGCAAGGCCGTCATGGTTGTTTCATTCTCCTCTCGGCGGGTACAAAATGGTTAACTTCGCGCGGGTAAAGCAAGCACTATTACCATGAGTGCAATAATATTCGAGCCCAACGCGCCCGCGGGTGAAGCCCTCGCAGCGATCCTCGCGCACTTCAAATCGTGGCTTTCGGAGAGTGCCCCGGCAAATATAGTCATCCCGTGGAAGGGTATCCACGACGAGGGAACTTACCTGACGTCGTGGCGGGAATATTACCTTCACACGAGAGACCCGGACGTCAGGTCGTATGCCACGCGCATGCTCGCTAGCGCGGACGAGTGGATGAGGCGGCATCTCGTCCACGGGTACTGGCGTATGCAAGAAGTGCATCACGGCGTGGAGCACTTCATCATCTTTCTCGCATGGATTCACGAGATGGACCCTGCAGAGCCGCTGCACGCGCGCCAGTTGCGCGAAGCGTCGGAAAACATCGTCGATACGGGGTCGAAACGGCTACGCTGGTACGACCCGGGAACCAACCGGTTCACCAGTCTCTACCTCGGCACGAAGTTTGTCGGCTTCAAGAAGGGACTCAACATCGTCGAGCACTTGCGCTTGATCCGGCTCGCGTGGCTCGGCCTCTCGTGCGGCGGCAATCCCGAGCTGGTGCGCGTCATCACGAGGTACTCTCGCGAGTGGGCATCGCAGGTGGTTTCCGGCCCCGAGATTCCCTTGTACCTTGGCGAGTTCACCGAGACCGATCCCAAGCGCCGGTCGGCGAACGAGGCATCCTTCAACAAGGACGCCCGCGCGTTCACAGGCGCAGCACCGAAGGACATCAACAAGGTCACGCGGGCGGAGATCCACGTCGCTAACGGCACGCCCGGATTGTTCATGGCGCTGTACTCCGCCACGGGGGATCCTCTCTATCTCGACGCGGCCGAGCGCGTCGTGGGAACCACCATCGGGAACATCGGCTCGCCTTACGCGCATCCCGTGGGCGATCTCGCGTGGCAGCTCCACCGGGCAAGGAGGCTCCCCGGCCTTGTCGAGGCCTTGGAACCCGTGCAGGATGTGGTCGACCGGCTCGCCGGCGTTCCCATCCAGATCTCGCTGCGACGGGAAGTAAAATGGCGTGATTCGCCCTATCACAACACGGTTGGCATTCGGAAGGATATGCCCGCCGTCGATGCCACCCGGACGGATACCGGCCTTCGAGTCGAGCTGCCCAGCCCGGCGACCCTTGGATTGCTATACCGGATCACGGGCAAGACGGGATACCTGCGCATGGCAATTAATTATGCCCTGGCCATCATGAACGCGGCAAGGTACTCTTACCCCGAAGGCAGGGAACATGGTTGCGGCGCGCGGGCGCTTCACGCGTTCTGCATCGGTCACGGGCGCAACTGGGGGGCGGGATACGCCTCGACCGCGTTGCGAGCTGCATTGGGGAAGGACACGAGGGAGATCGCTCTTCCTCCCATCAAGCTCGGATAGGGCAAGGAATAGCTAAGCAGTTCGACTTTCGTGGGACAAAGGCGGACACGTTGGATGATATCCGGGATGGAAAGGTATTCCAGGTTTGACCAGGCTTGAAATAACGGTCACGGAGCACGTTACAACGGCCGGGGGCATAGCTTCCGGGCTATGGCTTTCTCCTCGCCGTAACTTTCTTCCGCAGCCCCTTGGGAAAGATCATTATAAACTTGTTAACGAGCCCCGGGATGACCACCTCCTTCCCCTTGCGTAATCCGGCTAGCGAAGCACTCACCACGCCGACGGCCGTTCCCCAAATACCCTTTGGAAGTGATTTCTTCAGATTTTTGAGCTCGTTACTCGTGTCATGAAAGCCCGTGTGCGTGAATCCGGGGCACAAGGCTTGAACGCGAATTCCCTTGCCCTTGAGTTCCATCTGGAGCCCCTCGGAAAGAGAAACCAGGAATGCCTTCGTGGGGGAGTACATGCCCGGCGCGGGGTTGAACGCGGAGAGCGATGCCGTGTTCACGATGGCTCCACGTCCCCGTTCTAGCATTAAGGGAATCGCAGCGCGGCACAAGAGCACCGGGGCCAGGTTATGCACTGTCATCATGTCGATCATGCTGTTAAGGTCGTAGTTTATAAAGCCGCCGGGAATTCCGAAGCCGGCGTTGTTCACCAGGACATCGAGGTCCGTTATTTTCTTTATGTAATTAACGACTAGATCGATATCATCTTGCTTCGCGAGATCTGCAACGATGATCTTCACGTCCACCTTGTAATCATTTTCTATTTCTCTTTTAACTATTTCAAGCATATCCTTTCGCCGCGCGATCAGCACGAGCTTGAATCCCTGGCCTGCAAGCTGCCGGCTGAACTCGGCACCTATCCCGCTTGATGCTCCCGTGATTAGAGCGGTCCCGAGTGGCTCGGCCCAGCCCAAGAAGTTGTGTGCCATAAATGGTTCCTGGGAGAGATGGGTTTTATAACCGGCTCATATAAACATTTTGTTACAACAAATATGCATGCTTGTCATGATAAGTGAAATTCTTTCTTGGTTACATATATCGCAGCATGATGGATTCGACCCAATCCTTCCCACGATTGTGGGTTCACAAATAATAAAAAAAAGGTAAACTTATTAACAAAAAGACCAATAAGAACACATAAACTCGCACGTTCTGAACATACAACCCCAAATTATGAACACACATTCAAGACCCGTTTCGAAAAAGAAACCTTGTACGTCCTTGATCATGAAAAAAAAAATCAACCGAGGCGATTCCATGAAGCACCAAGACCCAATATGCAAACGTATCATCGACGACGATACCATCTTCATCACCTTCACGAATAGCCGCGTCTTTTACTTTTGCTCGAAAGAGTGCAAGCACAGCTTTGAAACCGCCCGCGAGCTATACCTGGTGAAGCGTTTCGATCATGACCAGCAAAAGGTCTACAAGGTTCGCCCGTATTGTATCCCGGCTGCGAAACGAAGGTAAAAGGGAAGGTAAAAGGGGGAAGCGAGACTTAACAGGGTGATCGCGAGTTGGTGGAGAAAATGACATCGACAGAAACTGCCATGATGGCGTGGGAGGATATCAACGACATCATCGAGGATTTACAAGAAGCCATCGACGAGATCGAGACGAAACATCCTAGCTTGCATTCCTTTAAGGCAACCATCGCCAGGGCTATCGCAAGCTTGCGGGCTGAAAGAGCGTGCATTGAAACAAAAATCTTTAACCGTGATGGCCCCGGATGTGACGGCCCCAATGCGAACAGTGATGCCACTGCACCCCCGATCAAGCGTCGCCTCGAATACATGAGCTCGATCGCGAACGAGCGCCTCAAGGACGAGATCAAGTCGATCCTCTAGATCGAGACGTCACTGCCCCAGGATCTTCATTATTTTTCGATAATTTTCCAGGTTCGCCGTGTTGTGCTGGAGCACGTAAGTTCCCACCGGCACGATGCAGCTGCACGTGGCACAGTTGACATTATCGCCTAGCACGCATCGCTTCTTGGTCATGTCGGCATAGAAGGAAAAAATGCTTGCCGGCCTTCTATGGTTAAGGAACGGGCAATTCTTGATGTGTTGCTTGTTGTGATACGCCTGGAGCATGTCGTTGGTCATGAGCACGGTGTCGGGATATTCGCGAGTCACGCGTGCGAGGTCGGCCATAACCTTGGCGTAGATCTTGCCGGTCGGGAGGAGCGGGTTGTCCTTCGTTCCCGAATAGAGCATAAAGAACACGCCATTGACGTTCAAGTCTTGCACGACTTTCACGATTGCGTCGATGTACTTGTAATTCGTAGTCGAGATGGTCGAGCTGACGGCGACACGCTTGTCATCTTGATAGTTGGCGACGAGCTTCTGGAAGCAAGTCTTGGAGCCGCGGATCTTGTTATGTATTTCCTCGGGGCCGTCGATCGAGAGCCAGATGCCCCTTGGTTGAACGCTCCTGGGGATCTTGATCATCCCGTTCGTGGCGGTCTGGACTTGCGAAAAATACTCGTGTGCCTCCTTGATCAAGTTCATGCGCAGGGTCGGCTCGCCGCCAGTGAGAGAAACGTTCCGAACTCCGAGCTTCTGGTAATATTTAAAAACCGTGATCCATTGCTCATCGGAGAGTTCCCACTTCTTGATGCCCAGGGCTGCTATCGATGCCCAGTAATAGCAATGCTCGCACCGCAAATTGCAGTTGTAGGTGATATCAAAATTCACAGCAACAGGGATGCCGGTGAGAGCCATCTTCGCGAAATTGGTAACAACCTCGCCGATTTGTAAAGGAATCCTTGTTATCTCTTTACCGTTCAAGGGTAACTCTCCCGTTCTGCGCGAATACGTGGCTCTGATGGGTGATGCCCGCTGAAACATAAAAGATATTGCTAAGTCATTTTCCTACATAGTCTATCCCGGCTTCGTTCCCATCTCCCACCGCCGCCGGATCTCCTTGATGATGGCGCTGTTGTCCAGTTCACCGTCCCCGGCTGAGATCGCGTCGTCGAGTAGCTTGGCGTGAAATTCCGTCAAGGGTAACGAGTGCCCCGCTCCACGCGCCGCATCGATAATGAGCCCCACGTCCTTGCGGTGCTGGGCGAGTTTCCCCTCCGTGCTGAAGTCCCCAGCCACCATCTTCGGCCCCTTGAGGTCGGCGACCGCCGAGTGGGCCGGGGTCTGCTTGAGCAATTCGAGAAAGGTCTTGCCATCGATGCCCAGCGCGGACGCGAACACGAGCCCCTCGGCAAGCGCCGCCCGGTTAAGCCCCAGGACTAGATTGATCGCAAGCTTGGCCCGCGCCCCGCTCCCGGCAGCGCCGAGGAAAACAGCCTTGCCCCCGAGGGCTTCGAAGATGTCCTTGCAAGCATTGAATGTTTCCCGTCGGCCCCCGACCAGGAAGACCCCCTCCTTGTTACCAATCTGGACGCTCGTGCCAGATATCGGGGCCTCAAGGTACTCGATGCCTTTCACAGCCAATTCTCGCTGGAACATGACCGCGTCGTCCGGCGAGCCGGTGCTCGTGTTGATAACGATCGTGGGCAATTTCAGCGAAGTGATGATACCTTCTTTTTCAAAAAGCACGTCACGGATGATGGCCGGTGTCATGAGGGACAAGATCACGCGATCTGCCCGTGCCGCGACACCCGCCGGGCTTCCTGCCGGTATCACGCCTGACCGCTCGAGCGACTTAACCTTCTCCGGCTCGATGTCGTGCGCGACGACCGAGAATCCCGCCGCTGCCAGCACCTTGGCGAGGCCCGAGCCCACGAGCCCCGTCCCGATCACGCCGACCGTGGCCACGCCGGTCACCTCAAGTCATGGAGCGACCCGACGGCTAACGCCGCCTCGACATCCTCGGCGTTGTCAGGCAGCACGTCTTCCTCGGTCGATCCGGTTGGTTTCACGAGCCGGATGGGGACGTGCCGTTTTTCGCCGCGTTCCATGGCAAAGAAATTATCCGCGGCGATGAAGTCGACGCCCACAGGCTCGATGTACACGAACAAGGCGAGCTGCTCGGATTCGATGACGACATCGAAATCCCACTCCCCTTTCGTTCCCTTGGCGGGCTTTTCCACGTGCCACGATAGGCGGGGATCGCGTACCGGAAAATCGCGCGGCTTGCCGAACAGCCGGAAGCCCCGGGCAGTTGCTTCACCCGAACCCGATGCTGGCTCGAGCGTGTAGAGTATCACGTGCGCGTTTATGGCCGCATTGTCCTTGCTAATTGCTGTTGTATCGATATGCTCGGCGAGTACCGAGCTGCACGGGGGAACGTCCACGTTCTTGGACCCGGAAAGCAAGCTTTCACCACCGTCGTCCACTATCTTCCACGAGATCTTCCCCTTTCGTGCTTCCCGGCGATCGTTCGTCACCCAGAGTTCGGCGCTGTCCCGGTCCTCCTTCACGCTGGCGGCGAACCGAGCGTAGAATCGCTTCGCGTAGTAGTGGAGTGCTTTCCACCTCCCGAAATAGTCGATCGACGACCAGCTCGCCACGGGCCAGCAATCATTGAGCTGCCAGTACAGCGAGCCCATGCAATGCTGCTCGTTTCGGTTCCGGCGCCAGTGTTCGACTCCGTATTCGATGGCCTCGCCCTGTACAACCTGGGAAAGCAACACTTGCTTGTGAAAGTCGGCCGGGATGTGGAACCGGCGTTTCATATATCCCATGATCTTTCTATTGCCCTTGAGCATCTTCTGGTGGTTATTTATGATTGGCGAGGTGAACGCGTACTGCTCCGGCGGGCAAAAAGATGCAATGGTTCGCATGTGCGGGAACGACTCGAAGCCGAACTCGGACATGAACCGGGAATCGAACTTGCGGTACTCCGTGAAGGGGGCGCCCAGGTGCCATACTTTCCAGAAGTGGGAGTCCCCCACGTTCGGATCGTTCGATGCAAGCGGGCCTCGCGGACGGTCGCCACCGCCATTCGAGGGCGAGCTCGGCCAGTATGAGCGGGTAGGGTCGAGGTCCGCCACGATGGCCGGCAAGACTTGCTCGAACAGCTCCAGGTATGCACGCTTGAACTTATTTAATAGCCAGAACCGCGCCATCGTTGAAAGGATGAACACGCCGAGGAATCCTTGCTCCACCTCGTTGTTCCCGATCCACACGGCAAGGCTCGCGTGGTGCCGCATTCTCTTGATATTGAGCGCAGCTTCCTTGCGGATCATGTCGACGAATTCCTTGGTTGGCGGGTAAACGGCGCAAGCGAACGGAAAGTCTTGCCAGACAAGTATCCCGAGCTCGTCGCACATGTCATAGAACAAGTTGTCCTCATAGAGTCCGCCGCCCCATACCCGCAAGAAGTTCATATTCGCCTCCTTGGCCGCGGCGAGCAGGGACTGGTATAATCCGAGACGCTTGCCCCGGGGGATGAAGCTATCGACGGGTACCCAGTTCGCGCCCTTCGCGAACACGGGCACGCCGTTGAGCGCGAAGAAAAATGTCTCGCCCCACTTGTCGGGGCGACGCACGAGCTTGATGTCCCGGAGCCCGACCTTCTGCTCGACGGTGTCGATAACATCGTTGCCCTTTTGGAGCGAGACTGTCAGGTCGTGGAGAGCGGGGGTTCCCAGGTCGTGGGTCCACCACAAAACGGGCTTCGGGATCTGGAAATCCAGCGAGACGCGGGATCCATCCACGGGCGCCGATGCATCGAACGATCGGCCGTCCGGCGATTTCAACATTGCTTTGATGGTAATGTCGTGTCCAGCCCTCATCGCGCCCATGATGGCCAGCTCGACGTTCACCTTCACTGTCACTTGCTCGATTCTAATGGCCGGGAGACCGGCCGGGTCGATGCCTGCCATTGGATCCTTGTTGTAGGTAAAAGTTTGGACAGGGAAAACGGAATCTATGGCAACGCCGTCGTGTGCCACGAGCTCGACCGGCTGCGAAATGGACATGCCGGGTAGCTTCGGCCCCCAGTCCCAGCCAAACGAGAACTGCGCCTTCCTGATGTAAGGAACGCCGGGGATTGCAAAGAGCGTGCGCAAGTTAATGCCATGCTTCTTTTTTTCCGCCCGCGCGGCCTTCGTCGGGCTTTGAACCGTGATCTTGATGTCATTCTTGCCGGCCTTGAGATGTTCCTTCACGTTAAATTCGTAAATCACGTGCATGTTCGCCGTTGTACCGACGAGGATGCCATTCACCCGGACCTCCGAGAACGTGTCGATGCCGCGGCATCGCAAGAGGATCCAGTTGTGATGGAGCAAGGTATCCGGGATGTCGAATGACGTCTCGAAATGCCAGTCGGACTCGTAGACCCACGCCATCTGGTGCTCGTTTTCCCCGTAAAAAGGGTCTTCGATAGTGCCCGCTTCTACGAGTGCCTCAAAAACCGATCCTGGCACGCGTGCCGGTGCCGTGATGGCCCCGTCCTCGTGCACGAGCGTCCACGTGCCCCCGACGGATGGTGTTTCTACCGGTTTCATGGACTCGATCTTCACCCGCGGTGACTTAATGTTTTTTACACATCAGCCAGTACTAGTATTTCGGGCATAACAACTGAAGGGAAAAAACACAATGCGCGGAAAAGTCAAGTGTGCGTCGTGCGGGCACGTCTTCGAGATCGGCGAGGCGAATTTCAACTTTGACTTGTCCCCGTCATCGAAGGGGGAGAGCGAGATGCGCTGCCCGAAATGCAAGAGCGATAACATCGTGCCGGTCTACGGAAAATGAACCCGTTGCACTGATCATGCCAACTTCGCTTCCATTAATCAATCTCAACGGGCTTTTTTGCTCCCGGGTCTATTCCTTGCTTGATCGCACATGGCAAAATTTCGCTTGACTTGCCTTTCTTGTGCCAAGGAACTGCCCGAATCGTCGAAATCGGTAAAATGTCCCTCTTGTGGCGGGCAGCTAGACGCGCGCGTCGATCTCGGACCTCTCAAGGAGCGCTGCAGCTCGCCCGCGTCGTTCGCGGCGTATAAAGGGTTGCCGGTGCGGTCGATGTGGCGATATTTCGATTTCTTGCCGCTACTGGATGCCTCGCACGTCGCGTCGCTCGGCGAGGGAAGCACGCCGCTGCTGGCGAGCAAGCACCTCGGCCCGTCCCTCGGCCTGGCTCACGTGTCGTTCAAGGTCGAGACGGGAAATCCGACCGGATCGTTCAAGGATCGGCAAGTCTCCATGGGTATCTCCCGTGCAATCGAGCTAGGCGCCAGAGGGGTCATCACGGTCTCCTCGGGTAACGTTGGCGCTGCAGTATCCGCATACAGCGCACGGGCGGGATTACCCGCGATGGTCTTTGTCCCGGAGATGAGCCCTGATAACAAAGTTGCTCAGGTACAAGCCTACGGGGCCCGTGTTTTTAAAGTCAAGACCAACTCGACATCGGGCATCCTCGGTGCCTTGGCGCCGGCTTGCGCGAAGCACGGGTTCATGAATCTCATGACGGCATCCCAGGTCAACCCGTACATCAATCACGGCGCAAAAACCCTTGCCTACGAGATCGTGCGGGATCGGATCGCCTCGGGTTTGGACCCGGCGCCGGACGCTATCGTATGCCCCGCGGGCGGCGGCGGTTTGCTCTCGCACGTCTACCAGGGCTTCGCGGACATGCAAGAGCTAGGAGTGATCCATAGGATCCCGCGGTTCATCGCGGTGCAACCGGCCGGCTGCCCCCCGCTCTCGCGTGCCATCCTCGATGGCACCCCCATCGATGACGTCTACAAGCACCCGTGGACTGACATCAACACCATCGCGACCGCTCTGGCCGATGACGTCCCGCTGGACGCGCGCCTGGCGATCCCCGCGGTGAAGAACACGGGTGGCACCGCTTGCATCGTGGACGACGATGCGATCCTCGACGGGGAGAAACGGCTGGCACGGCTCGAGGGCATCTTTGCCGAGCCTTCCAGCGCAACTACAGCGGCGGCCCTCGTGCAACTCGTCCAGCAAGGAACGGTCGACAAGTCCGAGCACGTGGTCCTCATCGTGACTGGTTCTGGATTCAAGGACATGGATTCGGCCCGGCGGCTCAACCCGGTATTGCCCGTCGTGGCGCTTGACCACGACTGGGATGCCGAGCTCGCGAAAGTTTCAAGCGAGCTCGGAGCCTCGCGTTTGAAAGGCATAGAAAAAAAACCTACGAAAAAGAAAAGGTGAACATGCATGGTGGACATCAAGGTCGTCGACACGGGCGCCCCGAAAGGCGGCCCGTACAGCCCCGGCTTGATAGCGGGGAACCTCATCTTCGTCTCCGGCCAGGTGCCGGCAGGCAAGGACGGGAAGGTGCCGAGCAGCATCGAGGAACAGACCGCGGTCACGCTCGGCAACCTCAAGGCCATCCTCGAGAAGGCGGGAGGGAAGGTGGCAAACGTCGTGCGGTGCACGGTCTTCATGACCAACATCGCGGAGTTCAAGCAGATGAACGAGGCCTACACGAAGTTCTTTGACGAGAACGGAGCCAGGGATCGCAAGCCCACGCGCACGACCGTAGAGATCACGAAGCTCGCCAAGGACGGCGCCCGCATCGAGATCGATTGCATCGCATTGCTATGAAAAAACAAGAGAGAGAAGAAAAAGTGCGCTATAACGTTGGCTTTTTCCCGTCCGCGGTGCTCGGGGTTTTCCCTTTATTTCTTTTAATCAAGAAAATGGTAAGGACTATAATGACGCCCAGAGCGATGGCTCCAATGGCGATAATCTTGTGCCAGTAATACGGGTCGTATGTCAACCAGAACTGGTCGTTATAAAACCGCTGCGGCCCGTTGATGTAATCTTGACCCTGCTTCCCGTCCAGATTGACCGTCGAGAGTCCCACGCAAAACCACTGGTCCATCGGCAGCTTGTCTTGGATGGGATCGAGGATATAGGTTTGTGTTATGATCCATCTTAGGATGTCGCTATTTCGACCATCTAACTTGTCGCTTTTGTTGAACGCTGCCTGAGGCATCCATCTTATTTGTCGCCAGTTTTGACCTGAATTCCCCCCGACAAGATTAGCTGAACCGCGACCAAGCACATCCATGTAACATGTCGCTCGTGCTCTTCAGAATTCGTGCGTCCCAGGCATGTCATCCTCGTCGTCCTTGCTTTTGAAAGGTATGCACGAGAGCCTCCTAATACCGAACCGGTGTGTCAACCCGGGGAGGCACTTGACATGAAACGACGCAAAAGATTGGAAATGGAAGCGAGTGACGATCGAATCGAACTCGCCTTCATCTCCAAGGTACAACACGGCATATCGACGAACAATATCGCCAAGCAGATGGGGGTATCGACCAGGACTGCACAACGTTGGCTTGCACTACGTAAAAACAAGGATTCCCGCTACTGGTCTGGGCAATCGAACATGCGAGTT
>JAUQYZ010000143.1 GCA_030587475.1 Candidatus Sigynarchaeum calidifontis
CACGGCATCCTCTTCGTGATGCTGCACGACAATCATCTCAAGGAAAAGAAAGTGGCTGCTCGCCTCGCCTTCATCGAGGGCACTTTCTTCAGCCTCTACCCGCCGGCTTCCCTGGCCGAATGGAGGGGAAACCTTGCCCATTTCGCGCAACTCGGCCAGGTCATCGCGGCGATGCCGTGAAGCTTAACTCGCCCCGGTCATCCTCCTCCTTGATTTTCATGGTCATCGACGTCGACGCGAGCGCCGCGGAAGACCGGGTCTTCGTGAACCGGTCGGCCGTGCTCCTTTCCCGCGCGTTTCACGGCTACCCGGAATACTTGTACCTGTTCCCCGACGAGCGCAATCGACAAGCCAAGCTCGTGACGCTTTTTACCGTAATGACCCGCTACTGCCTGCGCTACGGGAAGGTCATGGTCTCGTCGGAGCGCCTGGAGGCCGTTCTCATGTACCTCCCCCCGCCCGCCAGGATCCAGGGCAGGGCCATGCTCAGGAGCGGGGCACTCGCCATGGCATTCAAGCTCGGGGCGCGTTTCCTCTGGAGGCAGTACCGGATCATCGACGTCATCGCGAAAGCAAGATCGACCATCATCCCCGCGCCGCATGCCTACTTGTTCCTGCTCGCAACCGAACCGAGTTCCCGGCGGAGCGGCCACGCGTCCGCCTTGATGCATGGGCTCGTCGAGCGGCTCCGCGAAGCGGGCACCTATTGTTACCTCGAGACATCCGATAAAGAAAACGTGGGGTTTTATAAGCGGTTCGGCTTCGATTTGATCGACGAGAAGGTCGTGCCCGGGACGAACATCACGATCCACGCGCTGCTCCGAAAGGCCAATGCTTGAAAACAAGGAAACGGAGAAAAAATCGAATTCAAGGCATGATGCCGATCGAACCGGGGAACACGGCGATCGTGAGAAGGAAACTGATGAAACAACCCGCGATCGGGACGAGGAGATCATCTAGATTCGATGGCGAGATGACCTCGACGAGCGTCGATACGGAGGCGACGAGTATGGAGAGAACGAAGATCCACCCGATCGTCATGGTGTGATGGTTATTGGGAAACCAGTTACCGAAGAATGCGAACGCAAACAGGGCAAGGACGAAAGCGGATCCAAACAGCGCCATCGATCCCTCGAGGCTGCGCGTCGTCTTCGTGTATTTTAGCGTGTACTTGTGCTTGCCGTACCGCCGCCCTACGAACGACGCTGCGGTGTCCGAGATCATCATGATCATGATCGACGCCGCCGGGAAGAAGAAATATTGAGGCATGAAGGAGAAGATCGCCACGAGAATGTTGATCGACAAGGCATAGCAAAAAGGTCCAGCGAGATAGCCCGTTTCACCCTCGTCCTTCTCGCCCATCATCTGAAACACCTGCGTTTTTGGCGTTGAAAGCCGGGTCACGACGAGAAACAAGCCCGAGAGGATGAGGGCGAGTCCCGGATAGAGCAGGAAGGGGACGATGAAGCAAGAGAAGCCTGCGAGAAGGTGGACGATCTTGCGGGCTACGTGACCGCTGATGACATCCTTTTTCTTGAGCACCATGGGGATGCCGATAACGAGCAGGATAAAGGCAAATGCACCGATCAAGAGAACAATCTCGTTCAATGCGATGTTGTCTGGAAAGATCAAGAATATCATGTTCAATGCACGCCGGATGGGGTTTTTTCGTTTGTCATGTTCATGATGGAACCGTTTTATTCAGAGCGGGGCGAGCACGTATGCCACGAGGCCGAGGAACGCGCCAGCCTTGAGCATCAAGCTCGAGTACTTCTGGTTCTTCTTGGAATCGCGGCCCTTGAGCAGCAACGCGATGGAGGCAATGACTGCCGCGTTGCCGAGGATCACGAAGACGATGAATGCGATGCTCGAGATCAGCGAGAGCGCGGGCGTCGTGAACGTGACGATCGCGAGCACGGAAAACGCTATCGATCCAGCGGCCGCGGCTTGCGTTCCCCTCGTGTTTGCCACGGTCTTTATGTTGAACTTGCGGTCGCCCTCCATGTCCTCCATACCCTTCACCAGCTCCCTGCTGATGAGCAAGAAGGCCGAGGTCCCGAAAAAAAACCAGATCACCACGGGAATCGCCATGATCCCCGCGACATGGAAGGAACCGAAGGGAATCCCGAAGGAGAAGGCCGCGCCGACCATCAAATTGCCGGGGAACCCGGAAGGCTTGCCCCACCGGGCGTACACGTAGCCGACGAACAGGAAAAACGCCACGGACATGGGTATCAAGAGGGGGTTAGGGGTGAAAGCGCCGACAACAGCTGACAGCGCCGTGGCGATGGAGCAGAGTATAAGGAAATAGCGACGAGCAGCAGCCTTGGAGATGGCACCACGTGGTAGCGGCCGGTTCGGCCGGTTTATCGCGTCGATGTCCACGTCAAAGATGTCGTTGATCAAGTTGCTCGCGCCAGCTACCATAAAATACACGACGAGACCGCCTACAACGACCGGCCACCCGAACTGCGAAACGAATAAGCCCGGGAGTGCCGATTTGGGAACCCCGTTCAAGATGCCTATCAAGACTGTCAGGGCACCGAAAACGCAGTTCACCGGCCGCAAGACCTCGATGTACGCTTGGATAGCGCCATCACGAGACTGCTTTCTCGTCGTGACCTCGCCGGCGGGTTGTATTGCCATTTTTAGTGCGCTTCGAGATGGAATGATGGGAAATTAGGGGGGTATTCAGTTGCCAGGAACGCCGTTTTCGGCCCGGGGAACGTCGTTGCTTGCTTCAGGCACCGAAACGTCCTTCCCGTACTTGCTCGCGATCTTCTCCTTCCCGGCCTCCTTGATGGCCTGGATGATGCGGGCAAGCGACTCGCCGCCGTCCCGTTGTATGTTCTCCTCGAGGAACGTGCCCTGGACAATGATGTCGGCGCCCGCGAGGACCTTCTCGCGTGCATCCTCGGGCGTGTTCACGCCACCACCAACGATGAGCGGCAAATCACAATACTTCTTAACCTTCTTGATCATCTCGATGGGTACCGACGTGTCGGCGCCCGACCCCGCTTCGAGGTAAATCAGCTTGAAGCCCATGTACTGGGCCGCGAGCGCGTACCCGACAGCGATCTCGGGCTTGTACCGCGGGAGGGGCTTGCAATCGGACATCCAGCCAGCCGCGCCGCCTGGCGCCACCACGAGATAGCCACAAGAGATCGTCTCCATGCCGCTCATCTTGATGGCCACGGCGCCCAGGGTCTGGCCCCCGATTATGAAATATGGATTGGTCGAGTTGAGGATGGAGAGGAACAGGATCGCGTCGGCAGGATAACATACCGCATTGATCCCGCCCGGAAAGATGATCAAGGGCTTGCTCGAGCTCTTCTTGATAGCTTTCTGGGTTTTTTCGATGAAGGATTGGCTAAAACACGTGGATCCGCCGACGAAGAACATGTCGGTCCCGGCATGGTCCGCGAGCTCTGCCATGCGGCCGGCGACCGCCGCTGGCTGCTTCAGCTCGTCCGGATCGATCAGCGACGCGTGTAGCGCGCCTTCTTGCTTGATTTTACTGATGATCCAGTTATAGTTCGTTTCGTTTTTCATGGTCATCAAATCGCGGGTCTTTTACTCGTGGTGTTCATTGCAAATGCCCGGCAATCCCGAGACTCTAATGGATCAGAATGCCGGAAACACGCACCGCTCGTGATCTCGACGGCCGGGGATCGGGTGGACCTCCTGGCTCCAGAATGCTATCCAAGCCGTCGCTGTGAGGGAACAAGTCCAGGCGGGCATATAAAAAGCCTCATTGGTCTCCCGCGGAAATGGTAGGTTTTACTATTAACACGAAGCCCATTTGTTATTAAAATGCGAAAGCACAAATGCCCCAGCCATCTTTTTCCCTTGCCATGCCCGCGACCGAGGCCGCGACCGGCGATCGCACGCCCAAGGCGACAGCGATTACCTACGAGGGAAAGAAATACCAGTTCACCTGGAAACAAATGGCCGTATTTGCCATCGCCGCACCCATCTTCATCGTCGTCTGCTACCAGCTGCTAGAATATGCCACGTGGATTCGCGTCATCGTCGGGGACCAAACGATCAGCTCGATCAACTTCGTGCTCGCGCCGTTCCTTAAAGGAAATGAATTTTCAATCGAATATCGAGTGGATTCGCTCCCTGCCTTCACGAATTTCCCTGACCTCTACAACCAGGTCGGATTCGGTCGCATCTTCTTCGCGCCGGTGGACGACATCGAGATCTACTTCAACGTTCCCGGTCGCGGCCAGATACAGTTCGTCACGTTCTGCACGGGCTTCCAGGCGATCATCATCTTCGCCGCCATCATCCTCTTCACGCCGCACTCGGCCGAACCGGCGGCGAGCAAGGGCGTCTGGAAGCGCAAGATCGCCGCCCTCTTCTGGTCGTCGGCCATCTTCTACGTCGTGAACATCGCCCGCATGTGGATCCAGCTCGGCATCTACGCCTTGAACTCGACGGTGCAGTGGGATGACATCCACTACTCGATCTCCGCGGCGAGCTCGTTCATCGCGGCCATCATCATCCTGCTCATGCACAAGACGCTGCCGGAATTCGTCATCTCTATCGTGTGGTCGGGCATCGAGATCAAGAAGCGGTTCTTCCCGAACCTCGCCTACAAGTCCCCCGAGACAAGCAAAAAAAATGAATGAAAGGGCACCAGCGCGAATCCATCCTACGCGCTGGGCTTTCTTTTCTTGGAATTCCGCGCGTACAGTACGGCGAGGACCACGGCCGTGCCGGCAATGCCCCCGAACGCGATGTAAACGTACCAGACGGTCGGGAACCTGCCCGCGATTTGTTCCACGGGGCCGCTCTTTCCCTCGATGGCCATGCGCATCAAGCTGAATGTATCGATGTTATACCGGGCGTTGTGGATCTGGGAAGTGTACGGGCCGATCCCGGCGAGTATAACGCGAGTTTGCGTGTGGCCACCTGTCGACCACGACACGTTAACCTGGTTCGCCCGGTCAGTCCGTCGCTGGATGTTTTCGGCCAACGGCAAGGAATCGTTCGGGAGGGGGCCAGTAAGGGAGCCTGTGCCGAGGATCTGGAGCCCCCCGGTCTCGTGGTCGGCGGTCACCAGGACTTGGATTTTCGCCTCGGGTGCTTCGGCAAGGTTGATCGTGTAGTTGATGATCTTGTCGAGCATGATCATCTCTTGTGCCGCATAAACCGGGTCGTTCGCGTGGCACGCCCAATCGATCGCCGACTCCTCGACCATCAAGAAGAACGGCTTGCCCGTGGCGTTCAGCAGCTCGATCCCCTTGACCACCATGTCGAGCAGGGAGGGTTCCGCCGAGGCATCGGTGTAGTCCTGGACCTTGGGCAAGTTCCCGCTGGCGAATAGGCCAAGCGCTGGCGTCGAAGCGATGCCGGCGAGTTCGGTCTTGTTCATCGCGTAAGAATAACCGTCAGCCAGCAAATTTGCGATCTGTGACCCGAAATAGCTCGTGCTCCGACCGCCCCCGAGCAAGAGATCGAGACCATGGCCGGCCATATCCGCCGCGATCTCCGAAAACATGGCCCTGCTGGAGCGATGAGCGGCAAACACAGCTGGAGTTGCATCGGTGAGCTGGCAAATGGTGACCAGACCAGTCGCGTACCCTTTATTCTTGGCGATCTCGATGATGGTCGTGAGGTTCGCGCCGTCGGGGCTCGTGGATATCCGACCGTTCTGCGTGCGCGTGCCTGTAGCGATCGCGGTCCCGCCTGCTGCTGAATCGGTCGTGCCCCCGTCGATGTTGTTGGTCGACACGGTCGTCTTGAACGGGAACCGGTCGAAACTGGCATTCGCGCCCGGGCCATACTCGACCAGCTTTCCCAGCTGCATCTGTGCAGGGCCCATCCCATCGCCGATGAGAAGGATGACGCTCGTGTTTGACGTGCCGGCCTCGAGCGTGAACTGGTACGGCACCACGGCTTCGGTCGCTTGCGATGCGATCGAGACGAACAGCGAGCCCGCGCCCGCGAGCACGGAGATGCACAGCGCGACGTAAAACACGCGCGGGCCTTTCCTCGTGTACGGGCGTTCCTTCCGCTTGATGAAATCGGGCTTCGCCAGCCGGGCCAGGTGCCACGCCCCGCCAAACAAGAAAAATGCACCGATGCCTATTACCACGTAGTACCCCCAGGCGTAATCGCCTTCCAGGTACGACCCGTACGCCTGGTTCAAGAGCACGAGGAATATCACGAAAGAGATGCAGCCCGCGGTGATGATGCCGGCGACGACGTACTTAACCGCCGGGTGGGCGAGGGTTATCAAGTTGAGCTTCCCGCGCTGGATGATCCAGATCACGGTGATCACCCACGTCAAGATCGCTATGGTCATGATTAGATATATGGCCGCTTGCAGATAATCGTCTTCTTGAATCAAGTAATTTTCGGAATCCGCGTATACAATTACGGCCACGAACATCGCGCTGAACACGAGCAGCCAGATGCCCGATCCGATGGTGTGTAATTTCTGTTCCTTGATGTATCGCGTGTTCTTGTCCATGATAATCCAATTTCACAGCGCTGCTGGGATAGAAAAGATTAATTCGTTTAAAAAAAGGACGAGATCGGTGCCGATGATCCCGCTTTTCGTCTAGATGAGCAAGCCCACCACGATCAGCAGCTGGGCGATGATGTAGGTGGCCATGACGACCGCGTGGTGCAAAATCTCCCGTTTCAACTTGAAATATTCGATCGCAAGAACCGCATCAGACACGATAAACGACAAGGAACCCAGCCACGTGACACAAAAGGAAGCGGGTGATGCCACGAACATCCGGGAGAGCGTGAAGACGCTCATTGCAAGCAAGATGGCCATGTACGCGGTCGCGGGCGCCATCATCTTGCCGAGATCCTTCTGGAGCACTTTGAAAAGGATAATGGCAACGGCCACGTATGGAAGGATGATGAGCACGAACCACCAAGGGGCGGTGGCAAAGAAGCCGGTCGACAAGGCAAACGAGATGATGTAGAACACGTGCCCGATCACAAAGGAGAGCAAGCCGAACACGATCGCCTTCGGTTTGGTCTTTCTCCACAGCAAGAACACGTCGCCACCACAGCCGAACGCCAGCGCCAGCACGATGAGCGGATCGACATCGACGGTGGCCGAAGCATAAAAACCGATGATGAGCGGGACGAGCAACGGCTTCGAGACGAACGTCAACGTCTTGATTTCTTTCAGATGGCTGTATAAATTGAAAAACGTCGCGATGACGAGCGCGACGAGGAAAATGGTCGCTAAGAGCATGATACTTATTTCCCGGGCGTGCGATTAAATAAATTCATGCCTGGTTCGGAGCATCGCTAGCGATGCCCTTCAAAAACGCGCCGCCTCGTGGCTCTCCTGGATGGCGAGGATGACGCCGATCGCGGACTTGAGCACGTTTTCGTCGGCACAGAGCTCGTCGCCGAGTAAAAAGGACTTGTATCCGAGCTTGAACAGGAAACCGATGTCGCAGATGTCCGCGCAAGACGGTATACTTCCCGGCTCGAGGAAAGAGAGAAGTAAACGTGACGCGCCGATGGCGCGGGGATCGGCATCGATGATGCTCTTCAGCGCGGCGAGGATGTCGTGGGGGCGATCCAGCTCCACGTACATGTCCCCACGCGCGGCGAGAAGGCGAACTTTACCCTTCACGGCGCGGTACCCGCTCGCGACAAATTGCAAGCCGCGTGGCGACTCGATCTTGGCGATGACGCGGGCGTCCGGGTCGAGCCGGAGCAGCTCGTCGATGTCGGATGCGGCCTCGACGTATGACAAACAATAGTCGTGCATCCCCAGCTCGCGTGCTGCCTTCACGAACTCCACGTCGCGCGCCGTGAAAAAGCCATCCGTGACCCTTGCATCCGGCATGTTAAACGACGTCCCCTTCCCGAAGGATATCTTGAAATCCTTGCGGCCCGGCGGGATGTTCACGTGGAGCTTGTTACCGTCGATCACCTGGTCGATCTCGACCGCTTTCTTGCCCTCGTTGAAGTAGATCAAGGCAGGAAAATTGCTAATCTCTACTCGATGATTGATCTCGAGGATTTGATTGCCCGGGGTGATCTCCGTGGCCGTAACGAGCTTGAGCTCGCGGGTCTTGAGGTCCACCCACGCCGTTTTCCTCCCGGTCGCGACCTTGAACGCGCTGAGGGCATCGGCCTTGCTTCCCTTGAAGTAGGAATAGCCCGTGTTGAAACGGAACCCAGACACAGCGTCGATGCGGGCGATGGCGGGGATGAAGGACGCGTCGGGCGCGGTTGTGACGATAATTTCGATCACTCATTTCGCCTCCGCGAACGCCGCGGCTCGTTTCTTGCAAGCCAAGCAATCACCACAAGGATCCCGTTTCTCGAGAAAGCACGAGCGCGTCTTCTCGATAGGGATCCCTTCCTGCTTGCAATACTTGACGAGATCCTTCTTGAACATACCGCCGACCACGAATGAGTTGTCCATAAGCGGCGCGTTGACCTGGAAATTCCATGTGCCGAGGCAGACGCACGCGTGGAGACACATCGACAGGACGGACAAGTACCCGGACTCGGGGCTGTCGCTGTCGTCGCGTAAAGACCCGACAAGGACCGTTCGGATGGTCGTGTTGTATTTTTCGCACAAGTACACTGCCTGGGTGACCGCGTTTGCCCACATAATGGCATTTCGCATGGGCAAGCCCATGACGTGCTGCCGGTTCTTGTCGAGGTACTCGCGGTTGACGCGGCAAGGGATCTGGATGTCGAGCTTGACGGTCTCTATGACCTGGCCGGGATATTTTTTTACATAATAGGCCGAGAAGAAATCGACGGCCTCTTCCTCGTAGACCTGGTTCCTCGCGTCGCGGCGGATGTAGAGCAAGATCACCTTGCACTTCCATTGCTTGAGGACCATGTCGACCAGCACAGTCGAATCCATCCCGCCCGAGAACAGGACGATCACGTGCTCGTTGACGGGCTTTTCGAACACGTAACCGCGGGCGTTGACGAGGATCCGCTTGATATCGTCAACGCGGTCGGGATAGCCGGCACCGTTGATTTTCAATTGATTGAACCAGTATTCCTCGCTCATGGGGCTCATGATGGGTCACAAGGATAGAGAATCAACATCTTTCTGGTACACGTGAGCCGAGATGGCGTGCACGTGCAAGGCAAGCCGTGGAACCTTGGTGGCAGCCTGGACCTCGCGGCCGATGGCTGCGAGCTCGGCCAGGTTGTGGAGTGCCTTCTTTCCAAAGTCGAGACTGCGGCAGGTCGCGGTGAGGACCAAGGTACCATCGCGCACCTTGAAGTCGAGCAGGCTCACGCACGGGATGTAATTTGTGTCATCGTTCGGCATAAGCGTCGTGATGGTCGCCGATTTCGTTTCCGGCTTCGCCCGGAGTTTTTCTACTACCGTGGCGACTTGATCCTTGCCGTAATAGTCGTAGAGGCGAGTCGCATAGCTCTTCGCGTTGCCGAGCTCGGGCACGGGCTTTTTTTCGGTGAAGTTGACGTGCATCCACGCGGCCATCTGCGGGTCCACCTCGGCAATCATCGATTCGGGCGCGGGATCGCGTGTCTCGAGGTACAAGTCCAGGAATTCCATGATGGGCTGTCCATCGTCCGTGCCCGCTCTTCCCTCGGCGAGTATCGTCCGCACGGCTTGCTTCCACGCATCCAACAAGGAATGGGATTGGATGACCCGCACGAGCCCGGCCACCTTCAAGTGATTCGCACGAGGAGATAGCCGCACGCCTCGCATTTCACGGGCTTCGCGAAATCAGGCACGTCCTTGAGCTTCGCGGCGCACTTCGGGCATTCGAGGGCCTGGATTGCCACCACGTATTTTTTCAGCGTCGACTCGTTCTCGATGCCATCGAGGCTCGAATAGACCTGCGCGACTTGCTCCGGGGTCTGGCGCACCTCGATGCGCTGCTTGAATGCGTCGAAGCCATCGACGACGGTCGCGACGATGCCGATGATCGTGTCGACGATGCGTTTCGGATCTTTCATGATGATGACGTGCTTGTCGCCGAGTACCTTGCGCCACTTGGCATCGATGTCCTTCTCGTCGTCGGGGTTCCCATACAAGACGCGGAGAATGTAGACGTTGAACTTCTGCTTGAGGACGTTGAAGACGTCCTCGCTGATCAGGTCGCTCTTGAGCTTGTCCTCGGTCGACACGTGCTGCCGCACGTGCTCCCGGTTGACCTTCGCGTAGAAGCCCTCGTCGCCGATAAAGATGAAGAGCGGACGCGGGTGGTCAAGAGGGTTGACGAGGTTGCAATGGCGGGCATAAAAATAGGCGATGAGCTCGTAGGTTTCCCTGGCTTGGCCACCGCCGCCGCCTTCTGGGTACAGCGACTTGATGTTCTGGTCGAGCTCCTTGCCCGACGCGAAATCGGTCACCTGGACGGGTGCCTGGTCGGAATACGCGTCGCCGATGGCAGCAAAGGAGATCTCGAAGCTTTCCTTGAGTGTCTCGGGGAGGAAGAGCATTACCTCGTTGTACAGGATGCACAACTTCTCGAAAATGATTTTTGGAAATTCTCGCATGCTCCCGGTGACGTCCACGGCGATAACCAAGGGAAACTTAGCCTTGGTGATGAGTACTTTATTTACGGGGGAAGGAAAAATCTTCTTGGGTTCCTCGTATTTCCGTCCCGCATCGATGTTGTATGAACTCGCGCTCTTTTTAATCACTGCAGCGTCCGTGGAAATGTCGTAATCGCTACCGTACCCGCCCATCTGGTTTGCGCCTCGTGTCATGGTGGTTATATCTTCCCTTGTCACTTCTTCGACGTGGGCGTTAATAATGCTAGCTTGATGGTAAAAGAAACGAGAATCGGGTCGTGAACGGTTCTGGAGAAACAACCGCATCCGGTTCCATAGAGGGAAAAATCGACATGCGCGCCCAGATCCTCGCAAAATCGTCCAGGAAACGGCGCCGTACCACCATCACGGGTTTACGCGCGTCATATCATCCACCAGGGTCGCGATAAACGGGTTTCCGCCGAATCGACTATTGCATACATGTTCGTGGAATTGGCGGAGCCAGTAATGGTGCCACCCGCCCGAGAATTATCGGTGACTCGAAACACCTTCATATACTTATATAATATAGTTTTATCTGCACTACTAAACTAACAGTTGACTCAGTCAAGTGGGATAGGCAATGGTCAAGCGATGGAAATTCAAGTTCGCGGAAGTCGAGATCTACCAGCGCAAGATAGTGGTAAGCTCCTACGTGAACTACAAACAACTGGAAAAGGACTATAAAGACCAGATCAACAAGGTCAGCAACGAGATCAAGAATATTTTAAACCCGTTGTTTGAGAAGAAAAGGTTGAGGGAAGCCGATATCGATCCCGACCAGCAGAAGGCTCTCGTTGACCTGTTCAACGCGATCGCAAAGAAAGAAGGGGTTCAAGTCATCGAGGAGGCGGCGCCCGAGCCTGAGCCCCCGCAAGCACCGGCGAGGGAAGCCGCACCTGCGCCTCGCGAATATCGGGCTGCGGAAGGCAAGAGCAAGTACAAGGTCTCGATCGTCGAGGCGCTCGATTTCGAGACCGAGTATGACGGGAAGATAAAGGGATCATCGGTCAGCGGCACGGTCTCGGTCGTGAACGGCGGCAGCAAGAACCGGATCTGGGACATCGACCTCACGTTCGAGGGCGGCGAGAAGGCCGACTTGCCCAAGGAGGTCCACATCCCCGAGCTCGACCCCGGCGAGGAATGGAAGCAGGAATACAAGATCAAGATCGAGAAGGACGACACGCCCTTGCTCAAGATCGTCGAGGAGATCGACACGTTTCCAGAGACCGCGCAGAAGAGCCAGGTTTTCGTGTACGACAAGGACTCGAAGGGCCAAGTGGCACAGATCGTCGTCACCGCGGAGAACACGGGCGAGGCAAGGCTCAGCGAGATCGAGATCCGCAAGGCGATCCCCCCTGACTTCAACGACGTGGACGTGGTGAGGACGGATGGTGGCCGTGCCAAGCGCGAAGGCGACGAGATCGTGTGGACGATCGAGGAGCTCGACGGCGGCAAGAAAGCATCGATGGAGCTCAAGATCAAGGTGCGCACGAACGAGAAGAAGGCATTCAAGAGCGGCGAGATCAAGGCGAAGTACTTCGTGGCCGCGGGCACGTACAGCGGCCTCAAAACTACCTTCGTCGATGGCTGGTCCGACCAGATCCACTTCGTTGACAGGGACGAGCGTGACGAGGAGCCCGACGTGTGGGACTGCACGTTCGAGTTCCGCAACCGTTCCGAATTCCCCATGAAGCTGGAGCGGTACAACTTCGTGTTCGGCGACGAGAACACGGAAACCAAGGTCATCGACGAGGTGCTCGCGGACGTGGTCATTCCGGCAGGGGATAGTTGGAAGGCGAAGCCGTGGGATCTCAAGAGCGAGGACGAGCCGACGTTCAGCGAGAACATCGTCTACTCGGTGATCGCGGACACGGAGTCCAAGCTGTCCATGAGCCAGACCCTGGCGCCCATCGAGCTCCGGATCCTGGCGCTCGAGGGCAAGAAAACGTTCTCGAAGAGCCGCATCGCGTCGTACCGGGAGAGCACGATCGACGCCCTCGTCGAGGTCAAGACCCAGGGCAAGGCACCCATCGACAAGATCCACATCGAGGACCGCATCCCGGCCTATTTCAAGAACCCGCTGAAGGAGAACATGAAGATCGTGATCGAGGACAAGGAAATCCCGGCCGACGATTTCGACTTCACGTTCGAGCCCGCGG
>JAUQYZ010000151.1 GCA_030587475.1 Candidatus Sigynarchaeum calidifontis
CGGTTCGGTATTCGGAGGCTCTCGTGCATACCTTTCAAAAGCAAGGACGACGAGGATGACATGCCTGGGACGCACGGATTCTGAAGAGCACGAGCGACATGTTACATGGATGTGCTTGGTCGCGGTTCAGCTAATCTTGTCGGGGGGAATTCAGGTCAAAACTGGCGACAAATAAGATGGATGCCTCAGGCAGCGTTCAACAAAAGCGACAAGTTAGATGGTCGAAATAGCGACATCCTAAGATGGATCATAACAATCTTGCCCCGCTCCATACGAGGGCTGTCGCCGGAACATTCTTTAGAACATCATTCTTGAACCGGTACAGCAGCAAACCGACGGATCTTCATCATGAAAATCAAGCACAAGGACAAGGTCGCCCCGGTCGAGGCCGTCAAGGGCATATTTCGTCGCACGATGTGTTATAACAAGGATGCCCAGATCTGCAACTTTGAAATGAAGAAGGGCTCGGTCATCGAGTTGCATTCCCACCCGGCCGCGCAGATTGGATATGTAATCAAAGGAAAGGTCGAATTCATGTATGAAACAAAGGAATCGAAGTACGTGGTAGTCACTGGTGACAGTTACTTGATTCCTGGCAACGTGAAACATGGAGCGACGATTCTCGAAGATTCTGATGTCATCGAGGTGTTTTCCCCGTCCCGAAAGGAATACGAGAACGAGTAAGGCGAGGATCCTACTTTTTATCCTTCCCGCTGCCGTATAAGGAGCACATCTCGTTCAAGCAGCAAGACCCGCAACTAGGGTTGCGCGGGGTGCAAATCTTCGCGCCGAAGTCCAGGAGCGCCCAGTTGAATTCCTTCACGCGAGCTGGATCTTGCGCGATGATCTCGTCTCCTTTTTCCCAAATGTGCTTGTTCCGCCTGTTATCTCCCTTGTTTTCCAGGTTGAAGAATCGGCAAATAATCCGGGTAACATTACCGTCGACTATGGAAACCGGTTTCCCGAATGCAAAGCAGAGCACAGCCCGCGCGATGTACCGGCCGATGCCTTGCAATTCGAGCAGTTTTTTTTCGTCCGGGGGTACCATGTCGCCATATTCTTCATGAACCACTCTTGCAAGGATCCTCAAGGCATCCGTTCGCCTGTCTTGGAGGCCCAGCGAGGAGAGATCCTGGCGGATCAAGGCGGGGTCACGCCCAAGGATCTTGACCGGTGTGGAAAAGTTATCCTTGATCGCCGGATAAAACGCAGCGATCGATTCCGCCCGCGTCCGTTGCAAGAGTAACTCGGTAACGAGCGAGATGAACGGGTCGATCTTGCCTTCCCGCCAGGGAAAATTTCGCCGGTTCACGTCAAACCAGCCCAGGAGCTTGTCGTGGAAGAATTGCTCCTTGGAAGGTGTTGGTCTTGCTTTTCGCGTCATGGCTCGAAATATCCTCGCAAGTTCTCGATGCAGTCGATGTGGCCGTTGAAGATTTCCCGTATCTTGCTCCAATACCACGTGTTCACGCGGGCGCCGGCGCGCGAGAAGATCGCCTTGAATTCATCCTGCAATTTCAAGCCCTCGGCATCGTAATCGAGCATCAAGATGATGTCCTTGCATTCCGCGAGGGTGTCCTCTATGTCGAGGCGTGACTTGCCGTGCAGCATGGTGATTCGATCGCCCTTGATACCCCCACGCACTAGCGCCTCCCGGTCCCGCTTCCCCTCGACGATGATCGGGGCCTGGTCCTTGGCCAATGCAGCGAACAGCTCGGCGAGATCCTCCCTGCGCTTGCGCTTGAGATCGTCCTTGTCAACCATCCTCTTCGCCTCGCGTCTTTCACTTGACCATGACGTCGATGACTCCGTGCTGCTTTCGGATGCCAAGCGATTTCACCAGGCGTGAACCAAGCAAGGTGACTTCCTTGACGAGCCCTGTCTTGCCGGCCTCTTCTTTCACGTCCTCCAGGAGCGTGGTCGTGTCCCCGTCGCTCACCTTTCCCTCGTAATGGATGACCGTGCCCGTGTCATGCCTCACGGCCTGGAATGCCACGGGCAGGTACTCTTTCGGCGGGGGAAAGACCCCCATGACGATGCGATCGGCTTTCAGGCCAGCCTTCACGAGGTCCGGAACGATCTTCGCGCAGTCACCAAGATGTGGCGTGACGACATGTTCCAGCCCGTTCAACTTGATGTTATCGACGAGGTACTTGTAGGATGCCGGGTTGATCTCGCAAGCATCGACGTGCGCTGGCGACGCGTGCTTGGCGATCATGAGAGAGAAATACCCTATCCCGGCGAACATGTCAAGCACGTGCTCGCCAGGCCTCACCAATTTCGGCAGGTAGGAGCGCTCCGTGATGTTCCCTTTCGAAAATATCACTTGCGTGAAGTCATGCTTGAAAATGACCCCGTTCTCCTTCGCAAGCACCTCGGACTTCCGCGTGCCCGCTATGTGCTCGAGACCGGTGGGCGTGCGAAATTGGCCGGTGACCTTGGATTCCCCGAACACCTTTCCCCAGACGCTCTTTATGTACGGGTAGATGTCGAGAAGTGCCGCCGCTATCAAGCCACGTTTCTCCCACAAGACGGGTTTCAAGTTCAAGATCGCGACGTCTTGCAGCGTTTGGAAGCCTCGCGGCAGCGCATTCGCTTCTTCCGGGGAAAGCTTGCCAAGAACCCGCTGGCCGAGCGATTCTCTGAAATCCACGAGGAAAACAAGCTCTCAACCTTTTAATGTAGAGCGATCTATTACAAGTAGAACATACGCTGGCACCTTCAATGGCAACCGAAGAAAAACCTGAATCAGTGGCAATATGCTTTGCCCAAGGCCATAACGAGAAGCTGGTCATCGAACAGGTTCAGCACGAAGGTCTGGTCGACATGTTGTTCCGATCCGGTTACCGTCTTGGCAAGATAGAGACCTGGATCTCCTGGCAAAAGCTGTGCGACTACCAAGTGCTCGTGATCGGCAGCCCACAAGAAAGCAAGATCGAGGAAACCGAGATCAAGGCAATCGTCGAGTTCGTGAATAGTGGTGGATCTCTTTTCTTGATATCCGACGAGGGTAGCGATGTCAAGGCGAAATCGAACTTGAACGACGTGGCGAAGGAATTCGGGTTTACTTTCGCGCCTGGGATCATCGTCGATACCGTCGATTATTCGGAAAAGCAAGAATACGTTCGGCCTGTGATAAGCGCGAGGCACTTCATAACGAGGGAGGTGAGCCAGATCGTGTTCGCCTCGGGGTGCGATATCGAGCTTGCAGACGAGGGGATCACGATCCTTGTAAAATCGGGCCCACACGCGATGCGGAACTTGTGGAAGGATGGGGAATGGGGGCAGCCAGAACCAGCGCCGGATCATCCCTTGCTCATAGTCAAGCGCCACGGGCAAGGTAAAGTGGTCGCGTGCGGTAACTTTTCCATTATCACCTCGATCTCCCGAATCTATGGCCTGTTCGCCGCGAACAACTTCACGCTCATCGGGAATATCTTCGCATGGCTCGCGAACAAGAAGGCAGAAGACGTGTCTAGCAAGTCGGACGTCGTGCACTTGAACATCGCGGTCGAGGAGGACCTTTTTTACTGGATGGAAGGAGAAATCAAGGACAAGCAGCGATTTGAAAGCATCAACGCGCTCATCAACTTCGCGTTGAACGCCGTGAAGCAAAGTTTCGACAATCTGGAGACTGGGGAAGCGGAAAATGGCAAGGGCTTCGAGGCGGATGGTGAATCGATGGTGACCGAGTCCCCTCCAAAACCGGCTGGCGAGAGTACCGAAAAGAGTGCATTGGCTGAAAAGGAGGGAAAACCCGCGCCCGAGAAGGAGGCACCACCACCTAAGCAAACCGCCACGCAGAAACCCGCGGCCCAGAAGCCCGGACCACAAAAGCCTCAAGGAAAGGGCTATCCCTCGCAAGGAAAGCGGCCTGGAAAGGCTTTCAGGCCTCCGGAACGGAACCTGGTTTTCAAGGCGAAACCCGGGGCCATCGAGGCTGCCAAGAAAACAAAGCCATCGGAGCAGAAACCCGCCAAACCGGCAGAGAAGCACAATTAAATATCTTGTACGCATCAATTCCTACCCCGATTCCACTAGAGATGCCTCCTATGGCAAATTTACACACACGTGTTGATTTTCTTGTCGTCGGATCTGGGCTTTCTGGCCTGTTTCTCGCCTCGAAACTTTCTCGCTCGGGTTCTGTACTCGTCATCACGAAAAAGAACAAGACGGACTCTAATTCAGCAAATGCCCAAGGAGGCATCGCCGCTGTAATGTCAGGCCAGGATTCCGTCGAGAAACATATAAAGGACACATTAATCGCAGGGGACGGGCTTTGCAAGGAACCTGTCGTGCGAAAGGTCGTTGAAAGCGCGCCACGCCTCGTACAAGAGTTAATCGCTATCGGCGTGCCTTTCACGAAGAACGAAAAGGGGGATTATGATCTCGGCCGGGAAGGCGGACATTCCGAGAGGCGCGTGATCCATGCCGGCGACGTCACGGGGAACGTTGTACAAGAAACATTGCTTCACTACTTGAAGAAAGAATGCCCCGACATCGAAATCCGCGAGAACACTATTGCGGTCAACCTTATCAAGGAGAACGGCCGGTGCATCGGCATTCATGCCCTTGATACGACCACGGGCGTGGTATTTCCGATCGAAGCGCGCTTCACGGTCATTTCGACTGGTGGCGCTGGCAAGATCTACTTGTACACGAGCAATCCCGACATAGCGACAGGCGACGGCATCGCCATGGCCTACCGGGCAGGCGCCGCCATCGCGAACATGGAATTTTTCCAGTTCCATCCCACGTGCTTGTACCATCCTTCGGCAAAATCGTTTCTCATCTCAGAGGCACTGCGCGGAGAGGGCGCCATATTGAAAAACCACCTGGGTGAACGGTTCATGCCAAAATATCACAAGTTGGCCGAACTTGCCCCCCGGGACATCGTGTCGCGCGCGATAGACCACGAGATGAAACGATATGGCATCGACAACGTGTTCCTCGATATATCCTTCAAGCCCGCGAGCTTCATCCAGGAACGGTTCCCGACCATCCATAAGAAATGCCTTGCATTCGGGTTTGACATGACCAAGGGACCGATCCCCGTGGTGCCTGCGGCGCATTTCACGTGCGGCGGGATCCTCGCGAATATCGACGGGACGACAAACATTCCAGGCTTGCACGCCATTGGCGAGGCCTCTTGCACCGGCTTGCACGGAGCGAACCGGCTCGCGAGCAACTCGTTACTAGAATGTGTTGCTATGGCCGATTACACTGCGAAGTACTTGAAAGAATGCCTTTCACGCAATCCCCCGCCGTTTCAGCACGTCAGGGAATGGGAGATCGGTAAGGCCATAGAAAGCAGCGAGGCGGTCGTCGTCAAGAACGACTGGGACGAGATCCGGACGATCATGTGGAATTACGTGGGCATCGTGCGTAGCCTGCGAAGTCTCCAGCGTGCAAAGCGTCGTCTCGACCTTATCCTCGACGAGATCAAGGATTACTACTGGGAATACCTGCTCACGTCCGACCTCATCGAACTTCGACATCTTGCCACGGTCGCGGACTTGATCACCACGTGTGCGATGTCTCGACGCGAATCGAGGGGAACCCATTACATGATCGACTTTCCCGAAAAGTTGCCAGGCGTTCCCACCGATACCATCGTCAAGCGATACGTCGATTGAGAAAGAAAAAGATAGGTCATCGGAACCGTTAAATCAAAGGCTCGAGGTTTATCTCGAAAAACGCGACAGGGCATTCCAGGGCAAAGTTAGACAGGATCTCCGGGTGGATTTCTCCTACAGACCCGACGCGCTTCTTGTCGATGATGATATCCGCGGTGCGGCCATCGAGTCCGAACGGGTTTGTTGCAGCGATCACCTCGAAGGATCCAATGCCGTGCATCTCCATAAACGCATCGACTACCGATCTTGCATCGGTGAAGCATGCTTCCTTGTCGTAGATCACGCAAGCAACGTGTATATCGCGCCGTGCACCGGTTTCCTCGTTCTTATCGAGGATGATGACATCACCAACCTCGAAGATCTTGATCGGGATACTCTCGTGCTTGTTGTCCTGCAAATTCTGGAGTAAGCCCGAGAGCAAGTCCTGGCGCGTCGTGTCATACTCTTTCGACACGGGGTTCTTGAGCACGACGCCATCCTTCCATTTACGTCGAGTGGCGGCGAAGCTCTTCTCCTTGCTGGTAAGGATGAAGTTCACGACTTCCTGGAACCCTAACCCAGTCATCACCTTACGGACGAGGGCTTGTGCTTGGAGCTTCGGGTGGTATTTCCCTATACCTCCTTGGGGGAGGGTCAATGGCAGGTTAGAGTACCCGATACCAATGGCGACCTCCTCGGTCAAGTCGACCGGGTGCATGAGATCACCGCGATAGCACGGTACGAGCACGTCAAGCGATCCTTTTCTCTTGCCCGGCTTGGCATCAAACCGTACCTTGCGCAATGCCTTGATTATATCCGTTTCGGGTAGTTTCAAACCGAGATAGCTGTTGATGTACTCCACGTCTACCATCCATTCCGCAGGAGCGAAACTTGGCGTGATACGCGGGCCGTCGGGATAGAGGTTGGTCACCTTCTCGATCTTGCAGCCCATATCTGCAAGCATTGTGCAAAGCACGTTGAGGGCGAAGTTCACAGATTTCAGGTCGGTGCCGGTCATGTCGATGAAGAGATTCTTCGTATCGTCGGTGACCATCGTGAGCGTCCCGTTGATGATGGGCGGAAAAGATATCACGTTGCTGTTCTTGTCGAAGATGATCGGGCAGATCCCTGTATCCTTGAGAATGTATGCGTATTCTCTGCCCTTGGGATGCTGTTCGAGGATCTCCGCGGGCGTGAGCTGGTAGCCGGGCATCTGGAGCGGCTCGAACTTGATCGCGTCGGGCTTGACCGCCGTGTACGTGAACGGGGGCGTGATCTTGTCGAGATCATGCACGCCGATGGCAACCTTCTTGCGATTACGGCCGATGGCCCAGTGGAGGTCTTCTTGCGTGTTCATAAGGGTCGCCACCTGATCGCTGTCGAGGTTAATCCCGCGCACGATGGCTGTCGCGATGAAGGGCCGTACTTGATTCACTATCGGGTCCACATTGACCTCGTAGTCCCCGCCCTTCGCCGTGAAATGAGGAAGGCCTGTCTCGATCTCATAATATCCCTTCAGCGCCCTGGCAATGCCTTCCGGGGAGCTGAAATCGGGCCGGTTCGGATTGTACTCGACCTTGATCTTACCCTCGGCCTCGTTGATCTCGTCCAAGTCCAAGCTGATCCACTGGAGATCCATTTCCAGATCCTTGATCGAGACCGGCTTGCCGAGCAGCCTCTGGATGCGTTGGAGCGTGAATTCGATGGTTGGCATATTTTTCTCCTCCCGTCCCTCGCTCACAACCTCGGGTACGGGGCTTTTCTCAGCCACGATAGCGGGTTCTTGTATAAATCGCGGATGTCGTTCCGCTTCAAGCGCAGCATCGCGATGCGCTCGAGGCCTTGTCCCCACGCGAGCACGCGCACGGGCTCCTTGATGCCCCACGGCGTGCAGACCTCGGGCCTGAATATGCCCGATCCGCCGATCTCCATCCACTTGCCAAGTTCCTTCGAGAACACGCTAACCTCGAGGCTTGGCTCTGTGTACGGGAAGAAGCCCGGCCGCGTGATGACCTTCTCGAATCCCATCGTCGTGTAGAACTCGACGAGCGTGCCCCGCAGGTCGGCAAGCGATAGCCGCTCCCCGATGACGATGCCCTCGACTTGCATGAACTCGGCGAGATGCTTGAAATCCACTTTTTCGTTCCGATAGACGCGGTCGATGGAAAACACCTTCAGCGGGAGTTTTATCCCCTCTTTAATGGCCTTGCCGAGCTGCCGCACGGTCGTGGCCGTCGTGTGCGTGCGCATGATGGTCTGGGTGGCGATGTCGCGGTTCCACTTGTAGCCCCAGCCCGTGGATCCCGTGTTGCCCCCGTCCTCGTGCATCTCGGCGACCGCCTTCACGTACTTCTCATCCGGAAGCCTGGCCTTGGCTGGATTTGACAAGTAGAACGTGTCATGCATCTCGCGCGCTGGGTGGTCTTGGGGCTGGTACAAGGCGTCGAAGTTGAAGAATGCGGATTCGATGATGGGGCCGCGGATCTCGGTGAAGCCCATGGCGAAGAATATCTCCCGCACCTTGTTGATTATCTCGATGAGAGGATGGATCTTGCCCGCGTTGAGATGGGCGCCCGGCTTCGACACATCGTACGCCTTGAGATTGGCATCTTTCCACGACCCCGTCGTGATCATGTTCATCGTGAGGTGCGTGACCTCGTCCAGCGCGGTCACCTTGGAAGGGTCGAGTTTCTTGCCCTTTTCGGTCAGGTAAAGTGTCCGCTTCGTGTATTTCTTCTCGATGACGATCGTGCGTTTCTTCAAGGTATCGACCATCGGTTTCATGTTCTCGGGGAGGTCGTTGAGGTCGATTGCGCCGCCTTTAGCGGCGAGAAACGCGAGCAGTTTCTCCTCTGGCTTGTCCTCGTATTCCTGCTTGAGCACGAGAATTTGTACTTTATCGCCGACCTTTGCCTGGCTCGTCCACCGGGCTTGTTTCAAATGGCCGATTGAGAGGAAGAAGAGTTTTTCATCCATCGAAAAAGCATTTTTCGCTTTTTCCTTGAGGGCGTGCAATTCTATCTGCTTGACATTCAAGTCGCAAATTAACTTGAAAAGGCGCGTTTCTGGAAGGTGATTTTTCGCGTAATCTTCGCCTTCATCGGTTAAAGCAATTTCCGTGGCTTCTTCTTCCTTAAAATATCCGAGATCTTGAGCTGCAAGCTCATTGATAGCGCCCATGATCACGGCGTAGTCAAGACCGAGTTGCTTGGCCAATGCTGCCGCATCGATGCCGCTTGCTGCCTTGAGCGCCTTTAAGACCGCCGTGGTCAGCGATTTTAACGAGACCATGATGATCAATCCCTTTATCGAGATCCATCAAACTCCTTTATTCTTAAGGATTGCGGAACATTCCGCCTTTTTTATCCGCCTAAAGCCCGCTAACTAGAAAAACCCAGCAAAATGAACGAAAAACAGCGAGGATATTCCTCGATCCATTGCTAGCGTGGATGATTATCCCCGACCGAACCCCCCGGGAAACTTTACGCTCGAACGTTCAGTTCCCGGGGCCATTAAAGATGAATGGCCTGCTCGAGACGAAAACCGTCGCCCGTGACGTCATTTTCGGTCATCTGTGCGGTACTCGGTCATACAAGCATTTCACGGAATGGCGGGGAATAAATCATTGCGGTTCCTAGACGACAGTGCAATATGGTGGATCACCGATGAATGGTGCGAACGGCGCGAAAAAAGGGTTAAAAATTGGTTTGGCCGGAAAAGGGGGCGTGGGGAAGACGCTATTGGCATCGACACTCGCGCGGCTCGCGGCGCGTTCCGGGAAGTTCAGCCGGGTGCTGGCGATCGACAATGACCCGTCTTTAAACCTTGGCATGGCCCTGGGCATTCCCGCCGACAAGATAGGATGCCCCATCTCCGAGATGAAGGATTTGATCAAGGAGAGGACGGGCGTTGCGCCGGGCGATAGCGGGGCATTCAAGTTAAACCCGAAGGTAAGCGATATCCCTGATAAATTCGCCGTTCCAGGTCCAGATGGCGTTCGGCTGCTGGTGCTCGGCACGATCAAGGATCCCGGGACTGGCTGCTTGTGCTCGAGCAACGCGCTGGTTCGCGAGCTCTTGTACCACTTGATTGTCCAGCGGGACGAGCTCGTCGTTCTCGATTTCGAAGCCGGCATCGAGTCGTCTATGGGCCGCGCGACGTCCAAGGGACTCGATTTGCTGCTCGTCGTGGTCGAACCCGGACAGAAGTCTATCCAGGTGGGCGAGAAACTCGCGACCATGGCGAAGCAGCTTAACATCAAGCAGGTGCTCGCGATCGTGAATAAAGTTGGCGATGACAAGGCTGCTAGCGCGGTTATAGAACAATTAAAATCAAGGGGGATCGACGTGATAGGCACCATTCCCCAGTCACGCTGTGCCACCGAGGCGGATATGAAAGGAATGCCGTTGCTCGATGCTGCTCCCGGCGACGTGGTAATCGTTGCGATCAAGCGGGTCCTCGATGACATCATCAACCAGTTTTACACGTGAGAGGATTCGCCATGATCTTACAAATGGACTGGCGCCTCTATCTTGGCGGCATTGGCCCGTCCTTGATATCGACGATCATCTCCTCGTAGAAAAGAAAGAAAAACTTGATGAACTACCTCGATCCAGGGGAAAAAAGGCGCCATCTGGAAAAAATGGCGGGAAATTTTCCCGTAATTTCATGCGACATTTACGACTTTCTTGATCTTGTCCTCGCCAAGCATCTCCTTGAGGCCTTGCTCTACGAGGTTTCTCAAGGTCGCTTGGGCGTGCATGCAACCTGCACAATGGCCCTTGAGTCTAACAGAAACCTCTCCGTCCTTGTAACCCACGAATTGAATGTCCCCGCCATCCACGCGGAGATACTGGCGAACTTGATCGAGTGCCTTGTCGATTTGCGCGTCCATTGACGTTGCCATGGTCGTTCATTCTTTTTCGGTCTATGGATAATAAATTTGAGATCACATAAGCGGGCACGTTTCTTGAAGGTTATTGGTGACGCAACAAAGGTATACGATCACTTGGAATTATAACGTATAAGGGCGTTTACTTCCTTGGGATGATCCAGATATGAGCCTCATCGTCTTCGAGGGCATCGACGGCACTGGTAAATCGACCCAAGCGACCTTGCTCGAGCAACGGATCAACGACAAGTCACCTGGCACTGCATTACGCATTGCTGAGCCCACGAAATCGCCGCATGGCATGAAGATCCGGGCGGCAATGATGAACGCGAAGGAGCGATTGGCCTTCGACGAGGAGTTGGATCTATTCATCAGGGATCGGAAGGACAACGTCGAGCACAATATCATGCCGGCCCTGGCCGCGGGCAAGGCCGTCATCCTCGACCGCTATTACTTCTCGACCGCCGCATACCAGGGCACGAGGGGCAAGATGTCGTGGCAAGAGATCATCGACATCAACGAGCAGTTCGCGCCGAAGCCGTCCATCTTGCTCGTGTTTTTCCTGCCCGTCGACGAAGCACTGAAGCGCATCGATAAAGACGCCAGGGATTCCAAGCGCGAGTCCCGCTCCTACATGGAGAAGAAAGATACCCTCGAGAAGGTGCAAGACGCGTTCCGGCGCATTCACGAGACCAAGAAATACAATTCCCACGCCATCAACGCGGCGCGGCCGGTCGAGGAATTGCAAGGGCTAATATGGAACATCTACCAAGATCACGTGCGAAAGCAACGAGCATGAACCCCCATGTCGGAAGGAGAAGAAGAGAAGAAGATGAAGAGCGAGATCATCTCGATCTCGCTGTCCAAGGCTCTGCTGGACAAGGTCGACGGCATCCAGCAAGAGCGGAACTTCGCGTCGCGGTCCGAGGTCATCAGGCACTGCCTCCAGACCTATTCCAAGGATCTCGAGCAAACCATGCGTGCGGACGAAACGGTTGGCGTCTACATCATCGGCATCTCGTATTACTCCGTGAAGACGAAGCCGGGTGATATCCAGGACATCATCAAGGATTTTTCCAACGACATCATGACGACGAACCGCATCAAGATCTCGCAGTCCGTCACGATGCTGCTCTACATCATGAAGACGAACATCAACATCGCCAGCATATTCTTCGAGAAGCTGTCCGCGATCAAGGGATTGATGGACAAGAAATTGTTCTCGCTTCGGGTCAATATTTAAAATAGGCGAGGTCTCGCCTTCGCTCGCCTAATGGCGACGCGCGGCGACGAAGCAAGAGTTGTGAATAAATTAGCCACGAAACATTTTAAATGGGCTTTCTCCCTTAACTATCAACGGCATCCTGGTTTTCATGTCATCGTTCCTTCGAGCAGCCAGCGAGGGTACTTCTATGAAATTCATCATGAAATGCACGAACACGAAGTGCAACGCGGTCTTTACTGACGAGGAAAAGACCCCGTTTACGTGTCCCAAGTGCGATTCCCCCCTCAACGTTCACATTTTTCACAACAAGGTCGGCAAGATCGAACTGGATTTCTTCCGCGGCCGCACGCCTAGCATGTGGAAGTTCCTGCCGTTTCTGCCGCTTGGCCACTCGGAGAACATCGTTTCGATAGGAGAAGGTTCCACGCCCCTGCTTCAAGCAAATAATATCAACAAGGACCTTAATATCAAGAATATACTGCTCAAGAACGAGACGATCAATCCAACGGGCTCGTATATCGATCGCCAAATCTCGCTCGGTATTTCCGTGGCCAAGGAACTCGGTTTCGAGAGGGCCATCTCGCTTTCGACTGGGAACGTCGGGGCGTCCGTTGCCGCTTACTCGGCGCGAGCAGGCATCAAGAGCTTGTGCATCGTCCCTAGCCATTACAAGTCCGTCAAGCTCCAGCAGATCAAGCTGTTCGGCGGGAACGTGATCCAGGTCAAGAGTGACTCTGACAAGGTTCTCATGGGTCTTGTCCTCAAGGGTTGCAAGGCGCTCAAGGCGGTCAACCTCGCCACCACGTCGATGTACAACGCGTTCACGAACCACGGCGCCAAGACCATCATCTACGAGATTTTCGAGCAGATGCACACGGAGCTGCCTGATCTCATCGTTGTTCCCGTCGGTGGCGGCGCGCTGTTCTGTGCCCTCTTGCAAGCATGCCTGGAACTCAAGGAATTGCACTTCATCGGCGAGATCCCGCGTTTCCTCCTCGTACAACCCGAGGGCTGCCATCCCTTCATCGACGCGTTGGAAAGGGATCTCTCACCCGAACAAGTCCACCAGAACCCGTGGAAAGACGTGAAGACCGAGATCTCGGCGCTCGCCCACGACGTGCCCCTCGATTACGGGTGGTACCACATCCTCAAGAAGCAGCTGCCCCGGCCCGACACGGTACAAGGGATCACGGTCTCGGATGCCGAGACGCGATCGGCGCAGCGGTTACTGTCCAAGCGGGAAGGCATCTTCGTGGAGATGGCAAGCGCCACGGTCATCGCCGCGCTGCGAAAGGCCAGCCAGCATACCGGCGACATTTCGCAATACAATAGCGTGTGTCCCGTGCTCACGGGCAGCGGCATCATGGACATGGACCAGGAAAAAGAAATTGCCGTGCCACCCGCTTACCCCGTGGACTTCGACTGGGAGCACGTGATGCGCCCGTTCCTGGAATAATACTCTTCGTGTTTCATATCGTGACGTACTTGACCTTCCGGCCCTTCTTGACTCGTCGCAGCAAGCCCACGGCCACGAGATGCCTTAACACGAGGCCGACCATTCCCTTGGCCATGAGGTACGTCCCGATGCCGCGTTCGCTGTAGATCCGCCACGCGACGTCCCCCTCGGATTGCGGGGACTGGCTGCAAATCTTGAGAATCTGTCCTTCTCGGAGCCGTCGAAAGCTGAGCAATTCCAACACGCGTTCGCGAGGATTGTGTATTGCTCCACCGTGTGCTGGAAGCATGAGCGTCGGGTTCAATTGCGCGATGCTCTCCATGGTGTCCTGGTACGCCTGGTAATCGGAATGTGGCGGGCCGAGCCACGTGGAACCGATCCGCAGCACGAGGTCGCTCGAGATCAAGATGCCGGATTCGTGCTCGTACAACATCACCTGGCCTGGCGCATGTCCCGGCGCGAGGAGCGCCGTGAACCTGCGGTTGCCGCACTGGATGTCATCGTTGCCTTGCACGATATGGTCGACATGTATCGCCTGTTTGGCGCGGACGAGCCGATAAAACAAGTTCATAAGTATGCTTTCCAACAACTCGCCAAGGGTCTTGGTAACGGCGCTCTGGGACTTTAACAAAGCAGCAGTCGCTCTGGACGCGAATATCTTTGCACTGGGAAAGTATTGCTTGAGGAGTGACGCGCCCGAGGCATGGTCGTGGTGCTCGTGGGAGAGCACGATCGTGGTCACGAGGCCGCTGAATGGCGCAGCCGCGGGAATCTTTCCCGACTGCTTCAAAAAAGCGGCGAGGCCCCGGAAGCCTGCCATGAAGTCGTTGAACGATCTGCGCATGGCATACCCTGCATCGAACAATAACCCGCCGCCCTTGCTGTCCGGGACGTAGTATATGTTCGTCGCGGGCTGGCCGAAGCGATAGCTCTTTTCACGAATGGAAAAAATGCCAGGAGCCACTTCTAACCAAGTCATATGCCGTGTTCGAATAAGTTTTCTCACGCCTTAAGCAAGGTTATTTGACTTCGAGCTGATCCACAAGTCATCTGTTATGTTCCTGGATTGGCAGGCGGGACATTATGAGGGCGCTCATGCTCGTATATTTCGATCCCATATTCGGGCCGAAGATCTTCTTGCATTCCGGTATCGACGTGGACGAGTTCAAGCACATCCCGCCCCTGATGGACTTGTACAAGGAAGGTTTCTTCTATCACGAGTTCAACAAGGATAAAAGCGCCAACTTGAGCTTCCAACTACCTTCAAGCTATGCACGGGGCAATTGCGAGATCTTGATGCTCACGTACCTCGTGCGCAACGGGGAACACAACCCGGGCATGGCAAAAGAATACCTCACGCGGTTCGCCGAGCATCTCGTTCAAATAAGGGACGCGTACAAGGCGTTCTATGTCGGATCGGCCAAGTACCCTGGTGATTCCAAGAAACTCGACGAGCTCAAGGAGCTTTTCGACGCGCTCCACCACTCGCTCCCTGCCGAGGTTAACATGTTCAAGCCCAAGGAACGCAAGATCTTCGTGTTCGGGCTCACGAAGGCGGGAAAAACAACGCTCTTAAACGCCATGCAGAACCGAAAAGCAAAGCAACCCCATCCCACGATCTTTATGGACGTCTCTAAGGCATTGATTCCCGATTCGAACGTCTCCGCCATGATATACGACGCCCCCGGCCAGATCAAGTACCGGGAGATGTGGGCGCCTAACATCACGGGATCGGATGGCCTCGTGTTCGTCGTCGACGTGGCGGACAAGGACCGGTTTCCCGAGGCGAAAGGCGTGCTCCACGACATAGCGAAGCGCCCTGAAACTCGTTCCATTCCATTGCTCCTTCTGCTCAACAAGGTGGACCTGAAAAAGCCGAAGACGAAGGAACTCGTGAAAGTGCTGGAACTCGACGGCCTTAACGGCCGGCCGATGAAATACTTCGAGACGAGCGCCGTCACGGGCGAGGGCGTGGCAGAAGCATTCGCCTGGTTGGGGAAAGAGCTTTCCAAATAAAGGATGGAAGGAAAGATCACGGGTTTTTGTCCAACAGTTCCTTCGCTTCGCGGGAATAAATCGATCGATCCTCGTGCGCTACCCGTGCTCCTCAACGCTTCCCGTTATATCGAGCATCCTACCGCCGGGTACCATCGCCATCGGAACCGAGTGGCTTGCGATCGTGATTCTTCAAGTAATCGTCGATCGCGATACGCAGCGCATCACTTGCCAGGTTGGAGCAGTGCATCTTCGCCGGTGGCAGCCCGTCCAAGCTATCCGCCACATCTTGCCGGGTTATCTTGTATGCCTCTGCGAGCGTTTTTCCAATGGCCATCTCCGTGATCATGCTCGATGTGGCGATCGCCGCCGCGCAGCCGAAGGTCTTGAACTTGATGTCCTTGATGATATCATCTTGCACTTTTATCTGGATGGTCATCAAGTCCCCGCACGCGGGATTACCAACCGTGCCCGTGCCATCCGGCTCTGGAATTTCCCCGGCGTTTCGCGGGTTCGTGAAATGGTCGATCACGCGCTTCGAGTACATGGCGAAAATGCACCCGTAGATGTAATGTCCTCGTGGTTTGATAAAGGTGTATGCCTTATAGTCTAAAGAAAAAACACGGAAAATGCTTGCTTGATAAAAGTGATGGACAGATCCTGCCATCCATCAGAACATCGTTTTGATGATGGGGCGCACGATTCCCGGGGCAGCGTTCTTGTCGATCTTGCCAGTAATACCAACGACCAAAAGGGTAAGCGGTATGGGCTCTGGGATGGCGAGGACCAGGAACTCGTAATTGTCCCATTCGATGGCGATCTTGTCGGTCGTGCCGCTCTTGATCTGGCCGAGGATCTCTTTTATCTTGAAGAAATACGGGGCTGCCAGATTGACGATATCGTCCTGGACTTTTCCCTTGGCGTTCTGCACGACCGGGATCCCGTGCTTGTCGAAGAGGGCCGCGAACGTGGCCCCGGTCGCTTTCGCGATATCCTCGATCGATTTCTTGTATTGTTCCGTGCGCCCGAGGATTTCATTGAAGATAGTCGCGAACGCGCTCGTGATTGTCCATGGCTGGGTGATCGTCGTCATTGCGAAGGCGAGTGGAAATCGTCCCCCCACGGCGGCGCTCATGCGAGTCTGCAAGATCTCCATCGTTTCCCGGTCGGTCGGGTTCGCATCCTGTATATATCGCTCGGCCTTGTGCAGCAACACATGGATCGATGGTTTTATACCGAGCGCGTCGAATTGCGCGAGGACGTCCTTGAAATAGTTGAGCGCATCGTTTACTCGGTCCGCATCTTGAACATCTGCCACGTATATGCAAGCATCGGCCTGGTCGAAATATTGGCCTGGTTCCTTGAAATAATTCACGATATATTGCTTTTGTCCGCCTAAATCATGTTGGAGCAAATCGTAATCGAGATATTGGAAAGTTGACCGCTCTACCAAAAGCGTGGGGTTCACTAGGCCCAAGCTCGCAAAATCCCCCTTCAAGCACAATATGATGCTGGTCTTTCCCGAGTTATCAAGACCTACAAAAAGGATCTTTTTTGACTGTTTGAGCTTCTGGCTGAAATCGGCGACGGCTGCCATTATTTTTCACGCGTGATCCTACTCCTCCTTGGTGTTTTTTATAAATTGCTCGCCACCAACCTGTACACCAGCCCTTTGTTTCATCACCAATAAATTAAATGCTCAGGAGTCTGATTAACTCAATCTTTGTACCTTCTAAAGCCTTTCTTTTTCAATTTATTCCACGCTTGATGACACGTCTGAAGTGATACATGCCCGTGCAATGCCGTCTCCATCCGCTTTAACGTAAACGTCTCAGTTTTGGGTAATGTTTATATCCGTGTGATACCCATGTTTGTCTAAAACCCGTGATTTAAAGGTGGACGAATCATGGCTATCATGACAGAAAACAATTATTTCGAGAAGCAAGGGCTTCAGCTCATAGCGGATAAAGTGTTCAAGGTGTGCGACGAAAACGGAACTCGTGTCGAGACGAAGATCTTTTTTTCCGTGCCTTTTGACGACATCCTCGCGCCGTTTGTCGGGAAATTGGACGCGCTGTACACGTGGGAGCCAGGCATGAGGGGGATGGGGCCATTCCCGCCAGTCGCCATGTTCAAGGCCGTGACCTTTGCAAAGTTGAACAAGAACATGTCGGATCGCGCGTTGGAGCGGGAATTGCGCCGCAATCCACATGTCGCAGCCGCACTTGGATTTGAAGACATACCGAGCCATCAAACTTTCAGCTTTTTCAAGCGGGAACGGCTAACCGTGGAGCTTTTGACCGAGGTCTTCAATGCGTTGCGCGATCACCTCGCACGCGCGGGTTGGATCGACTTCGCAAGCGTGACTATCGACTCCGCACCTGTCGAAGCATTCGTGAACTTGGGAAAGGCAAACAAGGAGATTAAATTGAACGATGTGGTTGCTTGCTCGCTTATCGATGATCCCACATATCAAGCCCTCGCGGCAGGCGTGATATCGGCCATGGGTTACAAAAAAGGCGGTTCCGGAAACGTCACGAAGCGAATCACGAACTTGAATCTCGTGGTGTTGTATGAGCTTGGCGGATTTTTGTCACAAGCAAAAGTAACGAAATATTTAGAAAAAACCGAGCATGCTGCACTTTTAAAAGCAGTCCAAGGTGGGATCAAGGCACCTTCCGAAGCAACGATGTCCAACTTCAAGAAACAACTAATGACGGCTCTTAAATCGCCTGCATTCGAAGCATTCCGATCATATATCTTGAAATTCCTCGTCGGGATAACAACGCCACAATATACATCGGTTGACTTGCTTTTCCCTGGTCTATTTGCTGCGTTGCAGACATCCTTTTCGTATGTTGATCCGGATGCCCGGCTCGGCTACTGCGCCGCAAAGAAGGAGGTCTTTGTCGGTTATCGCGTCCAATTGCTTATCGACGACAAAAAAAGGTGCCCATAAAAGTCGAGATATATCCAGCCAACACGCACGATTCAATCACGTTCATTCCGCTGGTTGATGAGATACGGGCTGAACATCCAGGCGTGCAAGTTGGCAACATCAACGCGGATAATGGTTACCAAAGCCCAGAAAATGGCAAGGCACTCGCGATTCGAGGTATCAACAACAGCATCGCGCAGAGGCAGTCGAGTTCCGTCAAGATTTCCGAAAAACGACGCAACCAGCGGAAGTGTATCGAAGGAATCATCGGGATCGGCGAGCAGCATCTCGGTTTTGAACAAACTCGCGTCCGGGGTCTTGAAAACGTGAAAAAAGACACGCTATTGAAAGCCATCTCGATGTTATTCCTTACAGTCGTGTCGGCCGAGACGGGCATGGAGGACATGTACTTGAAGCCGACATTTTTCTTTGGGTGAGAAGTTTAAAGAGAACGAGGTGTGAATTATTAGTTAGACAGACTCCTCAGATGGCAGATTATCGTGTCATAGATGAAAGTAGGTAAAAAAGATGGCGAATCAATCCCCCGATGATATATCCCTTGTTCTCGCTGGCCAAGCGGGCCAGGGGATCGAGACCATCGAGTCCGTGCTGGTACGTATCCTGAAGCACGCGTGCTACAACGTCTTCGCGACGAAAGAGTACATGTCACGCGTGCGGCTCGGCGCGAACTCCACAGAGATAAGGGTTTCCTTCAAAAAGAGGGTGAACTGTTACATCGACCGGATCGATTTACTCGTGGCATTAGAGAAAGTGACTCTGGCACGGCTCTCGCCCCGCATCCGGGAATCCACCATCATTGTATGTGAAACAGAAGTCTATGCCGGGCGTGGGATCCACGTCCCAGTTCCGATGACGACCCTGGCGGATGCGGCCGGGGGGAAGATCTTGACCAGCACCGTCGCGGTCGGGCTCGTGAGCGGCCTGCTGGGCATCGAGAGAGGCATCGCCGAGTATCATATCAAGCACGAGTTTGCAGACAAGAATGCCGACATCATCAAGAAGAACTTGGTGGCTTTGAAGAATGGCCTGGACGCGGGGATGGCACTCGCCGGTTCCGGGAAGGTCAAGTTCGCAACAAAAACTGATGCTTGCATTGCAGACGATATCCTCGTCAATGGTGCTGAGGCGATCGCGCTCGGGGCAATCGCGGGCGGGTGCAACTTCATCGGATCGTACCCCATGTCCCCGTCGACAGCTGTGCTCTCATCGTTGGCTGAAAAATCCCGGATCTTCGACATCATCGTGGAGCAAGCGGAGGACGAGATCGCCGCGATTAACATGGCGCTCGGGGCCTGGTATGCCGGCGGCAGGGCGTTGGTCACGACATCGGGCGGCGGGTTCGACTTGATGTGCGAGGGCGTGAGCCTGGCAGGGATGATCGAGAGCCCGGTCGTTATCCACATCGGGCAGCGCCCGGGCCCGGCGACCGGCCTCCCGACGAGGACAGAGCAAGGCGATCTCAACCTGGCGCTCCACGCGGGTCACGGCGAATTCCCGCGGATCATCCTCTCGCCGGGAACGATAGATGACGGCTTTTTCCTCGCGCAGAAGGCTTTCAACCTTGCCGCGAAGTACCAGGTACCCGTGTTCATCTTATCCGACCAGTACTATGTCGATTCGTACTATAACAATCCCCCGTTCAAGCTCGAAGGCTTGCAGATAGAAAGCCACGTCGTGAAGACGACGAGAGCATACAAACGCTACGCGATCACCCCGAGCGGCATCTCCCCTCGGGGGATCCCCGGCAACGGCGATGGCCTCGTGCTCGTGGATAGCGACGAGCACGACGAGGACGGCCACATTACAGAGGACTTCGCGATTCGGACAATGATGGTGGACAAGCGGCTTCGAAAATTGAAAAACATGGGTGATGATGCAATTCCTCCGCGATTCACTGGGACGAGCAACTACAAGGCGCTCGTGATCGGCTGGGGCTCGACGTCGAACGCGATCGACGAGGCGCTCTCCATCGTCGGCGATCCCTCGTTGGGGCACTTGCACCTCCTCCAATTGTATCCATTATCTCCGGATGTTCGAAAGTACCTCGTGCAACCCACGCGGCTCGTGCTCGTCGAGCAGAGTCCATCTGCACAGCTCGCCCAGCTCGTCAAGCTCGAGCTTGGCATCGACGTTCACCGCAAGATCCTCAAGTACAGCGGCGAGCCGTTCCACGTGGAGGAACTCGCGAGGCGCATCAAGGAGGAGGTGGCTTGAACATATGGATCCAAAGGCTTACGACGTGGCTGGCATCGACAATCAGTGGTGCCCCGGCTGCGGCAACTTCAGCATCCTCAAGATCGTGAAGCAAGCCCTTGCCGAGCTCGATATCCCGCCAGACAAGCTGGTATTCGTCTCGGGCATCGGCCAGGCGGCTAAGTTTCCCCATTACATCAAGTGCAATTATTTCAATGGCCTCCATGGCCGGTCGGTTCCGGTCGCCATGGCCATCAAGGCCGTGAATCCTGACTTGACGGTCATTGCCGAGAGTGGCGAGGGATGTAACTACGGCGAGGGCGGCAACCATTTCATCCACAACATCCGCCGTAACCCCTGGTTAACGCACATCGTCCACGACAACATGGTATACGGGCTCACGAAGGGCCAGGCGTCGCCCACGAGCATGAAAGGCATGGTGACCCCCGTGCAAGTGGATGGCGTCATCATCGAGCCGTTCAACCCGATATCCGTGGCCATCGCGCTCGACGCGTCGTTCGTGGCGCGCGCGTACGCCGGGCACCAGCAACAATCCGTCGGCATCATCAAGCAAGCCATCCAGCATCCAGGTTATGCGCTGGTCGACATCTTGCAGCCATGCCCGTCATTCAACAAGCTCAACACGTTCCAGTGGTATAATGACCATGTATATTATCTCGAGAAGGAGCACGATGCACGGGACCGCCAGCAAGCCTTCAAGCGCGCTTGCGAGGTTGAAAAGCTGCCGCTCGGCATCTTCTACCGTAACGAGAAGCCCGCATTCCACGATAACCTTCGTGTATATCAGCATGACAAAATACCACTGTGCAAGCGCTCACCGCACGATCTGGCAAAGTTGAAGGCGTTCATCGAATCCCGGAAGTAGCGCGTCATTTATTCTTGCCTTCTTTCGGTCATTATCAACGATAGGTCAACTCGGGATGTCGGTTTCCAGATACAACCGGCACATAGAAATAAACGATTGTGCCCGTGCACCTTGTAATACAATCTTGCGAATCCCTAAACAAGGTTTTCGAGGTAATCACCATGCCCGTACCAAAAATTGGAGATGCGGCACCGGACTTCAAGCTGCAAGACCAGGATGGCAAGGAACATGCTTTGAAGGATTTCAAGGGAAAATGGGTCGTGCTTTATTTCTACCCAAAAGATGACACCCCCGGTTGCTGCACGGAGGCGATTGGCTTCACGAACATCTTCGAGGAACTTCAAAAACTCGATGCGCAGATAATCGGCGTTTCAGCTGACACGGTACAAAGCCACAAGAAGTTCGTTGAAAAGTACAAGCTGAAGGTTACGCTGTTGAGCGACAAGCCCTTCGGGACCATCAAGGCTTACGGGGCATACAAAGCTGACGGGGGGCACATCAGCAGGGACACGATCCTCATCGATCCGGCGGGCAAGGTCGCGTTCACGTGGAAGGCGGTGAAGCCCAAGGATCATCCCGCAGAGGTCAAGGCCAAGCTTGCCGAGCTGAAGAAATAATTCCCTAACTTGGTTCATTCTTTTTTCCCCCTGGCGTTCAAGGCTTAAATGGCCCTGGACATTCGAATGATCATGAGAAAATTACCTGGATTGATCATTCCACTCGTCTTCGGGCTCTCATCGATCGGCCTAGGGCTCGCGGTGCCGGCCATCCCGTTCATCACGGCCTACCTTGGCTGGTATGCTTGGGTGATCGTCGTCCCGATGATCGCTGGCGGGGCACTATGCACGGCGGGCGGGCTGCTCTCCAACCGGAACGAGAATATTGCCTATGTCCTCGTCATGGCCGGCGAGCTGATCGGCATCTTGACGTTGCTCGCCCTTCCATCGCTCCGGTTCATTCGCAGTGCTGATAGGGAGGGCGAGCGGATGCCACCGCACTACCTGCTGATCATGCCCGTCCTCGTCGCGTACGCGCTGTTCGTGATGTTCTTCGTCGACCTCCAGGACAAGACACACCTGCCGATCACGCAGCTCGGGCGGAACGGCCTGCCGCTCCTCGACACGATCTGGGACGCTGATGTCTTCTTCGGGGAGATCTGGTTCAACTTGTTGCTGATATGCATGCTCGTGGCCATGCTCTCTTTCAAGATCCACCCCGGAAATGCCAGCGCGTGGAAGTTCACGATCGAAAAGGAGCGTGTAGTGCTCGTCGCCTCTGGGCTCGTGTCGGCGGGCTTGCTCGTCCTTATGGCCGCGACGTGGAAGCCCTCCTTCTCCATCAGCTCTAATTGGTACAGCACCCAATTCGCGTACCAGGTGCCGGCGTGGCCCGCCATCATCGGGTTCGCTGGCCTGGCTATCGGCACCCTCAACATCAAGAAAAACGGCTCGATGGGCAGTCGTGTCGCGTGGATCTTCGTCTTCGGGTTCGTCGCCATTTGGTTGTACCTTACCGCCATCACGAACTTCAACCCGCACGCGATTTTCAACTTCAGCGTCCCGATACACGTGCTGGTCACGACCATGGCATTTCCTTGCTGTCTGGTCGTCTACGCGGTCGAACGCATGAAAAAAAGGCCTGATGAAAATGCCCCCGAAAAAAAGAGGCCTGGTTTACTATTCATCCTTATCCTCGTCGGTGGAGTGATCCTCCTTGCATTGTTACAAGTCGCGGCATCGACGACCGCGCCCGGCCTCGGCCAGCAAGATATGTTCTCCGCAGAATTCTACTGGTGGTGGCCGTTATCGCACGCGTGGGGCTGGATCTTCGTCGGGTCGACGACCATCTTCGCGCTGTTTGCCATGAAAGGGTTGTACCGGTTGTTCGGCAATCGTGCTGCGCCCATGCCCGCGCAATTGCTTGTCGCGCGAACCAGATACAGCAAGATCGTGACCGCGATCCTGGTCGCGGGCGTTCTCGCGGGAGGGACATTCCCCGTGTTCATCGTCACGAGCGCGCAATGGGCCGAACGCGCGCAACCGATGCTGTTGATCAACCAGGTCGGGTACCTGCCGTCTGCCCCCAAGCGGGTGCTCTTCCAATCTGGAACGGAACAGCAGCCCGTTCCCGATGCAGCTCCGTTCAGTATTATCGATGAATCGACCGGCCTCTCGGTTTACGATGGAATGCTTGTTAAGAACGTGACGAATCGTTACGGCCACAACTATATGCTCGGAACCTTCGATGGCGTCGCCGCGAGCGGGCAGTACCATGTTCGAGCGGTCGTGGATGGAAAAACCTATACGAGCCCATCGTTCGACATCGGCCCCGATGTCTACGAGAAGGCCACGGAACTCGCCTTGCGGTTCTTCTACTACCAGCGCTGCAACTACGAGGTGGCCGAGGTCGTGCCTGGGTACGAAGGCCACCACGCGTGCCACATGGACGATGCGGATGTCTGGAACGGGTCCGCATGGGTGCATCACGATCTCACGGGTGGCTGGCACGATGCCGGGGATTACAACAAGTATAATTCATGGTTCCAAACGCAATGGTATTGCGTGCAAGCACTCGCGGAGTCGGCCCTCGTGGATCCCGACGGCTTGTATGGCAACATCACGAGCCTCTACGACACTAACGCAGCCGACGCGTTCGACGAGGCGCTGTGGGGTGCGAAATATCTCGTCAACTGCGTCAACGTGGAGGGCTTGCAAGGTGAACCGTACCGATATCGCATCTGGCAGACAGTATCCGGATTCAGGCAAGAGTCCGAGAAAGAAGCCAGGATGAGCTACTGGGGGCCGCCGGAGCTCGACTGGACAACCCCCCGCCGCGTTGTATTCGATGATGGCACCACGTTCTGCGGGTACCACCGCGGGTATGATGTGGCCGGTGCCTTGTTGCACGTCGCCCGGCTCATCGACACTTACCGCTTGAAATATCCATCGCTGGAAACACCTGCGTGGTTCCCGTGGAACGCTACCTATCTTCGCCAGCTCGCCGATAACGTGTATAACAAGCATGTTTCGGTGCAAGGGGGTAATGTAGACGATATCCAGTCATATATCGGTAAATTTTATTACGCGGAGGAAAACGGGACGAGGAATGGTAACGACTGGACGCAAGTCGACGTGCTGGCCGGCGCGATGGTGCCCTTGATCGACAACATCGAGAGCTGGCCCATGTGGTTCGGTTGGGCGGGATACTATGCCCTTGGCAACATGATCATGCATCACGTCATTCATAACCTCACGATACCCGTCGCGGTGATGAACAAGCTCGCCGACATCGAATCAAATCATTTTGCCCAGCTGTTCGACGAGCCTTTCCGGGTGAAACACGGCAGGGTCAACGGGGTCGTGGACTTCGACCAGGTACGGGCACTGAACGACCCGGCGATCAATGCACGAATAGACGCGCTCGAAGCCGGGCAGAACGTGCTTTTCTTCGGGGCCGAGCGCCAAACCGACATGCTCACGAGCGCGTGGTTGCAGCTCCTCGCGTGCCACGTCAATGCCACGGGCGAGCGCCCGGAACTCGTGCAGTCCTACATCGATTGGCTATTCGGAATGAATCCCGCGGGCATCTGCATCATGGAAGGCGTCGGCAGCAAGAACATGCCGCAGTACCATCACCGGTACTCGTGGGCAAGGTACCCGAGCGGCGCCGTGCCAGGCTGCATTCCGAATGGACTCGCGCCTGTCACCGCGTCGAACGACTATGCACGGGTTCGCGGGTTCACGGCAAACGAGTCGAATTTCCTCGCCGTGCTCGGCGACCGGTGCCAGCATGGCGATTGGCCTGGAAACCCGCTCGTTCGCGATGGCGTGCCATCGAACCCGAACGAGGTCTGGATCCCGCACGACGCAATGATGCTCCGGATCTTCACTATGATGCAAGTCTCCGGGCTCTTCAAGTGAACTATCTATTTCTTTCTTTCATTCCCAGAGTTCAGTCTTGAGTTTTTGAAGCACGATCTCGTGTTTCTCCATGTAGACGTGATCGATGTCCCATTTCAGTTCTCTCGTGGCGTCTGCAAACTCCAGTTTCCTGGTGCCCTCGGCTGCCTTGGTGCTCGCCGCGAGTGGCACGACCTTCGAGACGTCCGGGGCGAAGGTGGCAGGGATCAACCGGATGCCATCGCCCATGTCGAGCGTCTCGGCGTCTGACAGCCAGCACGGCGCGTATACCTTGATACCCTCGAGTTTTTTCTCCAGCTTCAAGCGTTTCAAGAGGAAGCCGAGCATTTTCTTGGCTTGCTTTGCCCTGGTGTTATTTTTCTCGACGATGGCATCGATAAAAAGGATCGACTTCGTCACGGGAGAGACCGGTGGCTTGTTGTCGCCGGGCATCCAGATCGAGTCGTGTATCTCACCCGTCTCGTCTAAAGCGAGCAATGATGCGAGCACAATGGCACTGTCCGGGGATAATGGAACGATGGCAGACTCGCGGATGCTGATTCCTATATTTCGAACCTTTTGCAGCAAGAGTTTACCGAGTTCCGCGTGATCCGCGGGTTCGAGGATGATCTTGTCCTTCACGAGCAATGCTGTTCATCAAGATGATTCCCCAAGGGGCAGAAGCATGAACGACTGGGTCTTTTTATTTCTATCATCGAATTCCTTTAACCGCTCCTGGCAGTCAACGTGGGCCTGGAACCGTCATGCTGGGGATTGCAACACTTTTATCCCCTCCGACTGTTCAGTAATCGACGATGAATTTTCGTGCCATCTTGCACCCCGAACAGAGTACCGGGCCGCTGCCCGCGCTGATGGCGGATCTCGGTTTCGACGAGATCCGTGCCGTTCTCGATCCGCTCGGCCAAAAGGTCTTCGATCTCATCCGAGATGCGAATAATCACGCAGTAATACGCAGTTCCTCTTCGATCGTGTTTCCACGAATCAAGGGATCACGGGATTTTCGCGATTTCCCTAACAAGGTATTCAGGTATGTCCGGTGCCACAACATGTTCACCGGGGACGGCGGCGATCGGCAAGGCGCGAAGAATGCAGGTCTCGTGGAAGTCGTGTACGACGAGAAGGGGCTCCACTGCAACTTCGACCGCCTCGATGCCGTCTACCAGACTTTTTTGGATGCAGGTTGCATCCCGTTCGTCGAGCTCGGCTTCACCCCGCCAGCGCTCGCTATGAACTCGCGGTTGGCTCACGAGTTCAAGCAACCCGACGCGCGGGATGCCCTGGTGAACTTCGATCCGCGGGAAGACTTCGAGGATGCTCCCAAGGCCATCCAATCATGCCCGCCTCGTTCCTTCACCGTGTGGGCGGACCTTGTACGCGAGACCGTCAAGCACCTCCAGGAGCATTTCGGCGCGGAAAAGATCAAGGACTGGCTCTTCGAGTTATGGAACGAGCCGGACGGTCTCGGGTTCTGGACGGGCACGGTAGAGGAATATGCCGAGCTTTACGAAAAAACAGCAAAGACCATCAAGGCCATCGATCCCGAGCTGCGCATAGGCGGGCCGGCGATCGCCAGGCGAAACGATTTTCTCAAGCGCTTCCTCGCGTACGTTGTCCAGTACAAGGTCCCCCTCGATTTCATCTCGGCCCATGTAAAAGGCGGCCATCCAGCGACGCACAAGCATCCGAGCTCGGACGAAATTATTATCCGGCTCAAGGAATACGTGAAAACCATAGGCGATTTCCCTGAATTTGCAGACATCGCGTCGCCCACCCGCGTGCCTATCCTGCTAAACGAGGCCGACGAGTTTCTCGATTGCGTTAGCGGGATCGTCGAGAATCCCATTTATGGCTTCAGGGAAACCACGTATTATCCTTGTTTCGTTGCAAACTTGTACAGGAAATTGCTGGATTATTTGCGGAACGAGGCACCCCCGTGGGTGTCCATTCACGGGGCCTATAGCGATAACTTGCACATGATCGATGAGCGGTGGCCTTTTGGAGGGTATCGCTGCTCCACGACAACCGTTCCAGTCGACCGGAAGCTCGTGGGGGCGAATGCCAAGGTGGTCGCGCCGTTCTTGCTCTCGTCGGGAAAATTCGACGTGCCAACCCACGGCGCCAGGTGGAACGTGTATGCCCATCTCGAGGATCGTGCCCGATTGTTTTCGTTGTACCCCATGCACCCCGCGTGGAACGAGCCATTCATCGTGGTCAAGAAGCCCGTGTTCCACGTGTACGGGATGCTGCAGAATCTCGGCCCGGACGAGGTGAAGGTCGAGTGGGTTGAAAACGTCCCCCCCGAGAAGGCATCCTGGTTCAACATGATCGCTTCGGTCTCGCGGGATACCAAGGAGGTCGTGGCAATGGCATGGTATTTTTCGGAAGATTTGCACGCAACTTGCGAGCCAGTGACGGCCGAGATATGCGTGCCAGAGAGGTTTTCCTTGAACGGGAAAAGTGTGACCTTCAAGGGTGCCTCGACTTGCCATCTAACCCCCGATTCATGCAAGGCGTTCGACGAGTGGCGCAAGAACCTCGAGGAAAAGGACACGCTCGACGAGGCCGGGATCGACGCGCTGCTCAAGTACAACAAGCTCGAACGGACGGCCCTCGATTTCGTGCCGGACGGCGACCCTTCCGTGAACATCGTGCGTCGTGGAGATCACGTCACTTTCCAGGCAAAAATGGTACAAGATTCATTGCACGAGTGGTTTTTCCAATACGAGTAAAGGAAAATGAGGATCACTGGTCATGTCCACGGCTTCATGACCTTCTTCCCGCCCATGTAAGGCTGGAGGGCATCCGGCACGCGCACCGTTCCATCCTCGTTCTGGTAATTCTCGAGGATGCAGCAGATCGTGCGTTCGGTCGCGATGGCCGTCGAGTTGAGCGTGTGCAGCACGTCGGTCTCCCCGCCGCGCTTCCCGAACTTGATGTTGAGCTTCCGGGCCTGGTAATCCGTGCAGTTGGAGCACGAGACCAACTCCCGGTAGGTGCCCGAGCCGGGGAACCAGCCCTCGAGGTCATATTTCTTCGCGGCGTTGTCGTTCATCTCCCCGCTTGCGATGTTGACGATTCTGAACGGGATACCTAGTTTCGTGAAGATCTCCTTGGAATTCCCTATCATGTCCTCGTGTAATTTCCAAGATTCCTCGGGATTGGCGTAGACAAACTGCTCGATCTTCTCGAACTGGTGGATGCGGAATATGCCAGCGGTGTCCTTGCCGTGAGCACCTGCCTCGCGCCGGAAGCACGTGGAAATGCCGCAGTACTTGATCGGGAGCTTGTCGATGTCGATGACCTCCCCCTTGTGCAATGCCGCGAGTGTCTGTTCCGAGGTGGCTATGAGGAACAGACGCGGATCCTCGCCCTTAACTTCGTAGAGCTGTTCCTCGAAGTCAGAAAGTTCGGCAGCAGCCTTGATGGCATCATAGTTGATGAAGAACGGCGTCCAAACGGGCTTGTACCCCTTCGACACGAGAAAGTCGATGCCAAAGTGGATGAGGGCAATGTTGAGCAACGTGAGGTCGTTCTTCAGGTAGTAGAAGCGGGAGCCAACGACTTCTTGCGCCTTCTTGAGCTCGACCCCGCCGATGGTCTCGATGAGGTCGGGGTGGATCCGAGGGTGGAACGGGAACCTCGGGATGGTTCCCCCCGTGAAGACGACGACGTTTCCCTCCTCTGTCTTCGCGACGGGCACTGACGCGTGTATGATGTTGCCTACTTTGTATCGATACTCGTCACGCTTCTTGAGCGCCTCCTCCTCATCCGCTGCTTTTTGGGAGATCTGGATTCCGATGCGTTTCGACTCCTCCGCGAGCTTGCTCGCGTCTTGCCCCTTTTTCTTGAGCTGGCCGATCTCTTTCGATATCTTGTTCACCCTGGCGCGCATCTCATCCGCTTGTTTCCTGATCTCGCGCCATTTATTATCCCATTCAATTACCTTGTCGACGAGCTCTGGATCCTTGAAGCGATCTCGCTGTGATTTCTTGACGAGTTCTGGATTTTCTCGGAAGAGCTTGATATCGAGCATAACACGTCCACGATTAATTTCTTGACGGAAATGGTAAAAACACGTAAACTGAGGTAACGCGGGGATTAAAGCTTAGAGGGCGAGCAAGATAGTAACTTTCTCCCCGGATTCGGCTTGCACGTCTTTCTCGAGTGCCTCCTTCGCTGCCTTCATCTTGTTCAGCGAGTTGACAACGTTCTCCTTCTCGTGAGCGAGATCCGCCTCGGCATGTGCTTTCTGGACGTTGACATCGGAGATCCTTTGCTTTATCGTGGCGATCTTCTCGGCGGTTCCCTTTTCCTGGATCCTCTTTGCGATCTCCTTGCGGTTCTCGATGGCTTTGAGATAGCTCGTGATCATGGGCGTGAGCGAGTTCTTGTCCTTGATGGCCGTGATGATGTCTTGCGCCTTTTCTTTCTTGTCGTCCTTGAGCTGGATCTCCTCATCGAGACTACCTGAAAGGTTTTCTAGGATGGCATGCAGCTTGGGATATTCGGGCCCATCGGCGATCAAGCTCTCGAACAAGTTTTTCAAGTAATCCTTGATGTCCTTCTTGGCGATGTACCGGGGTTCGATGCTGCCCGTTTCGAGTGCCTTCTCGAACTTCTTGGCGCTCTTCTTGATCTTGCTCAGCTCCATCTGGATCTCTTGCTTCAACCGGTTCTCCTCGTGGAACAAGTGCTGTTCCTCCGAGACGAGCGGGTCGTTTTCCAAAGCAACGAGCTGGTTCTCAAGGCTGGAGAGCTCAGCTTTTAACTTTTCGATGCTTCCAGACAAGTTAGTTATCTTCTTTCGGTCTTCTTGATATTTCTTGACTAATTCATCGATGCGACTAATTTTTTCCACGAGCTGTTCAGCATCCTTCGCTTTCGCATATTTCGTGCGTATAAAGCGATCCAGATCCCCGTTCTGCTTGAAAATGCGAATCATCGAGGCCTGGAGCATTTTCAACTCCGTCTTGAACTGCTCGCCGAGTTTCGGCCCGAACTTTTTTCCTGTTTCGTTGTACACGTTAAAGAAACCTGACAAGAAGTCGAAGACCTTCTTGAGATCGGCGTGCTTGATCTGATCCTTTGTCGTGAATTCAGCTTTCTTGAGTTCCCCTTGGATCGCGGACACAAACCTCGCCAGCGAGCGGTTGAGGATATCGTCCTTGTCCGGATTTACTCTCTTGCCCATGGCGTCGATCTCGTCGGATACCATGCGCAAGTTCTGGCCTATCTCGTCGAGCATCTTCTTGCCGACTTTTCTCAGTTTCTTGTACTTCTCAGCAAGGACGTCATCAATGTATTTTTCGAGAGCATCGAGCGCGATCTCGACCATGCGATATCACCGAACAAGGATTTTGTAAAAAAGATTGACCTATGCTATTATTATGTTTTATCGTTGAAATGGTTAACAATCACGGTTCGTAGTGATCTCTTCACCTTGTCGTGGTACCCTTGTTCGACATCGCTTTCATTGTCCCCGTGAAACCGTTTAAGCGGGCGAAATCCCGGCTGGTCGACGTGTTCCCTCCCGACTCTCGACCCGCCATGCAAGAGCAAGTAGGCATCGCGCTCTTCGACGACACGATGGACGTGCTCGGCACGTTTATAAACCGTCACCACCAGAGACGCGTTTGCACCATCGTCTGTAGCTCGGATCCGGAGGTCGAGGTGCGCGCCGAAAAACTCGGCAGCGATTTCATCTATCTCGATGAACCGAAGGCTGCAACAAGCCGAGCAAGGCAGATAACTCTCGATCAAGTCATCGAACACGCGAACCAGCATGCCATTCATGATATGGGCGTCAAGGGAACCATCCTCATCATGAGCGACTTGCCTCTCTTGATGGTACACGCGATCGTCGGGCTCTTCAAGCGGATCGAGGCGAGGGCGGGCTTCACCCAGATCATCCTGTCCCCCTCGATGGGTAACGGGTGCAACTTGATCGCCCGGTTCCCCCCAGATATCATTCCTACACGGTATTCGAGCAAGCACGGCCCTTCATTCCTTGAACATCTTGCCCTGGCAAAACAGAAGGCCACGGACCTGCGCATCGACTATGGACAACTCGTCGAGGTCTACCACAATCTCGATCTCTACCTGGATCTCGATACACCAGAGGACTTGATGAACTTGTACCCGCTCTTGAAAGAAATTCGGCCGGAATCGCACCTCGCGAGGGTACTCGACGGGATGGACGTTCACATCGAGAAAAAAAGTCGCGACGACACGAGGCATGTCAGCATTCGGGTTGACATGAACGGCCACGGGGGCACGTGATTCGGTTCGATTCACGATTCTTGGCTTGGCAGTCTTGGGACGTGAGAAGAGAAAAGGTTATAATGCTAGACGGGGAAATTGCATATCGGAGTTGGTTTCATCAAAGGTGATGCAACCGTGCTAGATACCGAACCCCAAGTAACGGCTGTTCTCCAAGAAGGCGAGATTAGCGACGAGGTCGATTACGCCGTTGCCATGTATCTCGACCGGGAGCGTGGTTTTGGCCTCACGGCATGCAAGCCCCGCCTCGTGCAGATCGCGGATGGCAGCCAGCTGGTCATGCTCAGTCTCGACTCGACGTTCCGCGGCGACGACAACAAGATCTATGGTTATGGTGAGGTGGGCCGCATCTACCTTGATCCGAACAACAACTTCGAGGTAATGTACTGCTCTCCCGCTGACGAGATCGAGAAAAACCGCACCGAGCTCGTCGAAACTGTCGAGCCAGAAGAACGTCCTCGCGGAAAATACTGATTTTCTTATCTTCATCTCCCGGCTAATTGATGCTTGCTGGTATGAAGGATTATTAGCCTGGCCAACGGAAAGCTCTTTCGAGGGCAAATGATCTCGTATGGCATCGCCGGTTTCGGCCCCAACGGCCGCGGGCACCTGCTCGAAAACACGATCCATCCCCGGTTGCGCAAGCATCTCAAGATCGTCGCCGGCTTCGACCCGGATCCCGCGTGCAAGGCGTCACTCGAGAAGAAAGGCGTTCGATCCGTCGATTCGTTCGACGCGCTGCTCGACGTGCCTGGCCTCGACGCGGTGCTGATCAGCAGTCCCCCTCGGTTCCACGCCGGGCAAGCCATCGCCGCCCTGGAAGCGGGCAAGCACGTGCTGTCCGAGGTGCCCATGGCCCTGTCGAGGGTAGATGTTGAGAAAGTCGTCGCCGCGGCCGACGAGAGCACGAAAGCAACGTATGCGCTGAGCGAGGAATATTGTTTCCTGTCCGGCGTCCTCTACGCAGCACACCTGGTTTCGAGCGGCAAGATCGGGCCGGTCGTGTATTGCGAGTCCGAGTACATCCACGACGTGACATTCCGCTTCCGCAAGGGGCCCGGTGGCCCCGAGGTGCCCCGCGTTGACTCTTGGTATGCCGAGTTCGACCCGCTCATGTACGCGCACTCCATCGGCCCTGCCATGATCGGGATGGGGGGGTTGAAGACGCCCGCGACATTCACCGAGGTCTGGAGCTATGCGAACACGATAGGCGATGACCCAGACCACCCGATCTGCAAGCCGGCATCATCCTTCCAGGTTGCGCTCTTCAAGACCGCGGCCGGGGCGATCTGCAAGGTAGCTGGCGGTTACGTGTATGCGCGGGAGCCGCCGAGGCGATTCTTCTTGCTGACTGGCCGCTTCGGTTCGTTCGAACTGCATTCGCCCGGGGGCACGGGCCGCCTTTTCATGGCGGACGGGTTTGTCGTGAGCAAGAGGAAGCAGCGTGCCGGATCAACCAAGCGGGTTGGCTGGCGGGAACGTGACAAGGTCGCTGGCTTCGAGATCGGCGGCCACTGGGGAGGGAACGTGCGGCTCAAGCTCGATTGGATCGCGGCTATAGAGGCGGGACGGCAGCCGGCCTTGTCAGCGCGTGTCTCGGCGAATATATGCATCGCGGGGATATGCGCGGTGGAGGCTGCGAGGACAGGGCGGCCCGTGCAGGTCCCGTCGTTTACTCGAGGTGCTTGAGGGGCGAATCCGGCTTCAATAAGGAACTGGCTTGATATTTATCTTGTACGCGAGCTTGTTGACGATTCTGTGGATGAACGGCGTGAGCACAACGATTACAACGACATATATGAGACCAAGCTGGAGGAAGCTCCCGCCGATCGGGACGGCCACGAGCGAAAGCAAAATCGTGCCTGCGATGAAGTCCAGCTGGTCGAGCACGGGGGCTTTGGCCCCTCGTGAGATATTGAGGCGTCGCTTGATGAATGATCCCAGGAGATCGCCAAGCATGGCACCCGGCGGGAAGAGCAAGGCGCGCGCGAGAGCTTGAATGTTTGCGGCAACGTACAATTCCAGGTCTACGCGCGGAACGAGGATCGACCCGTAGAAGTCATGCCACGCCAAGCTCGGTACGAGGAAGAGAGGTGACAGGAGGCACTGCACAAGACCGCCGCCGATACCGATCGCGCTCGAAAGCAAGAAGCCTTCGATCGTCTTGCCATCTCCGAACACGCGCTGGCCCCGTAGCATTTTTCCACCATCGATAGGGTGGAACTGGTGCCCCCTCGAAACTGGAACCGCGACCGCGTTGGCCAAGTATGCCGGGAAGATGATCCACATGGAAATATAGAAGATCATGAATAGATCGAGCACGACTCGAAGCACTTCGAGCATGCGCTAGTGCTTGCACGGGGCTTATTATTGGTTCCCTGGCACTTCGTGGTGGTGATGGAACATTCTTATCACGGAGCCGCCTCTCATCATTAGCCCTAAGAACAATCCAGGTGGCATCGATAGATGATCGAGGAGACGAGGCGAATCGACATGGAATGCCCGGCATGTAAAATGACCTATTGCATCGGCGTGCCGGTTGGTAAATTCGAGGCCGTCAAGAGCAAGAAGGGGATAGTGACCATCAGCCTCGTCGCGCCGTGCGGTCACGCTTGCCAGGCTTTCATCGACCCGAAATGGAAGTATAGAGGTGGGCAAGCCGCGGACATCGTCTTGGGCGCGGGCGAGATCTCCGCTACCGACGTTTCCAATCAAGCGAAGCCAGCTACGGAGGAGAATGCTGATATGGTTTGCCGCATCGCGTCTGACATAATCACCATGGATGCCCGCGACCACGCGTGGATCAAGGCTCTCGGTGCCGAGGAGAAGGTTGATATCGCCGAGCTCGCCCTCGTGACTGGTGACAAGGACGCGGCCAAGGGTATTTTTGTCGATCTCGCGGAGTTTGCATCGAGCATCGACGATGAAGAGTTTGCAAGTGCGATCGAGGAACGTATATTCAAGATCGACTTGCTCTTCAAGCCCGGCGAATCCATTGATTATGCCGCCGTGCTCGACGAGGTCGAGCAAGCGGTAAACAATGATGCGGTCAAAAACGAGACGATCAAGCACCTGGAGCGGTTGGACGCGATCATCGTCGACCTCGAGGTGGCCAACGCGAAGGGCGACATCACGAATAAGGATCTCGAGTATAAAAAAGCCCGGTTGTTGCAAATCAAGGAAAAACTTAGCTAATCGCGGGAAAGCATCATCAATAAAAAGCGAAACGATCGTTTTTCTAAATCACGCCCCGAAAATCAGGACGATCGCGTGAGTGATGGCGATCCGTTCAAATACACGTTCCTCGTGGGGACACGTGCCTGGCATCTACAAGCAGCATGGCATTTCCTTCAAGGAGCCAAGCTGGCAAGGAGACGAGCCGTCGGGCGCCAGCATCTGCATGTAAACGTGCGGAACCGTGAGGAAACCTTCGGGCTCGACCCGGAACCCGCGACAGCTCGGATTAAAATATCGGAACGGAGCTATACTTATGAAACTCACATATCAGAGCCCGAACGGGAAACTCGAACTGGGCGCCTTCGTGAACGACGAGACGGGCTCCCCCACATATTTCTTGACGCTGTTCGGGAAATCGAAGGTTCTAGACCCCGACGCGGCGAAAATGCTAAAAGAGTACCTTCCGGACGGCGCCGAGCAAGGTTCCGAGATCATCGAATGCAACAATCCCACCGGGTCATCGAAAAACCTCAAGAAGTGCGTCGAGATCACGATCAAGGACGCGCTCGACCCGAGCATAAAGACTAGCAAGAACGCGTGGGGATATTTCACCAATTACGTCGTCAAAGTCGCCGAGTTCGTGCGACAGATGTACAACGTGATGCCGGTCGAGCAGCTGGCGACCCCGGAAGCTCAGGCGCTCGACCGATTGCTCGAAGAAATGGGCGTGTGAGGCACGAACCTGGCGAACCCACCATAAAAAAGTATCGGCGTTTTCAGCCGATACCACGTGTTGTACAAGAACAAATGATGGTCTGGTTCGTAACGAGAACATGCCATGCATCACGCCGGCGCGTGGCACCGCTTGTGCCGGGCGTAGTATGCTCGCCCATACCATCCGCCAATGCCATCCACGAAAAAGCTCGTCAATCTCTCAACAAGGGAATGGCGCACCCACGGCTTGAAGGCACTTACGCACACTTCAGCCCGATTTTCCTTCGTCTCGACTGTCCCGTGGAGGATCGCCTCGTCGCTGGAATCCAGCGCCGCCACGACCTTCCCGTCGTCCACGATCTTGGAGTGTCCCAGGCAGTACATCTTGCCGACCAGCGGCAAGGAGCCCTCGCACTCGTGCGCAGCGTTGCAGTAGGCCACGGGCACGTGGAGGCACCGGGAAATCTGCGCGGGCAGCTCCTTGCATTGTCGTTCCTCCGAGCGGGCATAGGCCGTGGTGGCATGCTTCTCGGGCCTGCCCCATGCCGAGCATATGAGGACCAGGTCGACCTTCCCCGCGTATTCCCGCCACATGTCGGCGTGTTGCATGTCCGCACAGATGCCGAGACCGATGGCACCGAATCTTGTCTCGATGACGAGCCCGGCGTTGCCACGCTTCCAGTATTTGTTCTCCAGCGACGTCACGAACCGTTTCCTGTAGTGGCCGAGCAGCCCGGTCGGGCCGACGAAGATCATGGCGTTGTAAAAATCCCTGCCGGTGCGCTCGCCCAGGCCGCCGGCGATGAAAACACCAAGGCTGGCGGCGAGCTCGCACATGCGGGAGACAGTCGTGCCATTGATAGGCTCTGCATACACGTAGCTTTTATCAACCAATGAATAGCCCGGGTTAAAGACCTCGGGGAGCAATATGATGTTGGCCCCCTCCTCCGCGGCGCGGGTGATGAGTGCCGCAGCTTTATCCAGATTCGCGGCCGGGTCGAAAGGCTTCGACGCGAGCTGGACACACGCGATATGCATTGTGGGCATGATAGATCGATTCTCTGTCTTAACTTATAACTTGGAACGGATGAATTGCATCAGCAAGCCGGCACCATACACGAGATCCGCGACGCGGATGATCTGTATCGTGTACGGCTCGGGATCGTGGATCGTGTATTGCGTGCGGTTCACGACCCAGTACCCGTCCGTGTTCAAGCTGTTTACCCATTGTAGCGCCGCCGGCTCCAGGCCCGCGGGATCCCCGCTATACGGGCCATCGCACTGCCTCGATGCCCACAGCTCGCGGACGGCGCCGATGGAAAAATTCAGCGCCGCCGCCTCCGTGTATTTCTGGATGGTCGAGTTGAGGTAAAAGCCGAACCAGCCGTAACAACATCGCCCCGCATCGAGATCGTACGTGTACGGCGTTGCAGCATATGGCCCGCCATCGTTCAAGCCCATGATCGGCCTGTTCGTCCCCAGCTCGTAATAGAGATACCAGGCGTCGTCGTAATACACGCCATCGAAGGGGTTGATCGCGCTGGCGCGCATGTCAGGCCGTTCGAACCACGAGATAGCGGCGGGGAACGGCGCCAGGTACTTGTTTTCGCCCGTGTCAAGCCACATGTCGAACAACAAGTCCAGCACTTCCGTCGTCGCGCGCGTGCTCATCGCTGGTGGCTCGAACGCCCTCCCCCACGCGGGATAGTCGGCGACGTTCCCGATCAACGTGCCACGGTCGTAACCCCCGATGCCCGTGTACCGGGACGGGCCGCGGATCAAGTCGTACTGGTAGACTGCCTCGGAATACTGGTCCGCCCATCCCGCCTGGTAGGAAGCGCCGCCTTTGCCTTGCACGCGGATCAGCCAATCAAGCACATCGCGGGCGATAGTTGCCGCCCATGGAATGGCCGTGGCCGGGCTTCCTCCGAAGGCCTTCGACGCGAGCCACAATGCCCGGATGTTGTTCACCGTCGAGGCATCGTTGAGGACCGACCCGAAGCCATAGCTGCCAGGGATCGCCAGGCTCCTCTTGTTCCAGGCGCCGCCAGCGATGCGATTGTCCCTCATGTTCTCGAGGCATCGCACGATCGCGTCGTGGTATTTCATGGCATTGGCTTGATTCGACTGCTGCACCTCCTCCTGGTACATCTGCAGCAAGAACTGGATGATCGAGAGCACGTAGCCGTCGGCGTAGTAACACTGGTGGTATGGGTTATTAGGATCGGGCTGCATCCCGGTGCCTTGCTCGTTGAACATGGATCGCTCCCACCAGGCCCCCGTTTTCGGGTCCTGAACGGCGACGATCGCGTCGGCCGCCGCCCGTGCCATTTCCAGGTACAAGGGGTTCGGTTCGAGGTGATACATGTCTAGATAAACCTTCCCGACATCTTGCGTGGCCTCCGCAAGGCTGATCTCGTTCGGGTTGAGGGGGCACCAGTGCAAGTGATCATGCCAGTAGAGCGCATAGTCCGCATCGACTTCCTTCGGGTATCCGCCGTTCTTCTCGAACCTGGACCAGGCTTGCAGCACCTTCTCGACCGATTGCAATCAAGGCGTGAAGGTGGACTGGATGGCCGACATCCTGGCGCAAAAGTGCCAGGCGACCATCACGCGACGCGAGCCGGGCCTGCCCGCCAGGGACGCGGCGGCCCGCACCCGCGCCATGGCGGCCAGCATCATCGAGACGCTCGAGGGGCGGGGCATCCTGGCCGAGGACGGCTTCAACCCGTCGGGGCTCAAGAAGGGCGTGACCGCCCGCATGACGCGGTACGGCGAGGCGGCGCTCGAGCGATCGGCGCACGCCGGGAACGTGGCGGAGATGGACCCGCTGCACGAGCGCATCTTGGAAACCGAGCTAGCCATCACGAACGAATACCCAGGCGGCGACGTGAGGGCGCTCGGCGAGCGGTTGCTCGGTGACATGGTGGCCATCTTCCAGGCCTTGCAAGAACGCGGCGAGCTCGATCGATATGCTGACTTGCTCTCGCGGTGCAACGGGCACGCGGCGGCGCTCGGCGAGGCGCTGGAGACCGGGAATGAAGTGGCAATGCAAGCGGCATTAACAGCTACCATTGAAGACTTCCGGCTCGTTTCGTCTATATCCATCTAAGGTCGGTATTTTTAGAATAAGTTGATTATGCAGGAAAGATTATCCTTGATGTATTCCAGAGGGCTAAAATGGAATCTTTGAGGGATGAATATAAAGAATTGACTTTCTCTACAGGATAGAGGATTAGATGTGGACGATTGGGTTTCGGAATTTGATGCAGAAAAACTTCCAGCGCGATAGTGCAATTTTCTGTCTGGGGGTCAATCATCATAAGACTTGCTGAAGGAATTGAGGAATAAACACGAAACGAACTTTGTAATTTGTTTGATGTACAATATTTCTTCATTTCCTCAAGCGATTTCTCTACCATCGCCCTTATATCGACATCGTTTCTCCAGCCGAGAAAATGTCTCATTATGTCTTCAAAACCGGCTTGGTCAAAGACACGAGGATCTAACATCAAGAAGCGTTTTTTAACCTGCTCACGCATCTTACGCTGGCCTAATATTGCGTCAGCGGATAATAGGCCATCTTTAGTTAAATTTGTATTCCCAATTCCTACAAAATAGATCTCTTCTGTCGCATTCTTTATCAGAAGATTATACATCGATTCCCGGCTAAATGATTGGGGTAATAGAACTGTCCCAGTTCCGTCGTCGTTAATACCCGGCAAAGATCTTAACTCTGAAATTAGATCGTGACTCATTACTGGCGATCGAGGTGTTTTAATTTGTAATATGTTGAATAATTCTGATTTGACCTTGTTATCTGCAAGAAAATAGACAAAGGATCGATTCTCAGACTGATTTCTGTTGATCTTTCCTTGATTGTATAGATCATTAAGATTATTCCGTATAGTATTTACTTGAGATTCAGAATCTGGAAAACATATTCTGCTAATTTCTTGGGAAGTCAAACTCTGATGCAATGCAAGAACCAAGAAAATATATGGATCATAACTGCCTTTACTCGGATTTCCAAGATAACTTCCAATTGTGACAATAGCGCGGGTAAATTGAGAATCGTCTATAGTTCTAAGTTCCTCGACCTTCCTTATGTTTCTTTCTAATTCCGAAATATCATGACGATTGCGAGGTTTATGACTAGATGATGACATCTTTATGGTGATCTTTTACATTATTCTAAAATCTTTTTTGGTGGTCACTCGTGAAAGCCAGATTCCATGTGCAACAGAAATGACAATCGAGTTACCCTTCTATGCACTCGATATTATTACTATATTTCACGATAATGATATTCTGACCAATATCCTTGTCGCCGCCCCCGATGTGTTTAAATATGTGGATTTGCATTGACCATACATGGCTGTAATGAAGCTTATAATCATATACATCAAAAGAACACGAGAACAAATAACAAGGTGAAAAGAAAAATGGTCGAAATCCAGCTCAATACTGTTAAATTCAAGGTGGATGGCATTCCGGGCATTTTTAAAGTCGAACCAAGGCTTGGTTCTGTGGGAAATGGTAGTGTTAATTATTATTGTGGAAACCAAGGCATTCATCTTAAGAATGATGGCAGAACGATAGGTCGCGGAGGAAAGGAATATCCCTAACAAAGAGGGAGTTTCGGTGGTGCCCAATGACCCGTGAAAAAATAATTCGCTTGAGTGACAACGTCACCCCAAATCGCCTTATCGAAAAGAGCGATGGAGCTGGCGGAAAAGATATCTACTATTCGAATAGCGGGGATAAAGAGCACGGACACTCGCATCAGAACTCTGATGGATCAGTAGATTACTCGAGAACGATGCGAGGCCGCAGAGTATAGAAATCCTCAAATCTTCATTTTTTTTTTCGTTTAACTGCACATAGATTCCCATCTTAACATGGGATCCAAGTTCCACGAGCTCTTGCAGCCGACCGTGACCCGTGACCGCGACCTCGCGGGCCAGGCCGTCGCCATCGACGGCACCGCGTGGCTGCACCAGTTCCTCAAGGTCACGCTCGCCACCCCCGCCGACCCCGGCAACCGCCTCGTGCTCGTCGACAAGACGTGCCGTCTCATCAACCACCTCCGCGGGTTTCTCTACCGCACGCTGCACCTCGTCCAGCACCGCATCTGGCCGGTCTACGTCTTCGACGGCGCGTGCGACGCCAAGGGGCGCAACGCCCTCACGCGCGAGCAGCTCCACGACAAGCACCTCGCCGCCCGCAAGATGCACGGCGAAGCCATGCGGGCCGGCGCCATCCCGCTCGCCAGGGCCGTCGCCACGCGCATGGACTTCGCCTACCCGATCGCCGAGCAGGAGTCGAAGGCGCTGCTCCGCCACCTCGGCATGCCCGTCGTCGAGGCCCCCGGCGAGGGCGAGGCGCAGTGCGCGTGGCTGGCCCGGCGCGGCGTCGTGGACGCGGTCGTGACCCGCGACGCGGACGCCCTGCTCTACGGCGCGCCCGTCGTCGTCAACAACCTCGCGGTCAAGCAGAAGGTGGCCAGGCGCATCGTGTTGAAGGACGAGCTCGCCCGGCTCGGCATCACGCGCGCCCAGCTCGTCGACCTCGCCATCCTCGTCGGCACCGACTACCATCCCGGCGTGCCCGGCATCGGCCCGCGCACGGCGCTCAAGCTGCTCGTGGCGCGCGGGCGCATCGAGGACATCATCGCGTCGCTGCCGGGCCGGGACTGGTCGTGCCTCGGCGTCGCCAGCCCCAAGCAGCCGTTCTCCGCGTTCATCGACGAGGCGCGTGCCCGGTTCCTCGAGCCCGCGATGGACGAGCGGGCGACGAGCGTGGAATGGCGGACTGCCGACGCGGGCGCGGTGCGGCGGTTCTTGCTCGAGCACCACTCGTTCTCGCCTGGCCTGGTCGAGAAAGCGCTGGCGGGGTTGCAAGAGGCAGTTGCGTGATGGCCGAACAATCGTGTCGCTCTAAACATTCTTGAATGCCTTCTGCGATGTTGACATCACTTCTGATAGTAAGGGTGGACACGATGATTTGGAAAAAGCATGGCCCGTTGCTCGTCGGGCTTCTATCGATATTATTGATTGCACCTTGCGTGCTCTTCACGCCGCAGCCAGAGGGAAATAGAACAATTCTCGTCTCTAAGGTGCACGCGTCGTCTCCTCACGCGCCGATTTCCATTCAATATGACTCCGGCCTGGCCGCGTTCCCCAACAAGACGGGAACCGGCGACCCGGGCACCCCCTACGTGATCCAGGACCTGGAAATTGACTGCGGATATTCTGGATCCGGGATCGTTATAGAAGACACTCGGAAATACTTGGTGATCAAGAACTGCACGGTCCTCAATTCGGGGTCGACGGAATGCGGGGTCGGTTTCACCAATTGCACCAACATCCGCGTGGAGAATTGCACCGTCGGTAACTGCCATTACGGCATTGTGATGGACGGTAATTGTGGATTCAACGCGGTGCACAACTGCACGATCTATTCAAGTCACTGGGTTGCAATAATGCACGGGAACTCGGCGAACAACACGATATCCGATAACCACTTGTACGACAACTACGGCGAGGGCGGGTTAACTGGCTACGGGATGGTGCTTCACGGGCAGAATGTCACGGTCGTCGGAAACACGATCGAGAGGAACGAGGACGTTGCCCTCTACGCGACCAACCTGGCGAACAGCACGATCAGCGGCAACACGATCACCGGCACGATCAACGGAGCGTCGTCGGACTTCGCCGACATCCTCTTGGCCACGTCCTCCGGCAATTCGATCATCGGGAACCGCCTTGGGAACGGGACAAGCCAGTCGATAACCCTCAAGGCAAGTTGCAACGGGAACGCGATCGAATCGAACGTGATGGTGAACGGGGGTGCAGGCATCTACATAACGAGTTGCCAGCAGAACGTCTTGCGAAACAACACGATATGGGACCAGGACTATTTCGGCATTTACCTTTACCAGAGCGGCACCCACGTGGTCGAGGGCAACGACGTGCGGCGATGTGGTTTTTACGGGATGCAACTGTATTCGAGCACGGGCAATGTCATTTGCAATAATATTCTCGTTAACAACACGGACTTTGGGCTTTATATCTCGACTAGCGCTTTCTCCACCGTCATCGCGAGGAATATCATCGCCGGCAACAAGGACGGGGCGGCGTACAACCAGATCTTCGACGCGTGTGCCAACATTTATGACCAGAACACGATCGACGCGACCTCGGATCTCGACGGCGATGGTCTTCCCGACCTCGACGAGTGGTCCATCCACCACACCGACAGGTTCAAGGTCGACACGGACGGCGATAACTTCCTCGACGGCTACGAGATCGACCTCTGGTCCGATCCGCTGGACGCGACCGACACGCCCATGATAGACCAGACGCAATACCTCGCCTTGCTCGCCATGCTCGAGGGGAACAAGACATTGCTCCTCACCCTCTTGCAATGGGCGGACGGGAACGCGACGCGCTTGCAAGAACTGCTCGACGAGTACATGAATAGCGGCGGCGAGCAGCCCAGCGTGATCGATGTCGGCCTCTCGATCATCGTCGGCTCGATCATCGTGGCCGGGGCGATCTGTGTCGTGGGATTGCTCGCCATTAGTAAAAAACGAGGCTTGGCCAAGAAATGAGACACATCCCAGGAATCGATGGGCTGGTTGAAGGAAAAACATTTATAAAATAGCGCACGCATGCTCGTCACGCTTGATACGTCCCAATTGTTCATATTCCCGTCACTCCCGAGGTTCGTACAGCTCCCAAAAGCCAAGTATAAGGTCGTTGTACTTGTTAGATCGGGAGCGTCTGTCGCCGTGAGCTCTAAGTTTGAACATCCGTAGAAGTAACGGGCGGAATTTTTGAGCTGAAGTGTGCCCCATTGTGAAATCTCGATCAATTTCAACCGATCACCGCCGTTATTGAAGCACCAGCCCCGGATCGTCCCGGTGATGTTTATATTATACACCCCTGGCAACGTGTAAGTGTGTATAGTTTGCGCTTGATTCCAGAGGGTTATCGTGTCGCTGGTCCCGTCGCCCCAAGCCACGACGAAATTATATGTCCCTGTCGATTCGAGAGGTAACTTGATTTGGTTGGTGGCGCTGGAGCCGGTACTCGTCAATGTCGTGCTCCATGTGGATAGAAATGATGTCGGATCGCTTGAAGCTCCGACCAGCGTTGGTACGAACAATTGGACAGTTACATCTGGGTGAGATGGATGTGCGAACGCTGACACGCCGAACAAGACTACGGAAATTAAGACGATGTCCGCCAGCCACTGCTTGTGTTTTATATTGATCATATTGATCGCCGCCCCCATCTTGGTACAAATAATATAAAAAGGTTTATACGCATACCACGCATTCGCCATCGGGGCGAGCGTTAATCGCTCCGGTGCTTTACCCAGCGGCCGGGCCATGGATCCTGCGGTTGCCGCACGGGTATGCACCTGCGCTAAAGTGTCTCGCCTGGAGAGGATCTCAGCAGATTATGAAAGAAATCCTTTATCACGCGGATCCTATTATTTGGGCAGATCAAGGCGCTCGCTACGCCTTCCGGCTCCGCTCGTTTAGGGCTTTTGCGGGGGAACGATAACACGGGGAAAGAAAGAAAAATTGTCGAGAATTGCCAAATCGACTTGATCATATGGTATATGCTACGACGGGGATTTCATTTCATCATTCAGGAGGCTTGGTTAGCGTAACGATGCCGCCAACCAAGATCAACACCGGATCGACGAAGAATAGCGATGTATTCAGCTTGATCGTGACCGCGATCAAGGGATTCGCTTGGAACAAGTTATTATTGCATTTTGTTGTGGCCAGCAGAACTGAGTTTTATCAAGTGCAGAGAAAAAAAAGAGCGCAGCAAAGGAGCAAGGGGCCATATTGGAAGATTTGGAGAAAAAAATCACACTCCGGGCCAGCGACCTGACCAAGCACGCCAACCGGACGACCGTAGGGGTGCAGACATTCGGTTCGCCTACAAGCTGTGGGCGAGTTCCTGGCACGTGAAGGATTGGAGCCAAGAAGGGATAGCCGTGCCAATCATCTCTTCTTAACCAACAGATTTGAGAGGTGTCGTAGAAAGGTGAAGAACGATGACAGTACAAGCCATTCTCCCTTGAAGCATTGTACAAGCAAGTGACACGGTATTGCAAGATAGAGGGGAATCACGGAGGTTCAGTAATGGATTTATGACCGTGGCATCAATGCAAGCGAGAGTATATATAACCATGTCCGTCTAAAGGACTCAGCTTAGAAATCTGTCGTTCGCGTAGGATGATCATTATTTACAGTCATCCTTCAAGAATTCGAGGTAATCTCCGGCACCAAGAAGCTGGAATAATAAAGGCCATCGGTCAAGGGTTCGGCGACGTCGCGTCGATCCATCCTGTTACGGACATCCCCGTTGACACGATGGCGGTTGTACTGCGGGTATCGTTTCGCGTGGTGTTCCTTCGACCATCGCTTTGCAACAATGCGACTAAACCTTTATGAACGAAAATGTCGAACACGGTCATCGTTCCTCTGTATAATAAGCATCACGAGCGATGCTCCCTGTCTTCACAGCGCCACTGAATGCCGCAACCACGGCGCTTCTTGAATCCTTGTAATGAGCCAGGTGGAATGATCGGACATGGCAAAGAAACGGATGGCATCAGCGGTTCCGGCCCGCGGGCGAGAGGCCGGGCGAGAGAGCAAGCGAAAGAGCGAGCCCGAGTGGAAAGTCGAGAACATCGTCGCAACTGTGGCCGTGGGCGTCCCGGAAGGCAAGAATGTCGACTTGTACCAGATCGCCCGCAAGCATCCCGACTGCGAGTACAATCCCGAGCGATTCCCCGGCCTGGTCATGCGCATCGCCAGCCCGAAAGCGTCTGTCCTCGTGTTCAGCAGCGGAAAGATGGTCGTGACCGGCCTCCGCGATGCCAGCGATGCAGGGAAGGTCGCCGACATGGTGATCGCGCGGATCAAGGCGGCGAGAGTGGATATCTTGGGAGAACCGACCGTCACTGTCCAGAACGTCGTCGCGAGCGGCAACTTGCACGTGTCCATCGACCTGAACGAGGCGGCGGTCGTCATGGAAAATGTCTTGTACGAGCCCGAGGTCTTCCCCGGCATGGTCTATCGCATGACAGAACCGAGGGTCGTGTTCCTCGTCTTCTCCACGGGCCGCGTCGTGTGCACGGGCGCCAAGACGAAGGAGATGGTCGGCGAGGCGATCCCAAAGCTCGCCAGGCACATCAAGGAATTGGGCATCTCGGGCGATGAATTCAGCGATAGCGGGAATGAGGACTTTGATCATGTCTGAATCATCGTAGAACGGCCGATCGTGAAGCGGGCTCAATTAATCTGTACTCGCATCGAAAAGGGAAGGGCGGGCCGCGGCCGAAAAAAGAGGCAGGTATTCCAGGGGGGAGATGGGAGTATTTTTTGGTAATGGGCGGTCGCCACGGGGGCGATCGGAAAAAGGCAGGCCGGGCCACACCCGCGTTTTGCTCGCGTGCCGCTCGGTTCGTCAGCGCGATCTGCCGCGAACGAGGTTATAAGGGTTTGCACGGGGCGCGGCCGCGCGCTCGCGCATGCGAGGCGATGGTTCCATGCCGCCGATCGAGCCTCGCGAAGCCTCTATGATTCAATTACCGGACCCAAACCTGAGGCTAACTATAGGCTTGCTCTATTCCATGTTCTCGTTTTTGCTCGTCGTGCTCGCCGTGTCGCATCGGCTCGCCGAGCGGAACATGAGAGAAGCATTCGCGAAGCACGCGCCCGTCTTGAAGCGGCTAAGGTATCTCGAACTTTTCCTGGAATTCACGAGTTAGGTAGGATGAGGAATGGAGTTCCTTTCGACACGTGATTGTCGATGAAATTGAACAACGTCATAGACATTCCGAGGCGCTCCCGCCGGGCGCCGCAAGGATGCGGGTAGAGGACGAGCATGCACGTGGTGAAGCACGAGAAGCAGATAGATTGCCCCTGGTGCAAGGCCAGGTCGACCATGACGCTCCGGGACTCGCGTACCAGCGAGGCAATGAAGCGATAGCGGAAGATTTGTGTGCTCCTGCCCGGTTATAAAAACGAATGCTGGACATGGCGGATTTGAAAAGATCGGGAAATATCATGCGACAGAGTGCAAGATAGCGGGATTCACGAAGTAATCGATGAATTGTGACTCGTTCATGCCTTGCGGGATGTAGGGGGAACTCATGGACACGCTCGGGTTGAGCGCGACGAGTTTCTGCAAGAAGGTCACGTATTCTGGCAAGATGGGGTCGTACTCGAACCCGACGTTGCGCATCGCCACCGTGGCTTGCTCGTAGGACAAGTTCATGGCATCCATCGCGATGCGCTTGGCTGCCTCGGGGTTGTCGTGGACCCATCGGGTCGCGCGGACGTGTGCTTTTAGCACTTTTGCGACGATATCAGGATGACTGGAGATGAACGCGTCATGAGCAGCAACGACGCAACACGGGTGATTTGGCCAGAGGCTACTGCTATTGACCAGCACTTTCGCCGTGCTGCCACCGATAGTTCCCCGGGTCGGGAACGGCTCCCACGAGACGAAAGCGTCGATCGTTCCTGTCTGGAGGGCCGTGATCATGTCGCTACCGGACATGCCAACGACTGTGGACACGTTTTCATATTGCAGACCCGCGTCGTCGAGTGCCATGCGCAAGATGAAGTCCTGCATGTTATTGCGGGCTGGAACCGCGACCTTTTTACCCACGAGGTCGAGCATCGAATTGATGGAATTGTCGACAACGATTGCCGTTCCGTTCACGTTCACCCCGGCTAGAACCGTGATGTTTGCATTGGCTACCGTGAACCGGTGCGTTATCGCCGGGGCAAACCCGAGATAGGCCATGTCTATCGGGCGATTGAATGACTCGAAGCTCGTCATCACTTCCCCGCCGTTTGCATACGCGATAGCTTGAACTTCGAGCCCCTCATCCTCGTAGAAGCTTTGATTTACAGCCACGTAGTATGCAAGTTGATGGAGATCGCCTCTCAAATATCCGATTCTCACGTCAGAAGGTTTTGTTGTATAGATAGTGATACCGATAGCCGTGCTTGCTGCCGCGATGATTAAAATGGCGAACACGGCTTTCTTCTTGGTCCATTCCATGTGCTATCTACCGAGTCTGGTGGTAAAGATACCAATACCAGAAATGTTAATGAACATCCAATAAATATATATGTTTGGAATTGTACATTGATGTACAGAACATCGCTTCTCAATATATTTACCATACGCACTGAAATCGCTGAGTCGCACATGGCAATTACCGGCATTGAACATATCAAGCACTTGCACACGACGATCCCTGACGTGACGTTCGAGAAAATCAAGAACCTCTCGGGAAAATATGGCAGCCATTCGAAAACCATCGAAAAGGCAATAGATCTATTGGAAATGCACGACGGGCTTGCGATACCTGAGAACAAGCAAATTCTCGATCCAGACCTGATCTGGGGTTTCATGCGATCCGAGCTGAACATGGTCGCCGTGGGAAAGACCGCTTTCTTGAGTTACATCGACGACCTCCCCGAGAAAGCGATGACCAACAATAACGCCACGGAGATAATCGAATGGTTCTATAACTACAAGAAATTGAACGATCTGACGTTAAAAGACGTTATCAAGGCGATCAAGGTCATCTGGATCAGCGCCAATTACTTCCGGAGCATCCGCTGCGAGCGCGTGGAGGATGGACAATACAAGATGGTGTTTTCCCACGACACGAACAGCCTCAAGTATAGCCAGTATTGGGCGAAATATTTCCAGGTCTTTTTCGAGACGAAAGTGGATGCGGACGTGAAGATCCTCTGCCGCCCCCAGATCTTTCACCTCGATATCCAAGAAAGGAGGAAACAGGTGCCTCCATGAGCCGATTGTCCCCGCGCGACAGGAAACTGCTGGTTAAGGTATCCCATGCAGCGATAGGCTTGGGTATGTTGCTCGGTTCGTGGTTGGCCTTGTCTGCCATCCAGGAGCTGGTCTTCGGGGTGATGATAATCCCGGATCCGCTCACCACGATGGCTGCGATTGGCCCCATCGTCACGACCGGGATCCATGGCGTCACGCTTCTCGAGCACGTGGGCATGAGCTTCGCCAGGGTTTTGCTCGGCTTTTTTCTTGCTTTGCTCCTGGCGATTCCTTCCGGTCTATTCCTTGGCCTGAGCAATCGTGGGCGACAGATCCTCGAGCCGGCCGTCGATTTAATCCGCCCCATACCGCCCATGGCCTGGGTTCCCGTAGCCATCATCCTCTTCGGATTGACCATGTTTTCCCATGCGTTCATTATCTTTATCGGGGCATTCTTTCCGCTCGTGCAGAATGTCATGGACGGCGTTCGGCGGGTAAAACGCGTCTATCGAGATGTTGCGCTTTCCCTCGGGGCAAGCCGCTCCGATGTCATCCGCCACGTCATCCTTCCGGCGATTGCGCCCAACATCTTGACCGGCGCGAGGATATCCGTGGGGATCAGCTGGATGTGCGTTATCGCTGCCGAGATGATCGGCGTGAGCGACGGGGGTATTGGCTACTTCATCAACGACATGAAGAACATCGGGAACTACACCTACATGATGGCGGGCATGTTGATGCTCGCGATCGTCGGGCTGGGAATATCGTTGCTCTTCATCGCGTTAGAACGATACGGGATCAAGTGGGTGGAGACGATAAATTGAAAACTTTCCATTTTCAAGGAGTTCGGAAAGAGTTCTTGAGCGAACACGGGAACATGTTCCTCGTCCTCGAGGATGTGACCTTCTCGGTGAAACAAGGAACGGTTGTATCACTCGTCGGGCCATCCGGGTGCGGCAAGACGACGTTCCTCCGCATCGTCGCTGGCTTTGACGCAGGCCATGGAGGAACCGTGAAAGTCGAGGAAGACGGCTCTCCCGATTCAACAATGTCCCTTGGAAGTGTCGGTTACATTCCGCAAGAGCCCTCCTTGTTTCCATGGTGCACGGTAGAAGAAAACATCGCGTTTAGCCTCCGGATCCGTGGCATCCCGAAGAAAGAACGCGACCGGCGAGTCGCTGAACTCCTCCGCATGGTCAACCTGGATCCGTATCGCAAATTCTACCCGAAGGAGTTGTCGGGTGGGATGAAGCAAAAGGCGACCATTTGCCGGGCACTGGCCTTACCCACCGCGCACGGCCTCATCCTTCTCGACGAGCCGTTCTCCGCCCTCGACGCGCAAACCCGCAATGCCCTCCAGACGGACTTGCTTGGGATCCAGAAATCGGAAAACTTGACACTCCTCTTCGTCACCCATAACATCGACGAGGCAGTCTTCATCAGCGACCAGGTCGTGATCCTCACCGGGATACCGGCACGTGTAAAAAACATCTCGCCCGTCGGCTTGCCCCGTCCCCGGGATCGTACCAGCGCGGATTTTAACGCCATCCGGAGGGAAATCTTGAACCAATGCGAGTCAATACCATCGGATTCGAGAATGAAACTCGGTAAATCATTGTAAATATTACTTTCGAAATCTAAGGGGGTCCAAGTATTACTTTGGGAATCCTAAGATTACGGTACTTGCGATTCGGTTTCCATGATTGAAAGGGCTCGCGGCTTGCCGGCATCGCTTCGGAAAAGGCGACGTGCCGCCGCGGGAAACATGCATGGGAACCGAGCAACAGCCCGGCGTAGAGCCACCTCGATACAAGGGCATCGTGACGTTCCAGCGCAAGCCAGCCAAGACCAGCGTGAACTACATCATCTGGATACCGCGGCAACTCGTGCGCGAAGGCCACATCGACCCGGATGCCGAGTACGAGGTCTACTTGCGAAAGGTCAAGAAACCCTAGCGAGGCTTCCTTGCCATCGGTTTTCACGTCGTCAAGTCCTTCTTGCACGCCATGCAATACTCGCCGCTCGCGTCCCGGAACGTCATGGTCGACCCGGCCTTGCACCAGGGGCAACTGACCTGCTTCTCGTGCTTCACGACGCGCGTGCTCGTCACCGTCTTGCGAGGGCGCCGCGCCCGGCGGGAGCGCCGCGACCCGAGCGGTTCGTCTATTACGTTATCTATGGTCACGGCCGGGATATATATCGATAGTGCTTTATACCGCCGGCGACCTCGTGTCCCGTGGTGCATGCAATGGGCAAGAAAATGACCCTGTCCGGGATGGAGCTGCGGCGTGCCGTTCGCGCCGACATCGACGCGAACCCCGCCGCCGACCACCTGGAATTTCGCAGGAAGCACGGGGTGCAAGAAGGCATCGTCGCGTCGGCATTGACCAGGACCGTCGCGGAATGGGACACGCTCATCGCCGCCACGCGGGAGGGCGAGCCCGCCGCCCCCGTCATGAAGGCAGTAGTGGCGCTGGACGTGGCGGCCAGCAAGGGTGCCCCCGCCCCTCCCGCGGCCGAGACCAGGCACGGGACGGCGCCGCCGCTCGCCACGAGCGCGCTCGGCCTCGAGCAAGGCTTCGTCAAGTTCGCCCGCAAGCCCGCCAAGATGGGCGAGGATTACATTTTCTGGATCCCGCGGGTCTACGTGAAGAACGGGCTCGTCGACACGTCGTGCGAGTACGAGGTGTTCTTGCGAAAGAAGAGCACGTGAGATCGAAATGTTCTTGCGCCTGCCGGATCCCGCCAGGGATTCACGCATCGGCCTCCCGAGGCGATTCGCGCTGTGGTACGGGCCGATCATCGACATCTTGCAAAAACTCAGCATCGAGACAAGGATCGCCACCCCGCTGCCGCATCACCCGTCGTGCCCCGGTCGCCGGCCGTCGTCGCCGGTCGTCGGTCGTCGGCCGGCCGACCGGTCGCCCGGTCGGTCAATCTCTTTTAGAAAGGATATCACAAAAGATAGAAGGCATATTAATTGCACCAGATTTCGAACCATCTGTACTTGAAAAAGTAATCACATGGAATACGGAACCGAGCAATGCATATATATCGGCCTACAAATTAATCCGATTCAAGAATCAAGTTGGAAGAACCTTCATTATCCTGGATCCAATCATAGAAAACAAAAGAAAAGGAATCACGAGACGATTTAACCCGTCTTGGAGTGTTTTTATTGATCCTGAAGTATTTTTCAAAATTGATATTGATCCAATCACGGGATGGCATATTTTTTTGAAATCAGAAACGGATATTATCTCTATTTTAAGTGCTTCAAGTGGAGATGTACATACATCTATACGAGGATTTATTTAATCCAAATCTGTTAATTGATTCAATATATTAAAATTATTCATTAAAAATGGGGCATCCATAACAAAATAAAGGTAATCTTTACACGCGAAGGAGGTGAGAAAAGAATGAATGATAATCTATCGTCTTTTATAGTAAGACTTCCCATTCTGCATCTCTCTCTCGATCTTACCATTATTCACGAGTATCTTGAGCTTAACTTCAAGAAAACGGGCTTCTATATCGTCGTTAATGTTCATTGTTTTGATGATATAAGATTTTTTGACGTACTTGTTATCGGGCATGAATTTCAATATGTTTTCTTCTGATATCTTCACGGATTTCGCTTTTTTTGGTAAGGACGAATTGTTTATCGGATCGGAGGTCATCTGAATATCCCGATTAGATAGGAGCTGGGGTTCAGTCTTCGTTTCCCTTCTATCGATTACGGGTCGAGATATAGTCTGTGAAGGTCTCGATGGTTTTTTTACCCCTTTCTTCTTTCGACTCACGGCAGTGTCTTCAGATCGACCATTTCTCGATTCTACCACGTCCCTGGCCTTCCATCTAATTTGTGCCCTTGTAAGACTCGTGATGTTCTTGTTACGGTGATAACTCGAAGCAGGACTCACCCTTCCGACTTGTTGGCCACAGAAGATACACTTACCCGTCTTTCCAGGAGAATGATGGTGCTCTCCACTATCTCTTTCAGCGGGAATCTTGTCATATCGACGAGCTAGTTTAAGATTCGTACGCTTGTGGCGTGTCATATACACCAGATGAACTCGACTCATGAAGATGAGTAGTAGTCTAGTAGTACCAATTAAGCTAGCATAGTTATTTTTTTCGGTAATATGACTTTCCGTCTTGCATTTCTCTTTCGATTCTGCCTGTGTTCACGAGTTGTTTGAGCTTTATTTGAAGATAACGAGTTTCTGTTATATCCGTGATATTCATTTGTCTGATAATGTAGGAAATCTTGACCCATTTGCGATCTGGCATATTTTTTGTTATATTCTCATCCGTGATATTTACCGGCGCGCTTGAATGAGCTTGATGTGAATCGTTGTTTACTTTAGGGATCGATTTTTGTCCTCCGATTCGCTTCTCCAGAATATTTCTTTCTCTCTGTAACTGTTCAGACCTCTTTTTGAATGTTTCATCATAAATCTCTCCTGTATCATATTGACTTTTCAAGACAGCCAACATTGCATCTATAGCATGAATTTCTTCTTCGACGGCAGATGATTCAACAACACTATTGGTGTTCAGGAATGGTTGCTTGCAATTCCAGCAAGATTCGCCTTCTTGTATCAAAGCTTGGACGCAAGAATTATGATATTTAGCTGCCTTACATGCCGGGCAGATATAGACGTCTCCAATGAGATCGTGCTTGCAAACCAAGCATTTATCAAGCCTTTCGTCGACCTTGACCTCAAGCTCGAACCGCTTTTGCTCTTCGGCCGAGGCAATGGCAATAAAATCCGAAGAATCTATACCTCGCGTCCCCTTCTTGTAATTCTTGCCACTACCAAGATTTCCAGCTGCTGGAACTGCTGCGAGTTTCCCCTCGACCGTCTCCTTATCTTGGCTCGATAATGCTGGGAGGGTTTCGGGTGATACGATTTGAAGCAACCGGCTTCGCTTACGCGCTGCTTCTTCCCGTATATCCTTGCCCATTGACGTTTCGTGGTCATCAGGCGTTGATTCATTATCAAAATCAGCAAGGTCATCTGAATCCTCCGCATATACTTTATGAGGGGGTACAATCCAACTTGGAAACTTGGAATGTATTACCTTTTCAAGAACTTCGGCGGTGATGGTGTTAGTCCCGTGCAATGCCTCTCTCTGTGCTGCAACTGAGATCTCCTTTACCAGATTTTCTAGGTATAATGTCAATTCGGTGACAGCGTGTAATTCCACTATTGTCGCTCCTGCATCCTTCATCAATCCCCGAATCTCTGACCAGTGAAAATAATCGGATTTAACGCGAGGAATAAGTGCATATCTTATCCTTCGGAGGCCTTTCTCATCTAACCGTGCTTCGAGAATACGAGCTTTCATATCGGGAACCGAAGGAGGCATCGCTTTCCTATCATCTCTATTTCCAATTATCGCCTCCAAGATTCTGTATGCCTTCAAGATGCTGTCGCCAGACGCGCGGTCGACGAGAGACTGGATGGACTCATATTTCAGCATTTCATAGTCCGTTATCGAGATCTCCTCGATGGCTTCTGATTTGCCTTTTCCCGAGAACGTGAATGGCACCTCCTCGCTTATAGAGTAATTATTCAAATCCAAACTCTCTTTCATCATCTATGGATTTAAACAAGTCGCCTCGCTTTGGGTCTGGATCACTTGGGTATCTGAGTGAATTCATAATTTGCGGGAATGAATGATGAAGGATCAGCAATAGCACCTTTTTTTTCTTAAAAGCAAGCGACGTTCGGTTTCTGTATGAAGTCTTCATCCCACTACATCGACCTCGACGACCAGCTCCCCGCCCCGCCCGCGCCGGGTGCCGCCACGCGCGAGGAGCAGCCCTACCCCGCCCCGCAAGCAGAGCAGGCCCCCGCTTCCAAGAACATTCGCGCTAACGCCATTGCCGCCACGTGGATCCCGTGCGGCATCCTCGTCTCGATCCTCTTCTCGATCGCAGAATCAACACACGACCTCGCCGTGTCGGTCGCAGCGTGGGCGCTGCTCGCCGCCAACGCGGGCATGGCCATCGCCGCGCTGCTGTCGTGGCTCGCGACCCGCGCGGCGAGCAGGGGCAACTACGCGCGGGTCGAATCACCCGCACGAGAATGCAAGACGACGTACTCGTGGCAGTCCATCCCGCTGTCGCCCTACCTCGGCACCCGCTACCTCGTGCGCGCCATGAAGCAGTACCCCTCGGTTCGCTACCGCTACGTCCTCGCCTTCAAGGAATGCAAGTTGGCGAGTTTCGTGGCACGATCTGGAATGCGCGAGATCAACCGCCTCGCCGTCGCGTCGGAGATGAACCCGCAGGAGCGGGCGCAGTGGTATTCGGGCTGCGAGGGCGGCTGGCGGGTCTCGTTCCAGGCCGGCGTGAGCGCTCCCGACAAAGCGAGCCTCGCTAGCTCGAAGAATGCCATGCACGCGGCCCTCAAGGGCACCTGCCACGGGATCGAGTTCGACGAGCCATATCTTGCCCGCGCCCGCCGCGAGGCGTACATGCTCGGCGAGGAGATCACGCCCGAGGCCATGGTCCCGAAGGAGCTCGCCCCCGACGTGCCGAGCGGCATCGCGGTCGAGGCGCACGCGCCCACGGCCATGCGCAGCGACGTGGTCATCGGCAAGGTCGTGGAGCCCGAGACCCTCGATGCGCTGTGCGACGCGGGCATCCAGTTCGCCCATCTCGAGGGCGGGCTCGTGGTCGCGGGCGGTCGCGTGGCCGAGCGCGTTGCATTACTGAAGATCATCCTATCGAGACCATCGCCATTCGCCCCCGTCATCATCGACGACCACGGCGACTACCACGTCCCCGGGGCGGCCATCCTCGCGCCCGGCAAGGGCTGCACGGTCAACCCGCTCGTCCCCGCGACGCGCCAGCACGCGTCGCTCGCCATCGCCGCCTTGTCGGCCATCCACGCGTTCAACCAGGAGCAAGAAGCGTTCCTTGCCACGCGGCTCCAGGAACTCGTCGACGCGGCCGCGGCCAAGAACCAGGTGCCGCAGCCGAACGACCTGGCCTCCTTGCTCGCGTCCGACGCGAAGAGCGGCGGGGAAAAGGCGGTGGCCATCGCCCTCCAGCGCGACCTCGCCGGCTGGTCCGCGAGTCACATCGGGGTACACGACAGCCCGGACATCGAATCCCTCGTGTCATCGGGGAAGCCAGTCGTGATCGACCTGTCGGGCGTGCAAGGGGCCGAAAAGCGGGTGCTCAAGGCGATCCTCTTGCTCAAGCTCATTTGGTTGGGAGCACGCAAAGCAGCCAAGCCCGTCCTGGCGGTCGTCCCGGACTTCGACAAGGTGTTCCACGACGAGCGCTCGGACCGGCTGCCGCCCCGCGTGGCGCAAGCCGCGGACAAGGTTGCCAACGCGCTCGCCGGTTCCGTATCGCGATTCATCCTCACGGCCCAGGATCCCGTCAAGCTCCCGCAGCAGCTGCTTGCCCACGCGAGCACGGTCATTGCCTTCCGGCAGCCGTCGACGCAAGCTCGAGATGTTATCACCTTAACACTTGGCCTCGAGGACGAGCAGCTCTACGACCGGAGCCGCCACGCGTCCTACCAGCACAAGTACCTGTCCGAGCTGCCGCCGGGGACGTGCTTCCTCCGCCGCCCCGACGTGTCGAGCCCGTTCCTCGTGGCGGTGGGCGTCGAGGGGGCGGGCAAGTTGTTGCCGAAGCGAGTATCTTCCGATACTGATGTTCCACAGCCAGCAGGGGATCCTCTCGATTCTGCCCTCATGCAGTTCGGGCTCGTGAAAAAGGACATCGTGGACTTGCTCGACGCCATGCGCCGGTCGGGCAATCAGGGCGTGAAGATGGACTGGATGGCCGACATCCTGGCGCAGAAATGCCAGGCGACCATCACGCGCCGCGATCCCGCGATTGCCACGAAGGACGCGGAGGCGCAAGCCCGCGCCATGGCCGCCCGCGT